>CAZCDQ010000038.1:0-6615 GCA_964497605.1 uncultured bacterium
TAAAAAAACTTTTTCATCAATGGATGTTGTCATGCCGATCAGAAAAATTATCGAATTCAAACCGAATATGACTGGGCCGAATATTCTTCTCTCGGCAGCCGCAGACGGCACAATCAAAGGGATATCCGAAATGAGCATCCATTATGTCGAGATGCAACCCGGCGAGGAAGTTCATCCACATACCCACAACCGTACTGAAGTCTATATTTTTCTCACCGGCAGAGCGCGTGTAATGACCGGAACCGACATCGAAGATGTCACCACCGGCGACGTTGCCATGGCACCTGCCGGCCTACCGCACGCAATTAAAGTGGTCGGTGCCGATCCGCTCAGGTATTATGCGTTCAATGCCCCCCCCGCCTCTTCTACTCCCATACAGGAAGCGTCCGAGGATATCCTGTGGAAATGGGTGCACCGCAGGTAAGTACCACTCATGTCGACACTCATATGAACCCGATATTGAAGCTCGAAGCATGTATTCGCGACTTGCGACAAATCATTTTAAATTACTTCCGACCATTTAACGATATTGCAAAATCCTCAAAATTACTGTTAATTAGCAGTATCCGTTTCGTTCGGAAAATAATATGTATTTATGTTATATGTGAACCGGCGTGTATATTCGCGAGTATAAGTTTCTATGAATTCATTTAAAAACTTCATCATGTTTTCATGGCTTTTGTCGCTGTTCGTTTCAGCGGGAATATCCCCTGTTTTCGCCAGAGACGGTAACAGCCCGTTCGCCTCCGGTCAGACGATAATATACGGCGACGGTACAAGAGGTCCCTACGATGTCGGTTCCGAATTCATCGGCGGTTTGGCCCGCGTCGATTCACTGACCGCTGCCGCAGGTCTCAACATCGCGGACGAAAATGCCCGTGCGGGAACGATTACATTCAACCGCACACTTTCGCCGGGAGATTCCGCAATAGTGATTGTTGCCTATCCGCCCTCCTGGCTAAAACCTTCATACCGGCGTCCGGAGGTAAAGCGGCGGGGGATCGCTGCTCCACAAGAGGTATATCTCTCTGCGAAAGAGAAAACGCCGGGACATTTCCCCGGCCTCACATTCGGCGGATCCAAGACGTTCGATGTCAATGTGGGTTCAGGGAACGAAGCCGCGCTAAATCAGACGCTCCGCCTGAATATCACCGGAAAACTGACCGACGACATCACGCTTAATGCGGCGATTTCGGACCAGAATGTGCCAATCAGTCCTGAGGGCGACACACGCGAACTCGAGGAGATTGATCGTGTTCTCATCGAGATCGAAGGTAAAAATTTCAGCGCCGAAATGGGCGACACCGATCTTCACCGCGACAGCGGCCGCTGGCAGTCGTACATGCGCAGACTCTCGGGCGCAAAACTCACTGCACGCAGCGGACATGTCCAGGTGTTCGCCTCCGGGGCTGCATCCGAGGGCCGCCACAAAAGCACCACCATTACACCGGTCGAGGGAAACCAGGGGCCCTATCGTCTCATCTCGGACACCGGCAGGCAGCAGATTTCTATCATCCCCGGCACTGAAACAGTCTGGATTAACGGTGAAGAGCTTACTCGTGGCAACCGTTATGACTACACCATCGATTACACGACCGGCGAGATCATTTTCACCGAAAACCGTATCATCGGCGCAGACATGCGGGTCATCTGCGATTACGAGTACACGAGCGAAAGCTACCGCCGTAATTTCTACTCGGCGGGTCTGGACGGCGGTTATATGGGCGGCCGCCTGAAAGTGAACATGGTATTCGCCCGTGAGGCCGACGATTTCTCGAAACCGGTATTGTACGATCTCGACGATTCGGTGAAAAACATTGTCGCACAGGCCGGGGACGATCCAATCTATATCGAGGGGAAGCGTCCTGCCGGCGACGATTCACTGGGAACGTATGACGAGGTGGACGATCACCTTGAATACAATCCCGCCGGGACGGGAAAGTTCAATGCCACGTTTTCATGGGTCGGTGAAAATGAAGGATCGTACCGTTATATCGGCGGCGGTATTTACGAATTTGTACCGGAAGAGCAACGTGGGCCCAGTTCTAATGCGAATTACGAGCCAAAAGCATTCATACAAAGCCCGGTATCGCAGGAGCTCGCGGGACTTAATATGACATTCGATCCGACCCCATATATTCATATTGAATCGGAAGCCGCCGGATCAGCGTTCGATGAGAATACGCATTCAGACCTCGACGATGCCAATAACGACGGCAGCGCTCACCGGTTCGGGATCGGCATTACACCGGAATTTGCGCTCGGTATCCCTCTGAAAGCGGATATTACCGGCACTTACCACTCCCAGAACAGCGAGTTTGCGACGCTCGACCGCGACAGGCCGGCCGAGGAGAACCGCACATGGGGACTGCCGCTCATCTCGCAGCCCGGTAAAGAAACCGTGTCGGAATTTTCCGGCGAACTCGCAGTGAACGGCGGGCGGCTTTCCGACACCGGAATATCGGTAAACGGCGGCCGGGCAGAACTTGCGGGAGCTTCTTCATCGGAACGTGCGGGCGGTACCGGAAAAATATCAATAGAAGGTTTAGGGGGTGCCGACATTGCCCTTAATCACATCGTACGGAGCGACTATCCGGGCATGCCTGACGAGGAAATTGACCGCATATATGTAAACGCGAACGGCACTGCCGGGGGATTCAGACAGACATTTGCATACGAACGCGAACAGGCTGAGGGAACCGGAATATATACCCACGGAGCGGCGTTCGATGATTTCCGCACCACCCTTACGACACCTCCAGTGTACGGCATGACTAGCGAAATTGATTGGCTGTATCGCACCGAACGTTCGAAACAGGTATCATGGTCCGACAGCGCGCTGGTTCGCGGCGGAAGTATTAGTATTGCCTCGGCGCAGCGTTCCGAAAGCAGTTTCCGGACGAAATATGCGCGCCGTGAACGGAAATCAAGCACAGCGCTTGTCGCTACCGATCAGGCGGTATTCGATTACTTCTACCGTCCCGAGGGCGGCATGTTCAGACTGGATGGATCATACCGTGCGGGACGGTCCCGCGAGGCCTCGAAACGGAAGAATTATATTTATACGGGAAGCGACCGCGGCGGCTACCGCTGGGAGGATGAGAACGGAGACGGAATTCGCGATCCAGAGGAATTTATTCCGGACGAACACGGCTCGTATTATCTTTACGAGGAGCGTCTCGGCGATTATAGCCCAGTCAATATCGTGAGTGCCTTTGGGCGATTCGGGATCGATATCCCCGGAGCGCTCATTGGAATGCTCACTGGTCATGCCCTTGAAATCGAGACGGAAACATCTGTCGAGATCAACGAACGCTCGGCTGCACCGGTATCGGACGTATTCCTGCTGAAACTATCGTCGTTCAGAAAAGCGGGTGTAACCACTTTCGGTGACAGCCGGTTTCAGGAGGATATCACAATGCCCGTGGCAAACGGCACGGGATCGGTCCGACTCCGTTATTTCACATTCGATACATTCAACGGCGAGTATGTCAGCGGCGCGGAACGGCGTGGTCAGGAGGAGCTTTCGGTCAGACTTCGTTTGCCGGTCACCGAGCGGTACGACACCGAATTCACAATTAGGCGCGCCGCCTGGAACCGCTCGATGGAGAATCGGAGAGCGGGCGATTACCGCGTCCGTTCAATATCAGGAGATGCGGGAATATCATACTATCCTATCGTGAACGCAACAATGGGGATGAATCTCGGAGGCGGTATCGATGAAGACAACGTCTCGGACATCCGGGCCCGGTATATCAGACTGAAACCGGCCGCGTCATACAGATTTTCCGGCAAGGGCCGTATCGAGGCAACATACGCTCTTATCTCGGTTTCGCTCGATAACTTCACAACCGGTATGCGGCTTCCATATACAATGGCTCAGGGACAGAAAAACGGCAGAAATCACGATCTATCACTTATTTTCGACTACCGTTTATCAGAACGTATGAACCTGATCATAACATATACGGGCAGGAAATTCGCCGATCGTTCGTTCGAGAATTTTGCACGCGCACAGATCCGGGCGCTCTTTTAATATGGTAATGACTTTTATGAAACAACGATTTTATATTATATTCGGCAGCTTAAGTATCTGCCTTTTCCCGTTCGCATTGATCGGTGCAGCGCAGACAACTGTTATCGGAAACACGTCCACCGAACATACGGTTATCGATTCCGTGAGGTTCGAGTGCAGCGCACCGCTGGAAGCGAACGAACTCGGTTCGATCATCCTTTCGCAATCGGGAGAGATTCTTAATGACGGACTTATCAGACGCGACACGGATGCTTTGACCGAATACTATCAGAAAACAGGTTGGTGGAACGCCAGGGTGACTGCGCGGGCCGATACTGCCTGCGGTATGCCGATTGTACTGGTGTTTGAAATCGATCCGGGAGGCCGGGCGATATTCGGCGATATTGAATTTCATGCCAAAGGCGGGATTCCGCCGTTTATCTTTATCCCTGAATCTGATGTCCGAGGACAGCCGCTTGAGCACACAGCTCTCGAACACATCCTGCAAATCGTCGTAAGCGAATATACCGTAAACGGGTATCCTGATGTTGTACTTAAGCCCTCGCTGTCTGCAGAGGACTATACGGTTCATGTGAGAATCGAGATCGATGCCGGACAGCGAGCAACGGTGGATTCGATTGCCGTGTACGGCCTGTCACAGACAAAAGATTATGTGGTACGCCGCGAAATCGACCACCTATTGGGCGAGAATGCCGGGTCTGACATTTTGCGTAAAGTAGAAATTGCGATCAGCAAGCTCGGATTTCTCAGCCTTGCTGATACGCCGTTTTTCGATTATTCCAGCGAAAACCTGTGTCTGCTTGTGGTGAACATTACCGAGGGCGCGCAAGGATCATTCGATGGCGCGGTCGGATATCAACCCGCAGCGGACGATGAGAGTTCCGGAGAGATAGTTGGCAAGATTGATCTTGCATTCCCGAATCTGATGGGTACCGGAAGATCATCTTACATCAGATGGGAAAATCTTGGGAAAGAAAAGGAGGATTTGGCGTTGAGTTATACCGAACCGCATATATTAGGAAGCGGTTACAATATAACCGGATCGTTTACACAGGAACAACGCGAGATTCGCGATTATACAAAAACAATTATGCAGGTCGCTGTCGGGCGGGATTTCGGACGGCTTACCGCCAGCGGCGGATACCGGTATGAAAAGGTCAGCTCGGATTCGCTGAACAGTTCGGGTGCGTACGGTATCGACGTTGGAATTGTCTGGAACGGCATCGATAATCCTTTTAACCCACGCACGGGCATCCGCTATGCACTCAATTGGTCGGCCGTATCAAAAGAATATCGTTTCGGCAACCGGGAGCCTGACGGTTTGGAACGCCTCGAATTCAATCTCGATCATTATATTCCCACGTTGCCCAGGCAAACGGTCGCGTTCTTGCTCAGATACCGCCGAATCGACACCTCAGCGAACATTCTAGCGCTTGCCGACCATTATTGGCTCGGCGGCACAACAAGCATCCGGGGATACCGTGAGAAAATATTCCCCGCGGTTAAAGCTTTCTGGGCGACCGCTGAATACCGTCTGCTCAGAGGTAACGCCTCGCGTTTTTTCGTATTTGCGGATTCGGGAATCATATCGAATGACGATTCATCGCCGGACGGTTCGGTTGAAAACCGGACGATCAGCCGCACGGGGTACGGATTCGGTCTCAGAATCGAATCGCAGGCGGGAACACTTGGATTTGATTACGGTCTCGGGCAAGGGGAGGGTTTCAGCGACGGTAAATTCCATGTGGGACTTACGAACAGTTTTTAAAAATATTCGCTGGTTTCGTCTATGATTTATTTAGTTGTTTCAGCTTCTCCTCAATTTCTTTCATTTTTTCATTAAGGGCTTTTTTTGCCTCGGCATCCGTTTCGGTTGCGCTTTTACGACTATACTCGGCGCGTTTTTCACGCAGTTCGGCCCGTTTTAATTGATACAGTTGGTCATCAATGTTTTTCCGCGCTGTCTCCTCGGTAACAGGTATCATCGAAACGGACGCGATCATTTCTTGGAACTGACTGTCAGTAAAATCGCTCATAAGTGCGGCGGGAGAAATTTCAAGCCCCTCGACTGCACGGTGAAAGATTGCCTCGATTATTGCTTTTATCACTGCGCTCGATATCATCTTCGGCCCCGCCTCTTCCATAAAATGCCGGGCAAGTTCAGGATACGAGATGATGCTCGCGAGGAGCAATTTATCATACTCTTTCACATCGGGCTTCGCATCTGCGGAATCCTCACCGTTCTTTCGATACCACCGCCGTTTGATACGGCCGTTCACCGCTTTTCTCATGGCATCGATATCGATACCAATGCGTTTCGACATTTCGCGAATGTAGACCTCCCGTTTAAGTTCATCCGTTATCTGTGCAATGGAATCGGCGATCTCTCCCGCCCGTTTGAGACTGTCCTCAGGACCAGCGGTTTCGTCTCCCATACAAGTCAGTTTGAATTCCCAGATATCCATCGGCTGTTCGATATGTTCGCGAAGTTTATCGGCGCCGTGTTTCAGCACATACGAGTCGGGGTCCTCGCCCTCGGGAAGTACCGAAACGCCGATGTTTAGATCGCAGGCAAGCAG
>CAZCDQ010000038.1:6625-24954 GCA_964497605.1 uncultured bacterium
TGCGAGTCCTGCCTTGTCGCCGTCGAACAGCAATGTGACATTCCGCGACATTCGTCCGATAATCCGGCCCTGTTCAATGGTAAACGCGGTACCGGACGCTGCGATAACATTTTTGATTCCCGCCTGATGCAGTGAAATCACATCCATATATCCCTCGACCACGACAGCCGCCCGTGAGCGCTTAATCTCATTCTTTGACTGATATAATCCATAGAGTACATTACTCTTATGATAAACCGGCGATTCGGATGAATTAACATATTTTGCACCCTCGCCCTCGAGAAGCCGCGCGCCGAATCCGATTATGCGCGCTGATTGATCGATAATCGGGAAAATAATCCGTCCGCCAAAAGGGTTGTACGGCTGGCCGCCGTAACTGTTCGGCCGCAGAATTCCCGCTTTTTCGAGCCCGCGCAGATCGATAGATTTCGTTTTCGCAAACGCGATCAATCCTGCGGAATCTTTTGGAGAGAATCCGAGCCTGAATCCCCGGATTGTATCGTCTGACAGCCCTCTGCCGCGTAGATATTCAAGACCGCCAGCGCCCTCAGTTTCGAACAGCGTTCGATAGAAATATTCGGCGGCGGCGGTGTTTGCAGCAATGATGAAGTCGGTGTTTTCTTTGAGTACAGGATCGGCGGCATGTTTTTCGGGCATCCGGAGTCCGACACGCTCTGCAAGCTGCGCGAGCGTCTCAAGAAAGCTCATACCGGTAATATCCATGAGAAAACTGAAAACGTCGCCGCCCTTGTTGCAGCCGAAACAATGATAGAACTGGCGTTCCCTGTTGACATTGAATGACGGTTTGGTTTCGTTGTGGAAAGGGCACGGTCCGGTGTAGTTGACGCCGCGTTTTTTCAGTTCTACAAATTCGCCGACAACGTCGACAATATCAACACGATTTTTTACTTCTTCTTTAAACGTTATGAAATCGTTATACATAACCGGAACCGGACTTAATCGATGTGAATTGAAATACGATGAAAAGCGCGGTCACGATGGCTATCACCCTGTGTACGCCCCGTTCGAGGTACCGTTAAAACGATTCCCGCCCGATTTTGTACATGACCAAGCCGGACATCGTCTTCGGGAAAAAATATGTCGATTTCTGGGGCATTCTCCGGCCGTTCAGCACCACGCGGAACAATTCCTCGGATACGACGGCGTTCATGAAAAACGCCGCCTGATCCCTACCGCTCGCAACCTCTTCATACGCATGCTCGGGACTTTTGCAGAAATGAAGGAATTTTCCCCGTGCAATCTCTTCGGGCGTTATGCCCATAATGTTTTCGACAATTTCGCAATGAAGAACATCCACGTCAAGTCTTTTCGGCGTTGACGGCGATTTCAGTTTCACAACCGAATAGCCGTTTGCAGAATAGATACCGAATACATTTGTCCGGTCGGAATCTTCTTTTATGAGGCTCAGCATTTCACCCAGATCGGTAGCGTTATAGGGCGAAACATCAAAATTTATTTTCAAATTCTCATAAAGTTTCCGCTCGTCGAAAGTTGCAAGCCCGCCGACTTTTCGATGCGTTGGAAGAATCGTCATACCCTTGTCGTCGGCATTCGAAAAGTACATTGACACATAGTCTGACGGCTGGTCCTGCCCGCTTCCGTCATCCATGAGTTTTTTATATGCCAGCGACGTTTCATAGCGGTGGTGACCGTCTGCAATGATCACTTCCCGTTCTTTCATGATCAACTGAAGTTCGTCAATGATTTCCTGATCGTTAATCACCCACATACGCCGTAAAATTTCCTGCTCGTCGGTGAATTCAACATCGGGTTCCCGTTCGGCGACATTCAGAAGGATGGTCTGGATTCTGTTATCGTTATCCGCATAAATGGAAAATATCTGGCTGAGATTGGTTTTTGTTTCCTTGATCAGGTTCAGCCGGTCGACTTTAGGCGCTGACAATGTTTTTTCATGGGGATGAACGCCGGCTCCGAAATCCTCAAGCTTTATAAGCGCGATGAATCCTAACCGCGTCTTTGTAATACCGCCGATCTCATATGTATCGGACCTCACATACAAAGACGGTTTTTCCTCGAAAGTCAAAATACCGTCATTCATCCAGGATTCGATGTAATTACTCGCCCGTGTGTATTTATCAGGGGTATCATTATCGCCGGATTCATCTCTGGTTTTTATCAGTCTGACGATATTATTCGGATGACGGTCGTAGAGCCGATCGCGCCATTCGTCATATATAATGTCGTAAGGCGGAGCAACGACATCCCGGATGTTTGTAATAAAGGATTGATTATATCGAAGGCCCCGGAAAGGTCTAATAATCGGCATAAAAAGGTACCCCTGTATCGTTCCGCGTATTCAGCGGACGCATAATGTATATTCAGATATTGTCGAGTAAATGTGGTTTAATACCGGGAAGCCGTAAACGGTTTGGGTGGAGACGCGGATGTATTATTTGTTCAGACTTTCCGCACCGCCAACAATTTCGTTAATCTCACTCGTAATAATCGCCTGACGAGCTCGGTTATATGTTATTGAAAGTGTATTCATAAGCTCGCTGGCATTTTCGGTCGCAGCATCCATTGCAGTCATCTTCGATCCCATTTCGGATGCATATGACTCAAGCATAACACGCCACATCTGTACCTCGAGATGATACGGAATGAGCTTGTCAAAGATCGTATATTCATCCGGCTCATACAGATAATCGATGGCATTCACGTTCTCCTCGGGTTCGGCGGGCACGAGTGGAAGAAGCTGTTTTACGGTCAGAATCTGCTGAATGGCGCTTTTAAACTGATTGTATAACAGGTTGACCTGTCTATAGCCGCCCTCCAAATAAAGGTCTTTAATAGCAGAAATCGCCTCGACTGAATCGGCGTATTTCAGGGAGTTGAAAAACATTATCTTCTTGCCGGCGACATTGTAGTCGTTCTTTCGGAAGAAATCGTATCCTTTTCTGCCGATACAAAACACATCCATTTCGGTATCGCCGTTGTTGCGGATGTACGCTGTTGCCGCACGGATAATTGTCGAATTGAACGCACCGCACAATCCCGAATCGGCCGTCACAACCACTAAAAGGGTTTTATCGCCGGTCACATGCTCGGAAAGCAACGGGTGCATATCGCGCTTGGTCCTCATCGCAACTTGCGAAATGATATTGTCAAGTTCTGTCGCGTATGGCCGCGCTTTTAAGATATTATCCTGGGCGCGCCGCAGTTTCGCCGCAGCAACCATCTGCATGGCCCTGGTGATTTTCTGCGTGGATTTGACCCCGACAATGCGGCGTTTAATTTCACGGATTGTTGCCATAGTTCAACCTGTTATTTTGCCACGAATGTGGGTTTGAATTCCTCAATGAGCTTCACAAGCGCGTCATTAGTTTCTTTCGAGATCTCTTTTTCCTTACTGATGGCTTCAAGTACGTTTTTTCCCTCGGAATCCATGAATTTGAGGAAATCCGGCACAAAATGAATGATCTGTTCAACCGGTACATCGTCGAGAAAACCTTTCACACCCAAGAATATCGAAACAACCTGTTTTTCGACCTCCATCGGCACATACTGATCCTGCTTGAGAAGCTCCATCATTACCTCGCCGCGACGAAGCTGCGCCTGTGTCGATTTATCAAGGTCCGAGCCGAATTTCGCGAACGCCTCAAGTTCGCGAAACTGCGCAAGGTCGAGCCTGAGCTGTCCGGCGACCTGTTTCATAGCTTTGATCTGTGCATTGCCGCCTACACGCGATACCGAAAGACCGACATTGATCGCCGGGCGGAAACCGGAATTAAAGAGTCCGGAATCGAGGAATATCTGACCGTCCGTAATGGATATCACGTTCGTCGGTATATACGCGGAAATGTCGCCGGCCTGCGTTTCAATGATCGGGAGCGCGGTCAGCGAACCGCCGCCGAGTTCGTCGCTCAATTTCGCGGCACGCTCGAGAAGGCGGGAATGAAGATAGAATACATCGCCGGGATATGCCTCACGACCCGGCGGACGCCTGAGAATAAGCGCAACCTGACGCCAGCTTACCGCGTGCTTGGAGAGATCGTCGTAAATGATCAGCGCATGTTTTCCGTTATCGCGAAAATACTCGCCAATGGTCGCGCCTGCAAACGGGGCGATATATTGCATCGGCGCCGGATCGGAAGCGCTTGCGGTAACGATAATGGAAAACTCCATTGCGCCTGCATCCTCGAGAGCAGCGACAACCTGCACAACCGTTGACATCTTCTGCCCGATGGCGACATAAATGCAGATAACATCCTTACCCTTTTGGTTGATAATCGTGTCGGTGGCAAGCGCCGTTTTACCTGTCTGACGGTCGCCGATGATAAGCTCGCGCTGTCCGCGGCCGATGGGCACCATTGAATCAATCGATTTGAGTCCTGTCTGAAGCGGCTCCTTTACCGGCTGACGCTGCACGACGCCGGGTGCCTTAATATCGATCGGTTTGACCTCATCGCTTTTTATATCGCCTTTACCGTCGATAGGCTGTCCGAGAGGATTGACTACTCTACCGAGGATATGGCCACCAACGGGGACAGACATAACCCGTCCGGTCCGTTTTGCGGTATCACCTTCTTTAACAAGCGTATCGGAACCGAATAAAATACATCCGATATTTTCCTCTTCAAGGTTGAGCGCCATCCCCATAACGCCATTCGGAAACTCGATAAGCTCCGAATATACGCAATTTCGGAGGCCGTATACCCTGGCGACACCGTCGCCAATGTGTATAACAGTACCGACCTCCTCAACATCGAGTTCAATTTTAAACTCGTCGATTTCCTGTTGAATTATTGAGCTGATTTCTTCAGGTTTGATGTTCATAACGTTCGCCTTCCCGAATCAAAATATAGAAATTGCCTAATAGTATTCATGTCCATTGCATGGTTAATCTATTTTAAAAATGCCTTTTCAAGCTGCCCTTTAACACTCATATCGATCTTTTTGCCGTCACCTTCGAGAACGATCCCACCGATGATTGACGAGTCAATGGAACGCTCCACAATGGCATTCCGCCCAAAATATTCGCTGATCTTTCCGGCTATAGTCCCGATCTCATCAGCCGATGGTTCGTACGCAGTCGTTACATGTACCCGGATCCTGTCATGCAAAAGGTCGGAATGTATCATAAGTTCGTCGAAAACGTCCCGAAGCAGATTTATCCTATCCTTTTTGACAAGTACCTCGATCATCGACAGAAAACGTTCGGAAAAACCGATCTTTTCACCCATATCGTTCAAGACTTTAAGTTTTACGCTTTTCGGATTCACCGGACTTTCGAAATACTCCTTTATCCGAATATCCGATTCAAGCGCATAGAGGAAAGATTTCATTTCGTCGATCAACGAATCGATTTCCTTTTCACTCATCTTCGCATGAGTAAATGCTTTTGCATACCGTTTGGCAATTTTTCTGTTGTGTATCATGCCAACCTCTCAACATCTTTTTGCCGATTTCAAATTACCTGTATCGATTCCGCAGCATTTTATGCGGAATTCGTCGGACATTACGAACCGAGGACGTTAAGCCCTTTGTCAATCAGATCCTTGTGATCGGAGTTTTTGATCTCGCGCTCAAGCACTTTCCCGGCAAGAGAGACGGTCATGTCCGCAACCTCTTTACGGAGTTCATGTTTGATTCGTTCGGCCTCCATGTTAATTTCATCTTTGGCCGATTCAACGGTCAAACGGGCATGTTCACGCGCCTGGACGATAATTTCGCGGCTTTCGTTGGATGCCTCCGACATAGCCTTGTCGATGATCTCCGAGGCTTTCACACGCGCTTCACCGATAATTTCATCATGCTCGACCTTGATCTCTGCCTCGCGCTTTTTATTCGCTTCCGCACGCTCGAGCGATTCACGAATCTTTTTCGCGCGGTCGTCGAGGAATTTCAGCATCGGTTTCCACAGAATTGTGGACAGAACGGCGATCAGCAAAATAAAGTTGAGAACCGTTACAATGAGTGTAAAATTAATATTAATCATGCTTTTTCTCCGGTTCCGGTATAAACCTGAACCTGATCATTATCTTTGTGGTTCAATTCTATGAATGTACGATGCGCTCTCTGCACCCCGTACCGTCATTATTATGCGCCTACAACAAAAATAAGCAAAAGCGCCACAACCAGCGAATAAATACCGGTCGACTCGGATACGGCCTGGCCAACCAGCATCGTCCGTGTCAGAAGCGGTGCATGTTCGGGAGCCCGCGCAATACCTTCGCACGCCTTACCTGCTGCAAAACCCTCGCCCAGACCCGGTCCCAACGCACCCATACCCATGCAGAGCCCGGCTCCGAGATACCGCGCCATATCAATCAGGTCCTGTCCATTAATTTCCATCTGTTACTCCTTTCAACAAGTTATTTAACTGAAATCACTGAATACCAATATAAATGCGACAATAAGCGAATAGATTGCGCCGGCATGGGCAACCGCCTGACCGAGAAGCATGGTACGTGTCAACACACCGCCGATTTTCGAATCGCGCGACATGCCCCATATCGCCTTTTTTGCGGTAAATCCGGTGCTAACACCGGCCCCGATGGCTCCGAATCCCATGGCGCAACCCGCACCGAGCAGAGCGCCGATGGTCACAATGCTGCTGGTTTCACGCTGCATCAGCGACAGAAGCATAGCGATGACAAGCGCAAAGATACAACCGGTCTGAACGATTGCCTGCCCGATAAGCGTGGTAAGCAGAATACTCGACGACAGACGCGGGAATCGACCAATCGATTCGACTGCCGCCCCGCCTGCCTGCCCGGAACCGATTCCGGCGCCGATTGCGCCTACACCCATACATATGCCTGCTGCAAACAGGCTGACCGCATAGGCAATACCCCCCTCTGGGCTGACGACAAACAATAAAATGATCGATATCAGAAGGCCGAAAATACCAGCGGTTTCGGCAACAGCCTGAGTTATGAGCATCGTTCTAACAATATCGCTGGAGGCTTTCGGCTGACGGGCGATCGCCTCGGAGGCTTTAAATGCGATGTATCCCTCGCCGTACGCGCTTCCAAATGCCGCGATACCGACCGCCATGGCCGCCCCGAGAAGTTTCGCGATGTAAATCAAGTCCATAATGTCTTACACTTTCCTTTATCGCTTAATCGGCAATCGCTACCGCTATATAAGTCATTCCGAGCATAGTGAAAACAAATGCCTGTATTGTTCCCACAAACAGTCCGAAGAACATATTAAGCCCAACCGGCATGATAGTATATTTCACCAGATAAGAAATCACTGCCACAATAATTGCGCCGCCGAGAATATTGCCGAACAGACGGAACGACAGCGAAACACCTTTCGCGATTTCGCCTATAACATTGAGCGGCATCATTACGAAAAACGGTTCGTTATAACTTTGAAGGTATGCTTTAAGCCCGCGGACGCGGATCGCTTCGAAATGCACGACAAACAGCACGACCAGCATATGACCGACCGGAACATTCAGGTCCTTGGTCGGTTCTGATGCCAGCGGCACCGAGCCTATAATGTTTGAAATCCAGAGAAAAAGAAAGAGTGAACCGAGCATCGGGATATGACGTTTCCCATGCTCGCCGAGAGCCTGTTCAACAAGATCGCTGAACAATTCGACAATTATCTCGAACGCATTTTGTATCCGTCCCGGTATTTGTTTCAGATTTCTCGTGGCAAAAAATGCTAACAAGATTATTAATATGTCGATCAGCGCCATCATCACCGTTGTGGCTTTATTGAGTCCCCAGAATGTGGATTCGCCCTCGGGAGTACCGTCAAGATTCCACTGCGGGACATTCTGAAAATCAGCAAGTCCCATTCCGAATTTCATTATTTTTATCGGCCCGAGACTCAGAAATACCTCAGCCTCGTTTTCAGCATTGGGGTTGAGACCTCCCAATACCACGAGGAGAATAATTTCAACCACGAAAATAACCGCGGCGAGTTGTAACAGTTTTTTTCCGTTCATCCTTTAATCTCTATGATGTCTTTTCGGAAAGTACAGCCGCACGATACATCTGCTCTCCGATGAGAATAAATTTAAGGTGAAACAACCCGAAAAATCCGGTAATAATATTAAACTCGGTACGAGTCGCGATCAGAGCAATAAACCCGAACATGATCGCCGACCTGAGCAGATACCGTCCTATAATGAATTTTCGCGCATTCTGCGGACTTTTACCGAGCATGTTATAAGAATCGACAGACATGAGCTGAAAATTTACCATTCCCGCCGCCAGACCGGCCAGATATCCAAATCCGGCGTTGAGAGTCAAAATTGAAGTCAATAAAATACCAAAAAACAAACCGGAAAGCAATGCCCTCTTTTGTGTTTTTCTCACAAAAATTTTAGCGCTGTAAAGCTCGTCGTTGTAAAACTCTGCTGTCATTGATTAAAATCTCGTTTTTTCCGACACCGGTTTCTGCTCATCTTCCGGAGTTTTTGAAGCAGGCGGCGATACCGCATGTTCGCCACTTTTACAGTTTCCGGTAAAAAGCGAACCTTCTTCGATTACAAGCAGTTTGGCAGTCAAATCGCCTTCGAGCCGTGAAGAACTTTCCAGTGTGACTTTACTCGAGGCAGTGATATTGCCTTTTATTTTTCCGCCGACAATCGCATTTTTGACACTGATGGAAACATCGGTCAGTTCACCCGTCGTCCCGACTATCAGAGTATCGGTCGCGTTGATCTCGCCTTTGAACGAACCGTCAATCCGAATACTCTGGGCAACATTCATTTTACCCTCAAGTTTCGAACCCTTTCCGATAATTGTGTTCATGGCTCCTTCAATTTCATTCGTACGCGCCATATTGTTCCTCCCGATAATAAAAAATATACTTAGTATCAATTATTCGAATTCATGGATAAAATTACATGCATTAAGCCGTAAATATAATTAATCTTGTATTAAAAATCTTGTAAAAAAATAATTTATTCGGAATTTATTGACAGGGCAGGATTTTTCTCGAGATAATCGAGTGGATTCACCGGCGTTTTATTATGATACAACGCAAAGTGAAGATGCGGTCCGCTACCGGCGCTGTCGCTGCCGCCGAAAAGCGCGATCGTCTGCCCCTTTCTCACTTCGAGGCCGTACTTCACAAACAGCCGTGAATTATGACCATATTCCGACACCCAACCGTTTTCATGATCGATTCTGACAAGTAAACCAAGGAAGGCATCCATATCCGCATACACGACCGTTCCGTCCCCCGAGGCGACGACGGGTGAATTCTGCCACGACAGGATATCGATCCCGAGATGAGCGGTCCGCGGATCGCCGGTATTTTCGAATTTTTTTGTAATCTGCCAGGCCTCGACCGGCCAGATGTTAGGAATTCTTCTCATACGAGATTCCTCCCGTCTTTTGGCACCCTCAAGTTCCTCGAATACTGATTCCGAGCCGCCGGACGACAAAAGCGGCTTTGTTGTTACCTGATCGGCCACTATTGGCTCCGGTATCGATAGATCGTCGCCAAGAATGGCCCTTAGGCTTTTTTCCTTTTGCTCGTAATCGGCGAGCCGACCGGCGATGAGTTCGATTTTAGAGGCAGCCTCAATGAGCTTTGCGTTCGCAATTTTCGTTTCCCGAAGCCGGAATGCTACATACACGAGGGTGATGAACGAAAAAAATCCTGCCAAAAGTAATACCGCAACCATCCATAATCCGGCTTTGAGAAACGCATACCGCCGCGCAGAAATACGCCAGTTACGAACCCCGGTCCCGTCCTCGGGAACGATCATTATGGATATCCACGATTTCTTTTCTACGGTCATATATTCTCAATCCTGCGAGTGAAATAATCGGTTTGTAAAAATAGATTTATTTTACGGATAAGTCAACGAATTTAGCACATATTAAAAAAAACACTCTCTGAAATCACGCAGATTCGGCAGATGTCTTGGAATACTCAAACGTCGCGCTAATCATTGAGCGCATTTTTGATTTTTTCATATGAATCCTCAAGAGATTCAGAAATCACCTTCGTCCCACTAACAACCGGCATGAAATTCGTATCGCCGTTCCATCGGGGAACGACATGGAGGTGAAGATGTTCTGCGATCCCAGCACCTGAAGACCGCCCTATATTTATGCCGACATTAAATCCATCCGGCCGCATGATCTTTTTCATTGCCTCAACCACAAGCTCCACCGTCTGCATCATTTCGAGCATGGTATCGCCACCGAGTTCGCTCAGTTCGCTGGTGTGGGCATACGGCACAATGAGCAGATGTCCGTTGTTATATGGAAACTTATTTAGGATGACAAAGCATTTTTTACCGCGGCGAACGATCAGATTTTCGCGATCGTTATTTTCGTTCGGCTTATCGCAAAAAATGCAGCCGCCGTCGGCGCCGGTATCGATTTCCTCTATATATTTCATACGCCAGGGGGCCCAGAGTTTTTCAAAAATCCCTTGTTTTTCGTGTTTTTTATTCATCGTATCACCGCAATCTTTCCATTATATGTGTTGTATCCGGACAATCGTATCGTATAATAATAAATTCCCGGCGCAACCTCGTCACCGGTGAGATTCATGCCGTCCCAGCTCGGCGCATCCAGCCGGTCGGTCTTTCTGCCAGCGTCAGTGTAATCAAACTCCACAGTCTGAACAGTTTCACCGGCAAAATTAAAAATTCTTATGCGAAGATTTCCTGCCCCTGGGATTTCTACCGGAAAAAAAACTTTTTCATTCTCATTCTCCCCGCTGAAAACAATTGGCTGGGGGAATGGATCAAACGCTTTAAATGCGGTCACATCCGGTTCAGGCTGCTCAAGTCCCGAAGCTTCAATCGCGTCGATGGAACCGTACCCATATAGGGAATCCGGCCCGGCCTCTCCAAGATCATTCGCCGTATTCCGGAGTACGTTGGTCACATCCGCCGGGCTCCAGGTCTGATTGATTTCGAGAAGAAGGGCCACAGCGCCGCTCACCGCAGGCGAGGCGTAGGATGTACCGTGTTTAAGCGTATAATTATTCGAGTTATCGTCGATGAACGGAACGCGGACATTTTTACCAAGCGCGACAAAATCGGGCTTAATCCGTCCGTCATACGTCGGTCCGCGTGAGCTGGAAGAGGCAACGACACCATATGTATCTACCGCGCCGATTGCGAGCACATTGAAACCATCCGCCGGTGTAGTAATATAATACCAGTCGCCGTTACCTTCGTTTCCGGCAGAGGTCACCACAACGATACCTTTATCGACCGCAATATCGGCGGCAATTGTTGTCACTGCGGTTCTACCGTCCAAATCCTCATACGTGTAATCCAGCTTATCGGCAAAATCGGTATAACCGAGGGACGAGTTGATAATATCCGCGCCGAGACTGTCCGCCCATTCGACACCGGCGACCCAGTAATCCTCCTCGATACTTGTATCCTCGGTTCCCTCGACGATCTCAGTGCGGGCAAGTATGTATGAGGCATAGGGGGCCACGCCAATCAGGTTATTGTCGTGTTTCGAGGCCATGACCGCAAGTACCTGCGACCCGTGGTCGTCCCCCTCAGGGTTATCGTCGTCCTCGACAAAATCCCATTTATGGGTAACCTTAATACTGTCGAATGCCGAATGGGCAAGATTATCGAATCCGCTGTCGAGAACCGCAATCGAAATCCCCTTGCCGAGATAGCCAAGATTGTGAAGACCGACCGCGCCGACCATATTCACCTGACCGAACGAATCGCCGTATTTCAGTGCCTCTGTTTCCTCGCGAACATCCGGCTTCTCAAGAAACGGCAACTCAGGTGTGATCGGGATATCCCTACCCGAAAAGACCGCAACTGGACGGATAAGCCACACAAACGGAAGCGACCTTACCTGCGCAATATCGTCATCGTCCAAACCGACCGACACGCCGTTGAAATACCGTGTCACCGTCCGTACTCCGCCGGATATCGAGCAGACCGAGGCAATATAATCGGGATTGACCGGTAGATCGCGCTCGTCGTAGATGCTCGAGATTCCCAGCACCCGGGCACGTCTGCTGGAAATTTTCGGATCTGCTGCCGAGGCGATTTTCGACGCGACCATGCTCTCGATATCGATACCGCCTCTGTCGGTGAACAACACCCAGTAAGGATTTGTCTGCGCATGGAGTGTTCCTGAATAGAGAAGGAATATCGAACATGCACAAACAAAACATTTCCGGAATGATGTTTTTATTATTATCACGACTTGTCGTCCAATTTAATAACTTTTTATAACTTTAGCTGGTTATCCAGTTAAGTAAGCTTGGTATCCGGGAAACCACAGAAGTATAAAACAACCTCACCCTGTCATTCCCTCTCCTTGAAAGGAGAGGGCTGATTGATAGTATTATAGCTCCCCCTCGCACGCTGGCGGGAGAGGGGGTTAGGGGGGTGAGGGTGGAACAATCACAGTTGCTGACTTACTACGGGGTGCATTAAATTGTTTACATTTATGTGGCTGCATAACGAACATGTTTTTCTTGAAAATACTGTTTGAACAATATTAGGTTGTCGTTGGCGACTCCGCAGGTATTTTCGTATATTCGATATTAATTCCTGTAGCATACTATTTATTGCACTGAGTAGTAACTTGATAACCGAATAACTATATATATAAAGACTTATAAATGTTTAAAGAATATTAAACATTCAACACTCTCGCCATTCGTATCTTATCTTCAAGTCCCTCAAGCGGATATTTCAACGGAAATACACCAAACAAACGGGCTTCTTCATACATCGCCTCAAATATAACGAGATTTGAAATGAACTCGGATCTATCATTTTCAATGTACTCTTTTTCAAATGTTTCAAACAGTTTCACATTTTAATCATTGTCGACTCAAATTATAAATTTCAACCGTTCGGGACAAGAGTTTTCTATTCCCGTAAATCGATGACCTCGACACCCTCGGGTATAACAAATTCAAAAATACTGTCGTCGATTTTTTCGTTGAGTACGATGTCTTTCAGTTCATACCCGTAGGTGTCGCCGTTTTCACGTTCCTCAAGAGTTTTCATCGGGATGTCGCGGTCACGTTCAATCCACACTTTTACCGGATACCCATTATCAATCGCCGATTCCAGCAGCAGAATATCGCACATTTTACCGTTCACTTCCTCACTGCCGAGATACACCGGCATTCTGTTTTCCGAATATTCCTCGAAAATGCTCCAGGGAGTCTGGATACCGCTTTCGCCCTGAATAAATGTCGATATTGTCACCTGATTATTCCGCGGAATATACATCCACACAGATCTGCCGTCGGCGACAACCTGCTGCGCCGGGCCCTCGAGACGAGTCAGATACGGCTCTTTCAGCCATAATTTTCCCGGTCTGCGGATGTATCTATCCGCGACTTTCTGATAGATAACCTGCTCAAATGAAAACGTGACCGTTTTCAGCTTTTTCAGCCGTTTTTCGACATTTTCGATGATTTTTTCCGCGTCCTCATCTGCGGAATGGACAGTACTGCACGCAATCATCACTGCAAAAAAAATACAGAATATTCGCACGTATTTCGTCATTCAATTTCCCCTGCCTCAAGTTGATCGATGTAGATATCGTCCACCAGCACCTCGCGCGCTTTCGATCCGTCATATGGTGTGACAATACCGGCAAGCTCGAGCTGATCGATGAGCCGCGCCGCACGGGCATAGCCGATTTTCAGACGCCGCTGCAGGAGGCTGACCGATCCTTGGCTGTGACGGACAACAAGCCGCGCCGCCTCGAAAAACAGCACATCCCGTTCGTTCGGATTGCGGAGCCCGAGTACATTGTCGGTATCGTTCTCGTCATCGCCGAACATTTCCTCACTGATCTTCTCCGGTTCACCCTCGGAGTGGGTTGCGATGAAATTAATGATACGGTGACATTCCTCGTTCGAAATATAAGCGCCGTGCATACGGAACGACTCAGGTTTCCCTGCCTGCAAGAAGAGCATATCGCCCATACCAAGCAGTTTGTCCGCACCGCTTTCGTCCAGAATAATCCTCGAGTTCGATGCCTGCATGACTTTAAACGCAATCCGCGACGGGAAGTTCGCTTTGATAAGGCCGGTAATAACATCCGCCGAGGGCCGCTGGGTTGCGAGAATCAGGTGAATACCGACCGCACGAGCCATTTGTGCGAGACGCGCGATAGGCTCCTCGATTTCGTTCGCAGCCACGACCATGAGATCGGCGAACTCATCGATCACGATCACAATGAACGGCATATGTTCGGGAAGGTCAGCTTTTTTGCGCGCGATCTCCTCCTCGGTCATGTCGGTTGGCTCGCTGTCGTTGATACGGGCTGCCTCGATCATTTCATCGGCTTTTTTATTGTACTGATAAATATCCCTGACCGCCATACCAGCCAGTTTGCGGTATCGCGATTCCATCTCTTTCACCGCCCATTTCAGCGAGCTTGCCGCCCGTTTTGTATCGGTAATCACCGGCGTAAGCAGATGAGGGATCGAATTGTAAATGCTGAGTTCGACAACTTTCGGATCGACCAGGATGATTCTGACATCGTACGGCGAGGCTTTCATCAGGATACTGGTGAGAATCGAATGGATGCAGACGCTTTTCCCCGAGCCGGTCGAACCCGCAATGAGCAGATGCGGCATTTTCGCAAGATCGGCCACAACCGGATCGCCCGAGGTGTTTTTTCCGATGGCGAGCACAAGCGGAAGGTCGGTACCCGCGAACGCATCGGATTCCGCGATTTCCCTGAAATAGACGATCGACCTGTTCTTGTTGGGTACCTCGATACCGATCGCCGCCTTTCCGGGAATCGGCGCGATAATACGGATACCGCCGCGTGCCCGAAGCGCCATGGTGAGATCGTTTGAAAGCCCGGTTACCCGCCCGACCTTTATGCCCGGCGCCAGCGTAATCTCATACCGTGTGACAATCGGCCCGGGGGTAATCTGTTTAACCTCGGCGTCAATATTGAAATGCCTCAAGCTTTCGACAATGCGTTTGGCCTGTTCAAGCATCTCATCCCTGCTTTCGCTGACATCTGTCTGTTCCGGCAGCGCAAGCAGTTCAGGTCCTGGAGTAGTATACTTATAGGGTATCGTATCGAGTTTTTTGTCTATGTCGGCATAATCGTTCCCGTCACCGTAATCGCCGCTGTCCCTGCCAAGATCATCCTCATCCTCAGCTTTTTTGTAATTGATCGTCGGCTCGGGAGTATCGGATTTGTCCGCCGGTACATCCTCCTCCTCATCGCCCACCGGCGTCAAAAACGGGTTATCGTCCCCGGCGATTTCAGGTTCCGGCATGACCGCCGGTTCCTCGGCGGAATCTTTCAATTCGGCTGCCTTTTTTCGCGTCCGCGGATTCGACGGTTTTGTTTCCGGGATAAGCATTTTCAGCAATGCGGCAAGCATTTTCACAAACGGTTTCAACACCGCAATGAGAAATTCGATAAATGTCGAGGGTTTGATATTTGTCGTGAGTACCAGCGATATCAGTATCGATCCGGCCGCAACCAGAAAGGTCCCTGCGCGGCCGAGGTAGGTCACCATGTAATGGGCGACCATGCCGCCGAGAATACCGCCGTACCGAAACGCCGGCTCGACACGGGTGTTGTCCTCGCCGATTGTTACGGTCAGCGCCGCAAGGAGCGGCAGGAATATGCCGGTGACACTGAGAAACAGCGCGGGCGCAAAAAGCAGGCGGAGTTTTTTATGGAGCAGGATCACCAGCCCGGCAGTTATCATGAACAGCACAATCGCATAAGAGGTAAATCCTACCGCCACAAAGATTTTATATGAGACGTAGGCACCGTACCGGCCGATCAGATTGTTCGAGGGCTCGTCATACGCTTTCGAGGATCCCGGCCAGTCGCCCGGATCGTGCGACAAAAGCGCCACCGCGAGAAACAGCGATAGTACGAGTAGGATAATCCCGAAAATTTCGCGTTTTTTGCTTTTTTCTTTGACAACGGTGTTTTTTTTGGCCATAGGATTGTCCGGTTTGCATACGCTAAACGGTTTATTACATAGGTTTTTATAATATAATACGGTTATTGGGGGAATGAAAGAATTGTTTAGGGATCGTAAATATAATCTTTTGTGATAGTGACGGTCAAGAAACAGGAGGATATAAATGCAATGTAGGGGTTTGATTAATCAAACCCCTACAAAGAAAAACAAAATCCGGTTATCCCGCTAGCACAGCAACTGTCAAAGTATACCCTCACCCTCCCTGCTCCCTCTTCCCGAAGTTTCGGGACGAGGGAGGGCCGATATATCTATATCAATCTCACATTGAGCTCTTTGACCGTAACGCACACTCTCCTTTTAAGATGGGTCAGGGCAACAGCGAGGAATTGCCCCTGCATTCCACAAAAGTCATTCCCGTGAAAACGGGAATCCACAGCAATCCCGATTATGGATTCCCGACTCGCTTCACTCTCGGGAATGACCTTTAAAAGGCTATAAAATGACGATCCTAAAATTTCGGGACGGGACATCTCCCTTTGTAAGGGGGACACGGCTCAGCCGAGGGGGGCTTACATCACCCGATACAAGTGTCCGGGCAATCTAAGGCTTTCTCATAAAAGGATTTAAAGACCAAATTATTAAATAATATCGAATTTCACCATGTCTGCATAAACAAACGTCCCTGCCGATTTGTCGGAGAGCACAACTTTTGCGGGGCCTTTTTCGAAATCATAGATACCAAGGGACATCCAACCATATTTCTGCTGCTGCATATCGACATTTTTTTCGGTTAAGCCATTCGCATGATGAATAGTAAAATGAAATTCTTCAATTACCCATCTGCGTTTCCCCGGTTGCACGGGTGATACGGTATTTTTTCCGGGGAAGAAATATGCAACCTCATATGTCCCGGGCCGTATAATTTCCGTTTCCCACTGGACACATTGAGAGCCGTCACCGGACCTGATATAGTGAAAGGCTCTTTCATGACCTTGAAAACCGGACTGATATCTTGATAATGTCCATTTAGCAGGTGGATTCGTTATTGAGTATGATGCAAAATGTGTATTAGTAGGTTGATCGCCATATAACAAGGAATTTATCGCAGCCCTTAAACCTATCTTATGTGGTACAGGAAGAATTGAAAACCCATCGTCAAGATTATCAATGACCATGTGTCCCTGTTCATGTAAGGTTGGTGGAGTTTCGATGATCTGAACGCCATCAAAAGGCATTCCTTGTTCAATGAACGTACTGGTTTTTGCGTCGATATATGTGCGGTATTCATTATTTGATAAAAACGTCTGAATGCAAAAAAAATCTTTTCTGTATGGAATATATGATGTAAATCCGATTTTTTTTGCCTGTCCTGGTTTAAGGGAAAAATTAAGAGTCTGACTGCCTTCGTCTATATCGGATGTCCTTGCTGTGAGCACACCCGGAACATCGCTGATATTCGTAACAGTTGCATATAAGTTTTCAACACGTCTGGATCTGTCAATATTAATTGTTTTATAATGAGCGTCAGTTACTTCATACTTCGGCAAATGATCAGTATATATACAAGTTCCATATATATTTTCAATTTCAATTTCAAAATCTTTATTTACATTCCCTGCAAATATATCTGTATCAGTATTGGCAAATCTTTTACATTCAAGAAATTTAGTAATATATTCATCAAACGTCTCATCATTGATTCCAGAAAGAATAATACATCTTTTTGTGAAATCCTCGGCTTTCATTTCGATAACTTCATGTGGTACGTCCATATATTGGAAATCATCAAGGAATTCCTTAAAACTTAAGTTACGTAACACCGTTGAAGCGATATCATAAGGGGCTCTATCTCTCATTGAAAAATCATGAGAAATTTTACTTCGTAGATACGAACCCAATAAAAGATCAAAATCGTTCAAAGAATTACAGAACCAATAGTAATTCGGAAAAATATTGAGATCAAACATATTTGATCGCGTGTATGTTTGCCAGCGAATCTTTTCGAATGACAATCCTTTGCCCTGCATAATTTCTTTTTTTTGACGGAGTTCTTCACGCAAATGGGATATTTCAAAAAACTCACGGAAGAAAAATTCGGAAATATGCTTTTCCGCATCTAACTGTGAATGAACCTCGGGCCATTTCACAGCACTCGGTAGAAATTCCGTAAAATTTGTACTCATAAACGCCGTTTTCTCCGGAAGAAACACCTGTTCAGGCTGGACAGTCTCAGACCCGTAGGGACGGAACCGCTGATATGCGAGGAACGTGACCGGCACCTCAACAACCAAAAATCGCGGGAACGGATACGAGAGGCCGATCCTGACCTCGAAATCCTGCTTCTTTTCCTCAAGGTGTTTTTCCAGTTCGGTTTTGTTGAGCTCAATGAACTACCCCGGACTGAAGTCCGGGGTATCAAATCGTGCTTAAATCAAGCC
>CAZCDQ010000039.1:0-24871 GCA_964497605.1 uncultured bacterium
GGCGAAAATACCGCCTGCACGTTTCCCGAACATATCGACAACCGCTATATCGCCATCAACAAGTGTATTTACAGCCATTCCGATATTTCCGCCAGTCCTTCCAGCAGCCTTGTTACTCGCCTGATTGACTTCCTCGATATCGGGACGGATCGGTAAATAGCGGACTGTCGCGGCTCGCCCCACCATGACAGGGATTTCGTTAGTCGGTAAATAAGTGAAATCAGATACCCAGCCGATCTCATCCTGAAATGTATAACCGTTTCTCTGTAAAATTGACCAAACGTCATCGTAAAAAATCGTTTTGAGCCGTTCGATAACCTCATCGGGGACTTTCGGCCGCCCATCAGGGAACCGTTCACCGGTCCATTGCGGTGTGTATTCGATTAAATTATCACGGGAAAAGACACCGATCTGCGCATTCAATGACGAAACGATCAACACAAACATGAAGACAACGCACATTGATGTTTTTACAACTGTCCCAACATAGTACATGCAAACCTCCTCCTTTGTGAAAAACCTTACAATGATACCCTGTTTTGTATTATTTTTCGAATTATGGTAATTCTGTGGAATGACAATAGTATTAAAAAAAACCTGCCCGCACGCAAGCGATTTTTATATCAAAATCTTGTTAAATTGATTATAAATAGCACAAAAATAAAGTTGCCAATTTATTTTTTTTTCTTCATTTTATAATACTTTAATCTTTTGGTGCTTATCTAATATAAGAAAATCATGTAAAGTACATATTCAGTTAATCGGATATTATATGAAAAGCATTCTCTCGTATTTTACGAAACAAGGGAACGGTACCAAGAAAACCCTGTCCTCAAGAAAATCCGCGCTGGGAACATTCGGCGGAGTGTTTACGCCGAATACGCTGACAATTCTCGGTGTCATCATGTATCTCCGGCTCGGATGGGTTGTCGGCAATGCAGGATTCCTGGGTGCAGTTTTAATCATATTGATTGCCAAATCGGTTACGATCTGTACCGGACTTTCTATGTCCTCTATCACTACAAATATCAAAATCGGTGCAGGCGGAGCATATTCGATCATCTCAAAATCACTCGGCCTCGAGGCTGGCGGGAGCGTCGGAATCCCGTTTTATATTTCGCAGACACTTTCGGCGGCTTTATACATTATTGGTTTTACCGAGGGATGGCTGCGAATATTTCCTGATCATTTTCACTTGCTCGTATCGACAGTTGCATGGATTACCCTTCTCGGCATATCGTATGTGAGTGTGAAATTCGCTATCAGAATCCAGTACATCATTTTGGTTATCGTCGGCTTGTCAATCCTCTCGTGTATTTTTATTCCACACAACCCGAACAGTGATTTTATATTCATTGGTTCATTTGAAAACGCCGGTTTCTGGGCGGTATTTGCGATCTTCTTCCCGGCAGTAACCGGAATCATGGCGGGTGCAAACATGTCGGGCGAGCTCAAAGATCCCCGAAAATCGATCCCTCTCGGAACAATGGCCTCCATCGTCGTTACCATGGCAATTTATATTACCCTTGCATATGTCGCCGCGCTTTATATTTCCCCGGTTGAACTGAGAAATAATCAGATGGCATTTGTAGACCACGCATTCTGGAGCCCGATTGTCATTGCAGGTGTATTGGCGGCAACATTCTCTTCGGCATTAGGCAGCATGGTCGGTGCACCAAGAATACTCCACGCACTTGCGGAAAATAAAACGGTACCCTACCACTCCTTTTTCTCAAAACGGGCGTCGAATGACGAACCGCGGAATGCCATCGTATTCACCGGTATTGTTATCATCA
Organism: uncultured bacterium; assembly: GCA_964497605.1. Taxonomy (GTDB): domain Bacteria; phylum Latescibacterota; class Latescibacteria; order Latescibacterales; family Latescibacteraceae; genus Latescibacter. The sequence goes on from CAZCDQ010000039.1 coordinate 1,797, forward strand.
TCTCGATTGTGTTCGGTAATCTCAATGCGCTGGCTTCGCTTATAACCATGTTCTTTCTCATAACATACGGTACGCTGAATCTTGTCGTATTCATACAGCAGGAAATGAATATTATCAGTTTCCGTCCGACGTTTAAAATTCCGCCGTTTATTCCGTTGCTCGGCGCGATAGGCTCTCTCACAATCATGTTTCTCATCAACACGCTGTTCAGCATTGTCGCGCTTATCACTATCGTAACCCTGTATGTTTATCTTGCGCGGAAAGGTCTCAAATCGGAATTGGGCGACATACGCGGCGGTATGTTTCTCGTGCTGGCGGAGCGGATGTCACAGATCGCAGCAAAGTTTCCACGTCATCAGATATCGTGGAAACCAGACCTGCTGTTGCCAATAGACGATCCCGAGGTCTGGACAGGATCGGTGCTCTTTATCAGAAGCATTACTTATCCCTCCGGAAGCATATTCGCGTTCACTATTAAGGATAACGATATAGAAAAAACTGAAAACGACCTGGCAGAATTGCTCGAACCGCTTCAGAAAGAAAACATTATGGTCAGTTCGACCGTGATCGAAGAGAGCAATTTTCTGCATGGCGCAAAACTGATCATTCAGACGTTGAAAGGCGGCGCATTTCGGCCGAACACACTTTTTCTCACCTGCAGCGAGGACGCCTCGAAAGATGATACTATCAGACAGCTTGCAGAGCATGCGAGCGAGAACGATATGGGAACAATCATTTTAAGCCCGAACCGCCGGGTCGGATTCGGTATGCAAAAGGATATCAATCTGTGGCTTCGGGACGAGAGCCCGAACTGGAATCTCGCCATGCTCATTGCGCTCCAGCTCCAGCTCAACTGGCAGGGAAAACTGAATCTGATTACGGTGACAGATAAAAAGGAAAAGGTGAAATCTCTCAACCGATTTCTGGAACAGCTCGGCGATCAGGTCCGTCTACCGTCAACGTCGGAATTTCATGTTCTCATCGGAGATTTCAAAGATATTCTACTAACTGCGCCAAAAGCGGATATAAATATTTTTGGTGTGGGCGATCCCTTCTCGTTCAAATCGATTCACTCGATTCCCGCGGAAGTTAAATCATCCTGCATCTTTGTGAAGGATTCCGGCAATGAAAGTGCGCTTGTATAGAATTTGATTTAACTCATCTTTCTCATTCTATCAACAGCTTCATAGACCTGAACCATGAAAAATATTTCAGGACAATAAAATTGATCTCCTCGAGATTCTTCCCCCCGCCCTATTGCAAGTTCCGGTCTGTTACCTGTCACAATTACCAGCATCTCCTTACCTTTTCACTTGTTACTTCGTAAAACGATATCCCGGCCAAGTTATACCACACATCCGCATACAGTCGGTGTTCATGTACATGGCAACAAGTCCCTCCTTTGCTGGGCCTATGCCGTAATCTATGAACGTTTCCGATTTCAATATAATGTCCGCCAGGATAGCGCAAGAGAGCGCGCCGCTTTCATAAGATCCTGCATGGGTTGCGAAATATTGTTTCCCGTCCGCCTCGAATATGTCGGAGTGCACTTTGCCCTGATTCACCTTGACTGTCCGGTCTTCGCAGACCTCGACAGTAAGATCGCTAATGGTCTTCACCCTATCGGTCAGTGGATCATACCGGAACATGTGCGCGCCCGATTTGGTATTATGAGAACAGATAACATAATAGACATTCCCATCCGAGGCCTGAATGATGGCATGATAATTTGAGTCGCCGTATAAAAATCCCGCATCGACCATTTTTCCGGTTTCCGTCCCTTTTCGGTACTGATGAGACATCCCAATATTTTGCGAAGTAACGTAATGTGTGAGCAACAACATACACACGGTACTGAAAACCATAATCCTGACAAACCGGCGTTTCATCTCACCATCCTATCGCAAGGTTCTTATAATCAATATTGTTTTCATACGTCAATCATTCCGCACCGAACCGATACACAGTCGTCTCCGAAATCGTTTCGCCTGGGCGAAGGACAGTTGTGGGGAATGTTGGTTTATTTGGAGAATCGGGGTAATGCTGTGTTTCAAGGCAGAATCCCCATCGTTTTTTATAGGTGATTCCTTCTTTTCCAACAGCGGTACCGTCCATGAAATTGCCGGTATAGAATTGCATGCCGGGCTGGGTCGTTTCGACCTCAAGCGTGCGCCCCGTCGAATCTTCATACACCCGTGCCGCGAGAATAAGCTCACTGTCAGGATTATCGAGCACCCAGTTATGATCGTAACCGCAGCCGAGCACGATCTGTTCGTGACCCGATTCGATGCGGTCTCCGATTACCGCCGGCGACCTGAAATCGAAGGGTGTATCTGAAACATCGAGATATTCTCCGGTCGGGATAAGCGAAACGTCAACAGGTGTGATTCGATCCGAATTGATAGTCAACTCATGATCGAGAATATCTCCCTTACCCGCGCCTTTAAGATTGAAATATGAATGATTTGTAAGATTCAGCACCGTCGGTTTGTCCGTTTCCGCCGTATAGTCAATCCGCAGTTCGTTTTTTTCATTGAGAGTGTAAATAACCGTGACATCGAGATTTCCCGGATAATTCTCCTCACCGTCCTGGCTGTGATAGGTCAGTTTCAAACCGCTGAAACCGTCGCCGTTCAATTCTTCAGCTTCCCACAAAACCCGGTTGAATCCTTTGATACCGCCGTGCAAATGGTTTTCGCCATTATTCTTCGCAAGAACGTATTCGACGTCGTCCAGCGTAAAACGGGCGTTCCCGATACGGTTCGCATACCGTCCGATCAGACTCCCGAAATACGCCGCATTCTGCTCATAATCCGCAAGTGAATCGTATCCGAGGGCGATGTCGGCGGGATTTCCATCACGGTCCTTCGTTATTATCGAAACGACCGTACCACCGAGATCGGTAATATTAACATTTGTTCCAAGCTTATTCGAAAGTGAAAACAATTTCATATATACCCTCCTCAGCTGTTTAACAAAAGCAATAATCCGTTATTGTGTCATAATTACTATACCGTCGCGAATGAATAATACACCGAAAAACAGCAAAAACACACCCGATATTCCGAATACGGAACGCTGAAATTTAATCCCGAGAATCGAGCCGCCTTTATATGAAGCCGCAGATAGAAAATAAAACCACAGAAAATCGCATAACCAGTGAACTACGGCGAAAACCGCAAATCCTAGTATCCCAAATGTTACCGCCTTCGCAATCAGTGATGCGCCGATTGTCGCCCACCATAGAAGGAAAAAAGCGTTTCCGGCGCTGAGCACGATTCCCGAAATAATCGGTAATTTTGAGGTTTTTGCAGTAACATCCCCGGCACGCTTCAAACCGCAGAGCATAACGATTCCAAGAAACAGGAGCATGATACCGCCGGCAATCAGAATGACCGTCCGTACCGCCGCAGAATCGAATATGGAGTCGAGACCGTAAAATACGAGAAATATCAGCGGGAACTCGACAATACCGTGCCCAACAGCCACAAGCGCTCCGGCATGGGGAGATTTTGTCCCCGCACCAAGTGTAACCGCTGTTATCGGTCCCGGTGCCATAACGCCTGAGAGCGATATTATCACGACCTGAAAAAGAAAGAAAAGAAATGTCATCGAATCTCTGGTTTTGTTTCTATACACCTTAATCAGAAGTTGCGAAAAAATAATATTATTCTGGAATTGGTTAGCATATTTAATGATAATAGTTTTTTTTCGAATATGAAACAAGGCATTTGCTTAGATGCGGATTCCAGAGCAAAAAAATACGCCCGCTTGGGGGCGTATTTTATAAATCTGATTGTTTTTTTCTTTAGAAACGTATCCTCGGCCGTCTGTTCGATCCGAACCGCGGATTGACCACATTGCTGTAGATCGAGCCGAACGTGTACCTGAGGCCGATCGAGGTGAAATAGTCGTACTGTGTAGAGAGTTCGCGCTGCCGGAGCAGTACATCCTCTTCCGAGGCGTCAGATTTTGGAAGCGACAACTGATCGTGTATCAGCGATACCCTGCCGAAAATATCGAGCGATAATCCCTCAAAAAGTCGTAGATTGATATTTCCATTCAATTCCAGACGGTTTTTATCGAAATCGTGGAAAAAGTTTGATCCTTCAAGCGTCGAAGAAATTGATCCCCAGCGCTCTTTTATTTCATATGTCGCAGAGAGATTATGATTGAAAAGCTGTTCCTCAAGTTTCTCATACAAAGTTTCTTCGTTATATTTCACATTCTGATAATTAATTCTGTAAAGAAAACGGAACTCTCTGCGGGTCGATTCCGAATACGGAAAAACATTATATTCGATCGCCGGCGCAAAACTGCCCAATAATTCTATATTTCTATATAATGAAGATTCGATTTGACCATAAAATCCGGCAGACCAGTGTTCGCTCAGGCTCTTCACAACCAAACTGCGGAAATCCTGTGATCGTGTATAACTTGAGATTGTTTCATCATCAACTTTATAATCGGTGTTGTTATAATCCGCGCTGAGTGAAAAACTCGATTTCCATTCGGGGGTAACCCGGTCCGCAGAAATCGAGCCATCGAGACGAATACTTTTTCGCTGTTCCTCACCGTTTAAACGGCTGTTCGTATCGATGTTGAATACCCAGTAATCCCAATTATCAATAATCTCGAGTGTTTCACCCCGTTTTGTATAATCAATTCTGAGATAATGTCTTGCGGGCGTTCGGGCAACATACCTCATAAGTCCCACTTTTAATGTCGACACAATACCGCTTCTGACTGTTTCCTCTGAATCGTTCTGGTTCGAGACATATACAAGGGTATCATCCACTGCTGTAAAATCCTGCTGGCCAATAAACGTAATCGTGTTTTCCGTTCCGCCGCTTCCCGTACGCTGCTCGGTGAGCATAATATATACCTGTCCCTGCTTCCTGTCGCGGACATAGTTCACATAAGGAATTTCAGTCTTGATATATTCCTCATAACGGCGTTCAACATCGAGATAGACTCTGATCGCTAGGTCATGTTCGCTTATGCCGTTTTGCAAGGTCTGTTGAGCGGAAGAAAGCTGTATTGTAAATAGTTGAATAGCTATTACCACAGCAAGAAGCAATGATACTTTTAAATTATTACTGTTTTGGTGGGATTTGCACATGCAAAAAAGGCCTGAATTTTTCATACACATCCTCAAAATAGGTTGAAATTTCTAAACTCATACGCAATAGGTGGAGAAAATTATTAAAACATATTTTTTAGACGCAAAACAAATCAAATAGTTTAAAAAAAAGCCGGATTATTCCGGCTTTTAAATATACTGTTCAATAATGGTAAAACTTTTCAACCGGCACCGTTCTGACGGTTATTTCCATTTTTTGTCAATTCGTCGGTTGAAATATTACCGTCGAGGAGGTGGACAATGCGACTTGCATGATCGGCGATATACTTTTCGTGCGTCACGAGAATAATTGTGTTTCCCTGTCTATAGAGTTCCTTGAATATTTTCATGATCTCCTCGCCTGTTTTCGAATCGAGGTTACCGGTCGGCTCATCGGCAAGAATGATCGAGGGATCGTTGACAAGTGCGCGGGCGATAGCTACCCGCTGACGTTGTCCGCCGGATAGTTCGCTCGGTTTGTGCTCCATGCGTTCGGCGAGTCCGACCGCTTCAAGCGCCGAAACCGCTTTTGCAAGGCGTTTTTTTCTTTCCAAGCCAGAATAAATGAGCGGAAGCTCGGTGTTGTGCAGAGATGTTGAGCGGGAAAGCAGATTAAAATTCTGGAATACGAATCCGATTTCCTTGTTCCGCACTGCCGCAAGTTCGTTGTCGGTCATCTCGGAAACGTGACACCCATTTAGTTCATAATAACCATCAGAGGGTGTATCGAGACATCCGATGATGTTCATAAGTGTCGATTTCCCCGAGCCGGAGGGACCCATAATGGCAACATATTCGTTCTTTGCGATCGAGAGATCGACACCGCGAAGTGCATGCACATCCTGATCCCCCATTTCATAGGTTTTCACAATATTTTGCATTTTAATCAGCATTGTATTCCCTGTATTTCCTGTCAATTTCTAAGTTTGTACATAATAGTGTCCACAGTGCATTTTTTACTCTTCCCGAAGCGCCTCGACCGGATCGAGCCGTGAGGCGCTCCATGCCGGATAAACGCCTGCAACCAATCCAACCGTAAGCGATATACCGACCGTAAAAATCATAAGACCCGGCGATATGTAGCTCCTGAACGGCATTTGTGTCAGCTTGATTACCCAGAACGAAATCCCTTTTCCCATTAGAAATCCGAATCCAAGCCCGAGAAAACCCCCGAAGAGACAAAGCACGATGGCTTCGACAACAAACTGTGCAAGGATTGTCGATCGTTTTGCACCGAGCGCTTTCCGCAGACCGATTTCCTTTTTCCGCTCGGTCACCGATACAAGCATGATATTCATAATGCCGATACAGCCGACAACCAGCGAAATGCCAGCAACGCCGCCCGCGACCGCTTTTAAAACAAAGAGCACCTGGTTAATTTCGTTTATAATCTCAGTACCGGTCTGTGTATTGAACTCTCTTCCATAATCACCGTGGAGACGGCGGAATACGCGCATCATGTCGGCCCTGACTTCATCAATGTACTTCGCATCCTTGAGGTGGACAACGATATAATCAATGTAATCGTTGCCCCGTATGCGGAGTTGAGCAGTTGTGAATGGAATAATGGTGCGGGTGTCGAAGTTGGAGTCGAAAAATTCTTTTGGTTTCATAAGACCAACAACAGTATACCGTTCATCGCCGATTTTCACTTCCTCTTCAATCGGATCGACACCCTCGCCGAACAGATCAATCGCGACATCGTTGCCGATAACACAGACTTTAGAGCGGTTTTTCATATCCGCAGTATTGAGAAAGCGTCCCGATGCAATCTCCCAGTTTTCGCCGAACAGATAATCCGGTGACGATGACTGAATATTACTCATAGTTGCGACTTTGCCGCGCCTCATATTGACATTGCCCTTTGCGACATTGACACCTACATAGGGGATGATATAATCGATTTTATCTGATTCTGACATAATAGCCTTAACATCATCGATTGTCAGGTATGCCTCCCATGTCCGGCGCACCCAGTTTCCGTATTCGTCACGATACCATGGATCAGGCGCCCATGATGCAATCGATTTCGTTAAACCCATCTGATCGAGCTCGACCATGAGCACTTTTTCGAGCCCATCGCCCATGGATACAATGCCGGTCACCGCCCCTACGGCTATCAGGATACCGATAACGCTGAGTGCGCTGCGCATTTTGTTTGATACTATCTGGGATATTCCGATGGTAATCGGTTCAAAAATATTCATTCTGTGGTATTTATTCCTTTATAATATTACTTCCTGAGCGCCTCAACCGGATCGAGCTTCGAGGCGCGGTACGCCGGATAAACGCCAAAAAAGATGCCGATTGCGGCCGAATACACCACTGCAAATATTATCAGTCCCGGAGTAATAATGCTGCTGAACGGCACCTCGGACTGGAGCCGAGTGATGACCGTCTCGAGACCTGCACCTAATCCGAATCCAAGCAAAATGCCGAGAATGCCTCCGAACAGGCACAGCACCATTGATTCGATAATGAACTGCATTAAAATGGTCCGGCGGCGTGCGCCGATCGCTTTACGGAGACCGATTTCGCGGGTTCGTTCGGTGACAGAAACGAGCATGATGTTCATTATGCCAATACCGCCCACAAGAAGCGATATTCCAGCAATTCCGCCTGCAACGATTTTAAGAATCAACACCACTCGGTTGAACGATTCTATTTGATCGCTGCCGGTTCTGATCTGGAATTCATCGCCGTGTTCATGGGTTCGTTTCAGCACCGATCTAAGACGAAGCGCGACCTCCGGCACATTTTCGGGAGAATCTGCCATAACGGTCAGCCGGTGGAGACGCTGATCGCCAGTATGTCTCATCTGGGCAGTGGTGAAAGTGCCGACAAGATTTCGCTCGTTGGTATTTCCTAAGAATTTCATCGGCGCAAGCACACCTACAACGGTATACCTGACAGTATCGAGCTTGAGTTCTTTTCCCAACGGATCTTCATTTCCGTAAAGATCCTCGGCAAGCCTGTCGCCAATGACCACGATTTTCGCAGCATTCTTCACATCGTTCTGATTAATGAACCGGCCTTTATCCACCCGCCAGTTCTCAGTCAGAAGCAAATGCTCGTCGCCGCCGCGGATATTCGCTTGTGCGGAGATTTTACGGTATTGAACGGGAAGATTAAAATACAGTACTGGCGCAACAAACTCGATATGCTCAGACGCGCTTTCCAGCGCCTTTATATCCTCATTCTCGATGAATTCTTCCCAATCCCGTTCAACCCACTGGCCTTTCGAGTTACGATACCATGTATTAGGAGGGTAAATCTGAATGATGCTCGGACCGCCCGCCTGCTCGAAATGCTCGGTCACCGTTTTACTGAGCCCGTCGCCAAGCGATACGATGCCGGTAACGCTGCCGACGCTGATAAGAATGCCGAGAATCGAGAGCGTTGCGCGCAGTTTATGAACAAGAAGCTGCCCAAGCCCCATTCTGATAGGTTCCAATATATTCATTCCGTTTTATATTCCTTTATTCGCTTATCCCGTTAGCTAAGCATATTACAATATGATGTATGAATTTCCTGAAAAAGTATACTTATTCTTGTATCTTGCTTATTAAAGGGGATAACCGGATTCCTTAAATGACATTGGAAAACGCACTTTCCACGATCATAGTTTAGAGCTTTACAGACACGGCTTTTGCATTTTTCCCATTTTCTTCGGATTTCCCTTCTCGCACTTCGAGATCGTTAAATATTTTTTCGGCATCAAGAGCTACAACGGTTGCGGTATCTATGTCGGCGATTATTTGCATACGAGCTGCCGAATTGATGCCGATTTCGACATCCATTTCATCGAAGCCATCAAGCAAATCGGGCGATTGTGGGATTATGCCGAATTTCTTTGTCACCGGAAGCTCTTTATCGTTTTTAACATAAATGATATGTTTCGAGGTTTGGCTGTTCTCCTCTTCGCTCCCATCCTCTTTCTCATACACCGATTCGACAGGGAGAAAAAGAATGCTGTCCTCGCGAGCTATAATGACATCAACATCGCAGCTCATGCCGGGTTTCAGGCGGGAGTCTTTGTCGATGATTTCAACCTCGGTTTTGAATGTCACAACATTCCTGCCCTGTTCGAGGGTACCGACCGGTGCGATGTGACGGATACTGCCTGCAAACGAGGTGTCGGGATAGGCGTCGAGCATGATTCTTACTTCGCAACCCACCGATACTTTCCCTATATCGACCTCGCTAATATTCGCCTTTATAATCATGGTTGAGGGATCACCTATCTGAAAAAGATTCGTACCGGCAACAACTGAGCTGATACCGGAGGTCACGACCGAGCCTTCCTCGATATGGCGGATGGTAATATAACCGTCATAGGGAGCACGGACTTTCGAGGAGACGATTTTTTCATCGCTCCCCACGCCGGCTGTTTCTATCTCGCGTTCCATAATTTCGAGTTCCTGCTGAGCGAGATTATAGCTGTTCTGAGCCATAAGGTAAGCGTTTTCAGCGTCCTCAAGCTCTTTTTCGCTGATGAGCGCTGAACCGGCAAGCTTACGTTTACGCTCAACTTCTTTTTGTGCCTGTTTCAGATTAATTTCGGTGCTTGCCATCATTGAACGTTTCTGAAACAAGAGGAGGGTCTGAGTCGGATCGGGATCGATAATGCACAGCTCCTGACCTTCCTGAACGTATTCGCCCTCTTTTACCAGTATCTCCTCGACTGTTCCGGCAATTTTTGATTTCACCTCGACAGTACGCAGAAGCTCGATATTGCCCGTTTCGGTGAGTTTATCCTCAACCATACCGATTTTCACGTTTGTTGTCAGGATTTGCTCCTGATTGCCACCGTCTGTGAGTTTTGCCGCAAGCGTTCCAATAATTACAGCCACGATGGCAAAGGTTATCAGTATCTTGACCCATCTTTTTTTCTTATGTCGTTTTTTTACTTCCATGATATCTCCGATTTCGGTTTTGCGCTTATATGTGTTCCACACCGTGTCAATTGGACGATACGATCGAAATATTCATTTGTTCGAGGAGCATTCCGCTTGCACGCTGCAATTCGACAACGGCCATCGTGTAATCAACAAGAGCACTGTTATAGAGGTTTCTCGCAGTGGCGAGATCGCTTTGGAACAGAAGAACGTAATAGCTTGTCGAAAGCTTATTTATAAACCGTTCTTCCTCCATCTTCAGCTTCAATTCATTTACCTCGACCGACATTCTCGCGACCTCGATCTGTTCGCGGGCGGTGTTGATATTTCTGATACCAGCCCGTACTTCGGTCCGTATCTGGCTCTCGAGGTCCTCCAGTGCAAGCTGCGCCCGTTTCAGTTCAATCTGCTGGCGCTGATAATCGGCTTTCGCGCTTCTGTTTTTCAGCGGATAGCTGAGTGTCAGCCCGAGTTGCCAGCCGTAGGTATCGGTATTGCCAAGGTCTTTCAAATCTTTCGATATAGTTGTACCGGCGCTGTTCAGCGTATACTGGGCGTTTATATCCAGGCTGGGAAGCATGGAATTGTCCGCGATGGCGATATTCAGCTCGTTCTGCGCAATGGATCGCATCGCGATTTTATAATCAGGACGGAGCCTGAGCGCATTCCGGTACACGGTCTCCTCATCGAAATCAACCGATAGGACCTCCGGTGCGTCGGTGGTGACAATATCGAATGTCAAATCCTCCGAGGAGGTCATATTAAGGAGTCTCCGGAGAACATCCTCGTTGTTTTTAATAACATTTTTCTGGTCGAGGATTTCTTTCTGACGGTTTACAACCTGACTTCTCGCCTCGAGCACATCCGATTCGGTCAGAATTCCCAGCGACAGCCCCTTTTCATTGTAAGCGAGAAGACTGTCGGCCTGAGTGAGCGATATCTCCCGTACTTTTAATGTTTGACGTGCAAATACAAGGTCCCAGTATGTCCGCTGAACGTTATAGATGAGGTCGATGGCGTTCATTTCAAGATTATCTTTCGCTGTTTCGGTCATCAGGCCCGCAAAATAGATGTTCGAACGGTTGACTTTTTTACCGAAACCTTTCAGGAGCGGCTGACTTAAACGGATACCTAAATTGCTGGTATAGTTCTTTTCGGTCTCGATATTACTTTCGGAAAGGGTATTATAGAGTCCAAAACCCCAGTTCGAACCGTACTCAAGGTTCTGGCCAAGCGACAGATTTAACCGGTTCGAACTGCTTTCGATCGAATTTACATTGTAATAGGTGAAATAATTCGGTGAAACCGATTCATCGCGATTCAGACTGAGCGAAATGGACGGGTCGAAAATTGATTCAGCCTGATCGATTGAAAGTTCCATCGACTGAAGATTGAGATTAAACGACTGAAGATTCAGGTTTTCGCTCAAGGCCCGGTCAATACAGTCATTAAGCGATAACGTACGGGACTCATCTGCGGCAGAACCTTCATTCGCCGGTATCATAAGTATACCCGCAGCGATAAGCGTCATAATCGGTTTGAGTACTTTAATCATCCAAATCTCCTATGTTAGTAATGTATGGTAATTATTTTTCCGATTTGTATCTGCTATATGCGTGCATTGATTTCATTGAATAGTGGTAACGGGATCGATGTCCAAAAAATATACAAGACGTTTATCCGTTTTATTCAATGTTATATTGACGTAAACATACTCAGTATGGTTTAATAGTTTCTCGCTGAATAATCACTACTCGTTTTTTTCCCCATGCAATGAAATTAATTGCTGAATTATTAATTGAGATTTTATAATCGTTATGTACTATATGACGAGAGATTATTATAATAATTTCAATAAATTTTCATATTTATTGTGTATTTCTGAAAATAATTTCACAACAATACGCTCATATCCTGAATTCAGTGTCTATTTCATAATAAAAATTTCAAAATAAAAACATAATATAAGAAAATTCGACGCTAAACTGAACCACATTTTTCAATACGATGAAAATATCTCTTTATTCGGGCATAGGGAAATGCTATTTTAAAAATTGTATGTGTCTTCATTTTCTGTATTGTTCGATTATAATTTTTTTTATTATATTATCTTAATATTTATTCTAAAGGTTTCAGATATATGCAACATTATCGATACGGAAACATCCCAATATCAAACGCGTCAAAATATTCTTTTCGCAGTTATTTCCGGTTTCAAAAAAACGCCGGAAAGGCTCAATGAAAGGGAGATGATATGAAAAACATATTCGAATATGTCCGGCTGATTGTCTTAATCTTACTCTGCGGTACTGTCCTGACAGCATCCGGACAGGATAGGGATAACGATATGACAATCGATGAAAAAGTAACTCGCTTTCTCGACGAACATCGGAGAACCTGGCGCGATCTCAACGTACCGGCCTCGGACGGTAAACTGTTGCACGACATTATTGTCGAAAACGGTTACACACGGGCGCTTGAAATCGGCACCTCAACCGGACACTCGGGTATCTGGATCGCCTGGGCGCTGAGTAAAACGGGTGGGAAACTTGTCACGGTCGAGATCGACCAGGAACGTTACAACGAAGCGCTCGAACATTTCGAGGAAGCCGGGCTGAGCGAATATATAGATGCGAGACTTGCGGACGCCCACGAACTTGTGCCTAAACTCGAGGGGCCGTTCGATTTTGTGTTCTCGGACGCCGATAAGGAATGGTATACTAATTATTTCACTGCTGTCGATCCAAAACTCATTGTCGGCGGTTGTTTCACCGCGCATAATGTATCGACACGGTATGGCGGCGCCCGCCGTTTTCTTGATTATATACGGAAACTACCAAATTACGAAACAACGGTCGACAATTCAAGCGGTTCCGGTGTTTCGATAAGTTTCAAAAAATCCGAATGAACGTGTTTTCTGATCACCACCGGGATCGCCGCCAATCGGCAAAAGCCCTTTACCAGCGACACCGAAAGCGGTAATAAGGGTGACTCCGGTAAAAAAATCCATAACAAGAGATACGCCATGAATATCTATCAAATCAATTGCCCGAGGTGCAATGTTCAGCCCTCGAGCAGTGTGGTGTCCGTCGCCATTTGCCACCGGGCGCGATCCCCTCGTTCAATAATTATTTCAGCGCAACGCCGGCAATAACCGCCAAAGGATTCCGAGGCTGACTGCAGAACCGCCCAGTCCGGCAGTCAATATATTGCCCGCACCGACACCGGTAGCCGCAACTAATACGCCGGGCATGATCATTCTCGCGAGCGATGCAGAGTATGTCTCATAGCGTTCCTGCATCAAATCAGTATTGTGTTATACGTTTTGACGATACGGCGTTAATCTCCGAAATTGTATACGAACGACAACCACGGTATCGGGAGACCCTCTTTGACGACCTCGCCGACAATAATCATTCCAACGTCGACCGCAATCCTATCGCCAAAAAAACGCAGCGCGAGACAGATTGGCTGCTCTTTCAGAGTAAAATTCTCAAACGGCAGAAACCAGTTTTCGGAAACGAGGGCAATGTTATTCGTTAGACGGATATTGCCGCCGAGAGTAAATATGGGACGATGTGTGAATTCAAGCTGCTCATCCTTGCTGTCGAAATAGCCGTAGCCGATTCCGACTGTCATGCATTTGTTGCGGGGACCGTATGTGCCGGTAACAAAAGTTATTCCCGCCGAATTCTTACCATCTAAAGACACATAAAGTATACCGCCTGATACGGCGAGTTTTTCGGTATTGTATAATCCGATTTTGGGAGCAAGATATTTTATTTGCTCGTCCAGTTCCATCCCGGGAACGACCGACATACCCGCCATCAAACTGAATGTGTTTGTGAAACCGTATGTAACACCTGGAAAAAATACGTAATAATCCGAGAAATAACCGTCCTCCTTTCCGAGCGGCCGCCCGGTCGGGGCAAACAACAGCCGCGAATAATTCGGATCGAATCGTTTGAATGTCCCTTCCTCGACTCGGCCCCGAATAGACGACATAGACACCACCTCGGTTTTCGGCACTGTGATCTTGATACCGGACAGTGTCACGACGGTGATCTCGTTTTCGTCCTCAGCGGTAATGCGGCCGCGGAGCGTTGAGCCGTCTTTGAGAGAGACGGTGTGAAGCGAATCGTGAGCTGAACCGGCGTCAGTCTTGTCACCTACTGCATCCTGCCCAATCGCAGATACCGTTGTAAGAACGACGATAACAGCGCAAATAATGAGCAGATTAACACATTTTACTACTGAAATCATCCTAATATGCCCCGTATGCTTTGGTTTCAAAAAATTTGCTTTTTTTCATGTCAGCAGTATTCCAACAGTTCAAGTAGATGAATACATTCAGAATATAATACAAAACAACGACTGTATAACAAGAACAATCAGCGCAAATACTCTCAAGTCAGAAAAAAATCTTTTCGATCGCTTTCAGGGAACTGCTGCGGCAATGTAATTACCCACACTGTAAGCAGCCCGAAAACACCAAGTAATATCAGCCAGACCACAATCATGGGTATTGCCATCGCCAGATTGAACAGGCTTTGCGCTATCGACTGCAGTATAGATGCGATCCAATCTCGAATCATGACGGTACCTCATTGGTTTTTTGGAACCGGCGAAAGACAAGCCCCTCGATTTTCTCCGGCGGTTCGGGTTCGGACATCAGGCTTACGGTTGCGGTTGCAGCAAGTCTCGCGAGAAACGCCCACCACGTGATATAGAGAAACGGATCGGGACAAGTAAAGACACTGTTCCGCACCCAAAAAAGCATGCCCGATGTTGCGACACCAAACAGGATACCTGCAACCGTGCCAATTCCTGTTGCCCGCGCCCAGAGAAGTCCGAGCGCGATGATCGCGAACAACGGTCCCTGGAAAATACTGCGCATGGTCTGCATGTAGCCGAAAATGCTGGGAAACCGGTCGGTCAACGCTGCGAGTAACACACCGAGCATCACGAAAAAACCGGTGAGAACCTTGCCAACGATCATATAATGGCAGTGTGATTCCCCGGGGTGGACAATTTTTGGTATATATCCTTTGTTCAGAGCGTTGCCGCGTTGTTAAGATAGGAATCGACTCTAGACATAAGTGCGGCGAGGAATGCGGCGAAAATGAGTCCGGTAAGACCTGCCGGCAGGATATCGTGGACAAGCACGGGATAAAAATGTCGTCGACATTCGCCAGCCCCGGATAAAAAACGATTCCGGCAAGCCCCGGCGCGACAATGATAATCTGGATGAACAGCTTCAGAAATGCAGCCCACAGAACGCTTTTTTCGCTTCATACTCGGACGCGGCGCCCATATTGCGTTGCACGATGACCTAATTACAGAGCAAGTATGCGGGTGACAGTACGAATGCCAGATCGAACAGGACACCGTCCCACCCATACGGCGTCGGTGTATAGACCGGCACAGTCAGCTCGAAATGGTGCGCGTACTCCTCCCCCATCGAAGTGACAGACTCCACAAGCGCGCTCCATCCGCCTACTATGAGAAAGGCCATGAGAACGATAATAATGCTTCCGAAAAAGAGAACGGCGCATCGGATGGCATCGGTATTGACCACCGCTTTCAGGCCGCCGAACAGTGTATATACGCCTACAACAGCGGCAACGGGGAACATCGAAATATACACCGGCCAGCCGATGAGAATATTCATGGTTTTCGCTATGGTATAGAAGAATATCCCCAGCATTAATGCCATGAATACTCCCCAGATGAGCGCAACCAGCACCCGCGCCACGCTCCGTGAGGCGCTTAACAAACT
Organism: uncultured bacterium; assembly: GCA_964497605.1. GTDB lineage: Bacteria > Latescibacterota > Latescibacteria > Latescibacterales > Latescibacteraceae > Latescibacter. The sequence continues at coordinate 17,596 of CAZCDQ010000039.1, forward strand.
CGAATCGGACGGTCTCATCTACCGCTTTCACGGCATCGGCACGTTCATCAAATCGAAAACGCCGGCAATCACACTCAACCTGACCATCGAACGCAGTATCACCGCCATGCTTCATTCCCTCGGACTTCACCCCGGCACACGCGCCATAAAAGTGACAACCGAATTAGTTTTTCCGGACGATGTGGAGCATCTTGATGTTCCGCCCGGCTCAAACGTGTTCCGCATCGAACGTATCCGTACCGCGAACGGCCAACCGGTGGCCTATACAATCGAAACAGTGCCGTCATGGGCGATGAAAAAATATCCGGCATAGAAAGACGGCGAAAATTTCTCGCTGATCGACCATCTGGGAACATACTGCGGCATCACCCTCGCCGAATCGAAATCGACACTCATCCCGCTTCACAATGTTCAAAGTGTGGCAGAGAAACTCGAGATAGATTCCTCCTCGCACATTTTCTTTTTCGAGGGTATCGCACACAACACCGAGGGGCTGCCGGTGCTCATATCACGGGAATATTTCGCGCCGTGGATATTCCGGTTCGAAGTCGGCCGGAGAGGGTAAAAATAATATTTCAACGCAGAGAACGCAGAGGAACGGGCGGAAATGACTACACCCGTTTGGAAATGATCTCACTTCAAATCGCATATAAAATTACTTGCATATATAAAGTCAATGTATATATTGTTAATCAAGTTAATTTTCTTTCAATAATTCTATTTTTAATTTTCCACTTTTTTTTCAATTTACGCCGTTAATGGTTTCTTATTTTCTGATGCTTCCATTGCTTTACCTTCTTTCGAAGTTTTAATTTTTATTGGATTGAGATGGTTATCTAATTATTAATCCGTTATTTTTACAAGATTTTTTACTTCCATAAATATTTTATCTTTTTTAAAAACATTATCATCACACTTTATTTTTACATTTATTCGATTACAAATCTGTACGATAATTGTACCCAGCAATTAACCGGCTGTCCATTTTGTGTGGCCGGCCTAAAAGGTGTTTTCAGCGCCGCATCTATCGCCGCCTTATGCAATGAGCTTGGTCCTTTTAAAACAATGACCTCTTTGACAAAACCGTCAGAACCGACTAAAGCGCGTATATAAACAGTACCCTCTATTCGTTTATCAAGAGCTTCTTGAGGATATTCTGCCGCAATTTCCTCTAATTTTCCCGGCACTTCCTCGACAGAAAACATTTCAAATACTTCCTCCTCGAACACCTCTTCGATTGCTTCTTCCTGGACAACGACCGGAGGAGGAGGAGGTACGGCATCACTGATTATATCGAGGTCCGTGTTTTCGATTGTTACATCGTCCATTACTATATCATCTTCGATTTCCAGCGGCATCGAAAGTTTCGGCACCGAAACCTGAGTCGTCTGACGTGTTTCGGGAATATCCTCTATTTGTATAATGACCGGCTCCACCTCAGTGGCTTTCCCAGTTTCCCTCAATATTAACGGCAGCCTTATCCCTACGGCTATGAAGATGACAGTCAAGAACATCCACAAGAAAAATATTTTGGGAGATTGTCTGTGCAGATCGGCTTTTTTTCTTTTAAACCCGACAGCTGACGTATGCGACTTCATTTATTATTCCTTTTGTGCAATAAAAGAAACACGAAGGGCATGCGCTTTTTTAAGCTCTTCTATTGCAGTTGCTATATGGTTGTATGTTGTTCGCCTATCTGCTTTTAACTGTACAATAATGCGCGGATTATTGTTCAGTTTTTGATGTACAACTCCGGCAAGTGTTTCACTGTCAACAATATGTTCGTCAAGCATCATATCTCCACCCGGACTGATCCAGAGCGTTGAAATGTTTCTTCTGCTGTGAAGTGTATCTATCATATTGGCAAACGGCAGATTGACATGAAATCCACGATAGACAACAAACGTCGTTGTTACCATAAAAAAGATTATTAAAAGGAACGAAATATCCGCCATCGTCTGGGTAGGAATTTCCGGAATAGTGTAATCTATTTTTTTGAATCTAGCCATTTTTATCTCCGTTAATAAGGTTCGGCTATTGAAATTTTGTTATTACCCGATTCTTTGGCAGCGTCAACAACGTCGACAAAATATTCATAATATGCCCCCGAATCTGTTTTTATCGAGACAATTAGATTCGGATTTTCCAGTGTTTTTTGTTTCAGCCTTTCACGTAATTCGTCAAGCGTTACGATGGTGCCGTCATGCATGATTTCACCGCCTGAATTAATCAGCACTTTTGAAATATTGCTTTGAGGCACTTTTGTTACTGCGCCGTATTCCGGGAGTGTCAAGCCAAGGCCTTTATCATGGGCAAATGATGTTGTAACCAGAAAGAAAACAATTAGAAGAAATGCAATATCAGACATCGCCGCCGTTGTAAGACTTGGTTTCACTTTATACTTATTCTGTATCGGCATCGTATCCTCACTTTCCGGGAGCATCATATCCGAGATCAACAAGCAAATCGATAAATTTGCTGGCGTTTTCTTCCATTTGAGTTATAATTTCATCGATTAGATAAACACAGAGATTATAGAGCGCCTGTATAGGCATCGCAACAAGCAATCCGCCTGCAGTGGTGATTAATGCCATCGAAATTCCGCCCGCGACAATAGTCGGCTCAACATCGCCCATCTCGGCAATCCTCTGAAACGATATAATCATTCCAGCTACTGTTCCAAAAAAACCGAGCATGGGGGCAAGATTGGAAATCGTTGCAAGCCATGTAAGGCCTTTCCCCAGAAACGACATCTCCACTGCTCCGGCGGACTCAACTGCTTTTTCAACATGATCGAGCCCTTTATGAATCCTCGAAAGTCCGGCATGAATTATAGTCGCAACAGGACCGGGCGTATTTCCGCATATTTCCTTTGCTTTTTCTATTCCGTTTTCATTGTTTTGAAGCGCTTCAAATACTTTTCGATATAAGGATTTTGTATTAAACAATGCAATCCCGATAATAGTCAAACGCCACAGCGCAATAGCAATTCCCAACGCCAGCATTATCACAAGAGTCCACATAATTGGCGGACCTCCCTGTTCAATATACATAAATAAGGTTTCTGTTTTCATTCACCTACTCCTCTTTCGTTATTTGGGTTTGTACGGTTAAAAAATAATTGTTCGTTTTTCTGTTCTTCGCTGTCCGGCGGACGGACAACCAAAATGAGTTGTTCGGCGGATTCTCTCCATTTTTCATCCTTGGCTGCGTGTTCATATTGCTCGACTGCACATTCAAGCTGGTTTGTCATGCGATATACTTCACCGAGGAGAATACGGAAAAGGCCGTTCTGAGGATCGACTTGAACTCCTTTCGATGCATACGTTTCCGCTTTCTTCAAATCGCCCATAGAAAAATAAAGACTTGCAAGATTTCCAAGGACCACCACATCTTGGGGTTGATTTTTGTGATGAACATCCAGTACCCACGCAAGACTTGTCGAGTCGCCGACCGACTTATAGTATTTCTCAAGAAAACCGATCGCAACGGGACTGTTATTTTTCTGTTCCACCAGACGCCGGAAGAATACCGCCGCGGAATCCTCATCATCCATTGCGAGAGCCGCTCTTGCAGCAAGGCTAAGAGCCTCGATATGGAAATTGTTTTTCGATATAACCTTCTCCAATAAATATTTTGCCGACTCGAATCGTTTTGCATTGAACGAAAGATTTGCCGCATATAAAGCATCCTTCTCCGATAATTCCCCCTTATCGATTAATCGTTTGTAAATACCGATTGCCGTGTCATATTCGCCCACATAATCATAGAGTTTAGCCATATTATGCTGCAGCTCGATATTTGGCTTATGTTGATTCATTTTTTCGTACATAACAAGCGTTGAATCATACATTCCCTTTTCATAATAAAGTGTGGCAAGATGCGCCGATAATTCATAACGCTGTGGTTCAAGCTGTAATGCGCTAAGCAATTTCGCCCTTGCCCGTTCTTTATCGCCGCTTTTCAGGAGAAGATCGGCAAAAGAAATATGAATCTCACTCGAGTTCGGATTATATTGAAGCGATTTCTCATATTGAATACGCGCTTCCTCATATTGCCCGGTTTTTTTATACTGTATCGCAAAATTCAAATGCTTTTGGGCGAGCGAAACTGAATCCGCCGGAGAAACCTCCGCAGAATCCACAGCATGACAAGAAAATACCGCAAATGCAATCAATGCCGTAATAATGAGTATTTTCATATTAACCTCATGCGTTTAATATGGGGCGGCTCTTCGTGTAAACCGCCCCGATATTTACTACAATAATCCGAATTCCAAACCCGCATAGAATAGACGAGGATTTGCCGGACCGTAAATATACCCGGCATCCCTGTCCATTCCTTTGTCTAAATCGGGCTGATATTCGTCAAAAACGTTTTTGATTCCGATATTGATATTTTTTGTGATATTTGAATCTGATTTTTTCGACCATTTATAGCTTAGGCCAAGATCGAACGTAACAAACGGATCAGTAGTCTCCAGAACATCATCAGATATATATCCAGCATAATGCGGTATTTTCATCTCGCCGGTATAATTGAATCCGGCAAAAACCGAAAAAATATGCAACAAATCATAATATATTGCAAGGTTACCATAGTGCTCCGGAGTCTTGAACAGCCGTGTCGAACCGAAATCCTCTTCCGGCGAATCAAGCTCATCATTTTGAATGGTGAAATTGCCATGTATTTCAAGATCGTTGAACGGCTTATAACCAGCCTGTAATTCTATTCCCGCCACCGTTAAACCGTCGCCATTAATTCTGAGAAATTCGGCCGCTGGTGTGTTGGGATCGTCCCGTTCGACTATTTGGAACTGATCGTCGAGGTTCGTAATAAATCCGGTAAGACCTGCCTGAATAAGGCTGTTTCCCACAAAACCCATATAATCAATCGTACCGGAATAGCTAATGCTTTTTTCCTTTTTTAGATTATTCGAGTTGCGGTGAATTTGCCCTTCTCCTCCAACCTGCGTAATATGAAGGTCTTCGTCAAAAACTTGGGGCGCTTTGAAACCTGTCGAAATATTCGCTCTTAGTTTCAGTTCGTCGGTGAGTTTAAAAAGTCCGGAAATTCTCGGGCTGACAATCGGATCGTCAAGCAATGAGTGTTTATCAACCCTGGCGCCGCCGACAATGGTGTAACGGTCTCCCAAAGCCAACTCGTCCTGAATATAAAACGCCCCATTAGTATAATCGTCATCAATTACGCGGCTGTAAGCTATGGCCTCATCATACAGGCTTTCCCACTTATAATCTACTCCGGTGATTAATGTGTTTGAACCAAGGTCAAAGTATACCTTGCTTCTCAATAAGTGCGTGGGATTATCGGTACGGCCATATGCGTTTGGATCGCGTCCGGCGCCATAGTAGGTATTACGTTCGGCAAGTGCGAATGAATACGACATATCTGCGGTAATCGTTTCGGAAACAATACGCTCATATTTTAGTTTTCCACCCCAACGGTAACTTTCCGCAGCCTCACTAATATCCGCGTCATGGCTTGGGTAACTCAACCTGTTTCCGCCTCTGCGGTCCTCGTGTATACGGTGGACATTTGCTGTTACAAAATCGTTCTCGGAGGGACGTGTTATGTAGTTTATCCCAAACGTTTCCGCTTTTAGCTGGCCAATGTCAGTATAGCCGTCATCATTATTATCATACCCGTTTTGTTCGCGGGTGTTGCCGAATACATACAAACCGGTTTTATTGTCGTCTGTAACCAATTCAGACATAAAACCAAGCTCGCTTCGTACATGAGAATCGCCAACTTTATAGTTATAACTGAAATTGCTTCTGTTGCTGGTTGGTTCTCTGAGCTTAATGTTTACAACACCGCCGATTGCATTCCCGCCATAAAGAGAAGAGCCGCCTCCTTTCACAATTTCAATCTGATCAATCATCTGCTGCGGGAACTGCTGTAATCCATAAACACCCGCCATTGTTGAAACCATCGGATCACCGTCAATCAATATCTGACTGTATCCGCCCTCAAGCCCGAGCATACGAAGCTGTGTAAAACTGCAGTTTTGACAATTGTTTTCAACTCTTAGGCCTGAAGTATACGACAATAGGCCGGCAAGATCCGGTTCCTGCATTATCTCTATCTGCCGCCTGGTTACCACCTCCGTTTTAACAGGTACGTCTTGAAATATCTGTTCGGTCGCGGTGCCGGTTGTAACCGTTTCACCAACATTAATAAAGGATATCATCAGTTCGACATTCAGTTCACCGGGCGCCGTCGCTATTTCCTTGGATTGATATCCAACCATTTGAAATACAGCGGTAAACGAATCCAATTCAATGCCGGTTATCCTGTATTCGCCGTTAATGTCGGTCAGCGTTCCTGTTTTCGTTCCTTTTATCGAGACAACAGCACCAACAATGGGTTCTCGTGACTGTTTATCTCTCACCATCCCATAGAGATCGTCCGCATGTGAAACGGCGCTTGTTATTTGTATAGCAAGTAAAAAAAGAATTGCAATCACCTTAAAACGAAACATATTTATCTCCTAAGTTATTTTATAAATATATTATATTATTAATAATTACAGAATTTAATTAGAATGTAAAAACAGTTGTGTTTTCACATCATAAAAATAATATTATCTTTGAAATACAACCGTACAACACGACCGTATTCCATAAGAAATAATGTATCAATACGACTATGAAAACAGATATTGAGATGCATTCAGACTATTTCGCATATTAGAATTTAAAATGCGAAAACATAAGTTTGCCGACACAGAAATTCAATCTAAAATAATCATGTGAGATTATATAAAGGCTGGAGAAACTGGGGGCGCACGAAGAGAAAAGATCGTTTTGATAAATGATTTACAAAACAGGGATTCTTTTTTAAACGTTAAATAGCGTTGCTGTAAAACATGCAACAATACTATTAACGCTAAAAAAACATAAACGAAAACTATTGAACCATAGGCGTCACAAATCGGACAGTATTTATGGTCAAAAACATTTTCGCCCATGTGTTGGCATGAATAATCGTAGCTGAGATATGCTATTGCCAGCAACGACAGGAGAACAAAAAAGATTTTTAAATATTTCATACTGCCTCCACAAGTATGGGTATGCTAATATTGATAGCTTTTCCTAACAATCAAAATATAACATCATTACTTTTCGTTGTCAAGCGCTATGGACATATTTTTAGAACATTTTTACAAAAAAAAAGCAGTTAATAAAGGATTAATAAACTTTATTATGAATATAAATCTCTTGAAAAAATCAGATATTATGACTATTTTCATGAT
>CAZCDQ010000040.1:0-24619 GCA_964497605.1 uncultured bacterium
TGCGCGCTACATACGCAGCATCGGTCTTGGCCATCGGTTGGAGACTCTCTTCGGCGCGATGAAAAAGAGCAGAAAAAAACAGCCCGTTATCGAGATGTTCAAGCAAGTTCTGTGCAATTTTGTGGACGGGACAAGCCGTCTCTGGCGCACTTTGATGTGCTGCGTGAGGTTGCTGGTTATGCGGGAGCGATCGAGAGCAGACAGAAGTGGCTGTTGTCGTCCCATGCGGTGAAGCCTTTCTACAAGGCGTTTTCATGGCACTGGATATAATTGTTCAGGCATCTGTTGCGGGAATTGTTCATCTAAAATAGCATTATACTATCACGTATTCAGAATTCAGTCTGCCGACGCCGCTGACAAACACACGATGGATCGATGCGATGACTGGGGAAACGGTTGCGTTGGGGACATCGGTAACATTACAGCCGTTTGAATATATGATTTTTGAGCAAGTTTATAACGTTGCAATATGGGGTTATTCGGGATATTTGATTTTGTCGGGGAACCAGCAATCGGCTCCTATGCTATCCATAAATTTAATTTTATTTTCAATGTTTTTAAGCTCTTTAACTTTTCTCGTAATTTCACGACCTACTTTTTTCCTTTCAAAAAATTTTGAGTAAAATGGGAAGCCTTGCCTTACACAAATATTTTGTTGCCTGATATTTCTTCTAAATTGTTTTATTAAAGCATCAGTCCAACCAGCCTCAGTGTGAATATAATAGTCTTCATTGGTTTGGTCATTAATTCTGGGAGAATAATTATCAAATAATTGATTTAAAGGTCTATATCTACAATCAGAAATTTGCACTTTCCATTCAAAACATTTAATACGTTTCTTTTCCATTTCTTTGAAAGGAATATTCCAATTATAGATAACAAATAAATATATTGCTTGATAAGGATATCCTGCATCTACTAACAAGTCTATTTGCTTTTTTATTGTCGGATGTTCATTATATTTCCAATCCCAAGCAATTCTGAGATCGCGGAAACCTGCAAGTTTAATTTTTTTTGCTAAATATGGTTTTTCCAACAATATTCTGCCGTCAAAACCTGATTGGCTTTCACACCATTTTATCTGGTTTTTTTTCTTAAGTTCAGCAAGTTCATCTAAAATTGATTCAATATGCGGATTCATGAGAAGATTATTATCATAGAATACAATTTTTTCATGTGTGATTTTATTAAGAATACTTTTCTCTGGAATGAATTCTGGTTCAATCTGCCATGTTCCGCAGAAATTACATTTTCTATCGCAGCCTCGTGAAGCATGAATTATTTGATAGTCAATAGGGGAGGGATTTGCGTTTTTCAATAGATCATACGCAGGTAAAAGTTTTTCAGCTTCTGGAATTACACCCTGTATCACTTCATCACAACCGGTGAATTTTTTTACTTCATCAGGGGGGCGTAGTGATGCGTATATACCGCCAACTTTAATTTTTGCCTTTGGAAACATCTCTTTATAAAAGTGAACTGAATTTTTTACATATTTTGCCCAATACGTGAATAAAGATGTAATCCATATTTCATCAGGATTAAAATTTTTGATTTCTTCTATATCTTCAATATTTTGAGGTTCACCTCTGACAAGTTTAATATTCGAATTTTTTGACCTTAAATACGAGGCAATTTTTAATAAACCAATAGGGAGAAAATTTTTGTGATTTTTACTTTTTGGTGGGATAGGGAAATTGGGTTCAACAAGTAATATCTTCAATATTTAACCTTTACGAATATTTTTTGGGATAAATATTTTAACATCTAGTTCTTCACATAAACTGATTAATTCTTTTACTAATTTTTCGATATTAAAACAATCCTTTTTGCATTGCTTTAATCCTTCTCGTTCTTCTCTTTTTAAATATTTTACTTTTTTTATTAATTTTTCAATGTCTTTCATAAATGAAGAATCGGTCATTGGTGCTTTAGCTTTTAGATCATGATAAACTTGTTCAATGTTTTCATTATTAGTAAATAATCTTTTTCTGGCTTTTTTATGTTTATAAATATCACCTATTTTCCTAATATCCGTTGCTTTAGGTATTTTTTCACTTTTAATTAATTCAATTGTTTTATCAGTAATTTCTGGATTTCTTGCTCCAATTTCATTCAGTTCTGGATTTCTTACAAGTTGGTCAAAATGACTGTATTTGTTTTTATCTACTATACCATTATCAACCATTAGTTTAAATGCTTTAATTCTAATACTTACTGTAGGCGCAGATTCGCCTACAATTTCAGAAATTGAATCATAGGTCATATTTTCTTCTTGATTCATTTTGAAATATAAATTAGCTTTTTCATAAGTTTCCCAATCAATTTTTCCTTCAATATGTTCAGAACATAACAATCTGTATATGTCGTTTGAGGATATATTATCATTTATAACATTGCACTTTATATATTTCCACTTATCATTTTTTTGTTTACTATAAAGATGTCTATAGCAACATAATCGTGTGTTGCCCTCCAGAACATCATTATTATATACTAATATAGGATGAATTAATCCGCCGTCTTTTTCAATCCTTCTATAAAGTTTTTTTGTTGTATTCCTATCCCATAGTGTTTTGTCAATTATATCATTTGTAATTTCGTCTTTATATTCCGACAAAATAGTTGCTATTCTTGGATTGCTTCTATAAAAATTAATATTATTGATATCGACTAATTTATATTCATAATTAATTTCTTTTCCTTGTATAGAAAGGGTATTTTTCATCTGTCTTATACTCCTAATATCTCTAATAAATCTTTTTTTGATAAAAAAGTTTTACTTGTATTCTTTTTTACGTTATCACCTAATGAATATTTAGCAATTAATTCTTTTTTGTCAATTATTTCATCAGTATATTCGTCTATTGTATTTTTTGCTAATAATTTTATGATATTACATCTCTTTGTCTGACTGATCCTATGTATTCTGTCTTGCGATTGCAGATAATCATCCATTTTAAAATTTCTATCAAGATATATAGCATTATTTGCTGCCGTTAGCGTGAGTCCTTCTTTTGCTGCTGCAGGATTTGCAATTAAAACTTTATAATTTTGTGATTCCATAAACTTGATTATTGATTTATTTCTGTCTTCTATAGTAATTTCTCCAAAAATAATCAAAGCTCCGAAATTTTTATATCTTCGTTTCAAAGTTCTAATATTTTTTTTAAATGAAGTCCAAATAATAGCTTTTTCATTTTTATCAATAATATTTTTTAGAATTTCATCAAGTTTGATGAATTTTGATGGGTCTTCATTATAACTACTATCAATCAGTGAAGGATTCGAAGCTATTTGTGTTAATCGTAGTAATTTAACCAAATAATTATCGATATTTTTAAAAATTATTTCATCGGCAGTATTTTTTATTTCATAATATAAATTATCTTTTGCCGTATCATAAATTTTCTGTTGAATTGGTGAAAGTTTAATATATACTTCAAAATATTTTTTATCTGGTAACTCTAAAATGTCTTTTGTTCTTCTTATAGAGTTTCTGCAAATAATATTTCGTAATTCTTGTATGTTGTTTGTATAAATATCAACGGTTGTTTCTCTTAGATTTGTAGAATACTTCTTTTTAAAAGTTTTGTAATCATCACCTAATAATTTACCATTATCTAAGAAATAAAATTGAGTCCAAATATCTTCTGGTTTATTGGCAATGGGTGTTCCAGTGATAATAATTTTTTTTGTAGAAAGATCTTTTAAAGATAGAATTGCTTTTGTCACTTTTGCTTTTGGATTTTTTATTTTATGAGACTCATCTAAAACTACAGCATAATTTTTATGTTTTAATACTAATTTAATTATTTCAATTTCTTGTATTAAAGATTCGTAATTTACAATATAAAAATGGGAAAAAGTCAAGAATGATCGGTTTCTTCTATTTTTTGTACCTTCTAAAACAACTGGAAATAAATGTGAGTGTTTTTCAATTTCATTTTTCCATGTGTATAATAGAGATTTTTTACATACAATTATTGAGCCATCGATTTCTTTTTTTTCAATATTTGAGCATAAAGCATCAATTACCATTTTACTTTTTCCTAAACCTTGCTCATCAAATAAAGGTATAATATTATTTCTTTTAATATATTCTATAACATCTATTTGATGATTCATTGGTATAGTTTTTGATGTGTAATCAAATTCTATTTTATTAATCATTATTAACTAATTCCTCAGGTAGCCAAATATATGAAATTTTGTTGTTATTATGTAAATTAAGTTTTGTCAATAGCTTTATTAGATCATTTTTTGCTGTTTTAGGTATCCCTATTATTAGTTCAATTTTATTTTCTGATACACTTTTAACATTTGCAAAATCAGTTAATTGTTTTTTTGTTCTTTTTGTACATAAATCATTCAGCGTTTTTGCTTCACCAATACAAATATTTTTTGTGTTAAAATCATATCCAATGATATCAGGTCGATGATTCTTTATAGTAAAAGGAATATTTATATCATTCCCCTCAAACTTGTATTCTTTACCATCAAAAGCAATAATTTCATACCCTTTTTCACGCATTTTTCTACCAATTAATCCTATTATCATTTGATGCATTTTTGATGGCATTTTTTGTCTCAATTCTCATATTTATTCATAAGTTTAACAAATTTTTCTAATTCATCATATAATTCTAAAATTTTTGTTTTTTTAGCTGGTTCTTCGCCGGATAATATATTTTGTTCTTCTTCTCTCGACATTCTTTTAAGTCCACTTATTGTTTTATCAATGTGTTCAAATAATCTTGAAGCATATGCTGGTATACTTAAGCTCAATTCATATTTTGCTGATTGAAATCCTTCTTCTTTTAAAATTCTAGAAATATCCTCATCATCGAACATTTTTGCTAAATCTCTTACATCTTGAGCTCTTGTAATTTCATCATTTCCTATCCATTCACAAAAATCTTTAATTGATAATCCATTTCTTTTCATTCCATCTTTAATTTTATTGTGTTCAAATTCAACAAAATATGAAAATTTTGATAGTGCATCTGGTTTATGTGAGAAAATTGGTAAAAACTGCTCATTCATAATTCGATAAGCTTCGCGCCATTTTTTTATATCACTTATTGGTAATTTTGTTGTACTTTTTAATTCTTCCTCTGAATAACCTTCATGATACCATAATATATATAACATCCTCGCTCTTTCATATGCTTGCCAATCGTTTACACCTCTTAAATGTGCTATTAATCTTACAAAGTTAATACATTTATCATCAATATCTATTGGTAATACTTTGCATCTTATTTTTTTATATATATCTTTTTTTGGATATTTTGCTCGTAAATCTTTATATATTAAGTATCTTGTATTACCATCAATTATTTTATATTTGTCGTTTTCTATCGGATACACCCATATTTCTTCCATAGCTCCATCACTTGTTTCAATACTCCGTTTTAAACGATTATAATCTTCATAACCTCCTGTCTTTATAGCTAATTCTAAATCGTCTTCTGTTACAGAATCGGATACTCTCATAATATTATCGTACCAATATCCAATTCTTGGATTTTTATCATCTAATTCAAGAATATCAAGGTCAATCCTTTCTATTACTACTTCTACCTTAATTCCTGCAATTGGGATATCTAATTTATCCATAATTATTTCCTTAGATTTTAGTTTTTTAACAAAATGTGAAATCAGTAAATAAACTTCACGATATGCTAATTAAATATACTAATAATTATAAAGTAATAGTAATAATATGTCAATAAAAGATTATCATGGTAATTGCTATAATCTCTTAATGGAACATATATGGCAATTTTAAATATTTTCACTTTTCAATATTTTTTTATTTTTCTTAATCACCTTCCCCAATTTCACCCCAATCCCCTCTACCGCCGCAATATCCTCCAGCGGCGCATTCCGTATCGCCTCGACCGAGCCGAACCGTTTCAGGAGTGCGGCGGCTTTGGCGGGGCCGATGCCCTCGATATCGGTGAGGGCGGTGGCAATCACCCGTTTGGTGCGGAGGTTCTTCTGGTAGGTGATCGCGAACCGGTGGGCCTCGTCGCGGATTCGCTGCAGCAGATGAATTGCGGGCGAGTATTTCGGGATGTTCTGCGGATCGGACACGCCCGGCAGAAACACCTCCTCGAGCCGTTTTGCGAGGCCTGCAACTGCCTGGCTGTCGAGATCGAGTTCGCCGAGCACGGTTACTGCGCTCGAAAGCTGGCCTTTGCCGCCGTCCACCAGCAGTAGATCGGGCAGGGGCTTCTTTTCTTCGAGACGTCGTGAAAAATACCGCCGTACAACCTCGCGCATGCTCGCGAAATCGTCGATGCCATGGACATTCTCGATTTTGAATCGCCGGTATTCGCGTTTTAATGGTTTGCCGTCACGGAAGAACACCAGCGAACCCACCGTATCGGCGCCGTGAAGATGCGAAATGTCGATACAGGCAATCGTGCGGGGGAGTGTGTCTAAGTTCAGGTCTTTTTTCAGCGCGAGGACTATTTCGGGGACAACGTCCTTCCGTTTCACATTCATGTCCGCTTTTTCGCGGAGGATCATTTTCGCGTTCATGGCGGTCATGTTGAGGAGCCGCAGTTTCTCGCCCCGCTGAGGATAATGGAACGCAAATTTGCCGCCGGCGCGCTCCCTGAACAGGGTTTCGATGGTGTCGGCGTCATCCGGCGGTTCGGGGAGATGTATTTGTTTTGGCATCCATGTTTTCTGAAGGTAATACTGGGTAAGAAATGTCCTGAGCAGTTCGGCGGGTGATGTGTCCCTGACATTGTCGAGAATGTAATGCTTTTTGCCGAGAATGCTGCCCTCGCGGATTTCCATGACCACCACACAGGCCTGTGTGCCCTCGACATGATAATTGACCACGTCCCAGTTCCCGGTGATAAGTGCGGTCGAAAATACTTTACGGCGCTCGTTCACTTTCCTGACCGACCGGATGAGATCACGGAGGTCGGCGGCATACTCGAATTTCTGTTCTTGTGCGGCCGCTTTCATGCGCGTGGTGAGATCGCGGATGAGGTCGCGGTTTTTCCCGATGATGAACCGGTAGGCGTCGTCCACATATTTGTTGTAATCCTCGAGGCTGATATTGCCGACACAGGGGCCGCTGCATTTTCCGATCTGATAATTCAGACATGCCCGCTTTTTCCGTTTCGAGGGCAAGACGTCGCGGCAGTACCTGAGCGGAAAAAGAGAATGAACAAGTTCGAGCGTCCGCCTGACTGCGCGGACATCGGTGTAAGGTCCGAGATAACGGGAACCGTCATGTCGGATCGTCCGTGTTAGGAAAATACGCGGTGCGGCCTCTTTGGTGATTTTGATGTAGGGATAGCTTTTATCGTCCTTGAGACGGACATTGTATTTCGGCTTTTTCGCTTTGACAAGGTTCGCCTCGGTAACAAGCGCCTCGATCTCCGAATCGGTTGCGATGTAATCGAGCGCGGCCGCCTGGGACATGAGCCACGGGAGCTGCGGACGGCCGTCCCCTGTTTCCGAAAGGTACGACTGCACTCGTGCGCGGAGATTTTTCGCTTTCCCGGCGTAAAGAATAGCGCCGTCCCTGTCGAGCCACATGTAAACGCCCGGTTTGGTGGGAAGGTTTTTTACTTTTTCAATAATATTTTCATGTATGCTTTGCATGATATTTCCGGTAATACTATTCATTCAGGGCAATCACAATGGATACCCTCCCTGCTCCCTCTTCTGCAGGCGAAAGAAAGAGAGCTGTGATACCAACATCTGCCCCCTTTCCTTGAAAGGAGAGGGGGATTAAGGAGTGAAGGTTCTCTGCGAAATATTTTCATCTGTGTGAATCTGCGGTTCAGACTCTCTCTGCGCCCTCTGCGTTCTCTGTGGTGAATTTTTTTTAATATTCCAGCGGGGGATTAGGGAACGTTCCTAATCCAGATCGATCAAATCTGTATCCATTGTATCAAGATCGAGCACCACAACAGTCGATCGTCCCGTAAGCCAGGAGCAGCATTCGCCGGGATTGATGATCATCGGTTTGCCCGGACGGATATCGATTTTGTGAAGATGGCCGTACACGACCACATCGAAATTCTCGTCCTCTGCGTATTTTTCAAGATAATCGGGCTCATGCATCATCGCAAACCGTTTGTCGCGGTATTTGAACTCGTGGGGCGGATTGTAGAGCGTGCCGATATGAGAGAACTGCTCGGTCAGCCCTTTGATTTCACCGTCGTTGTTGCCGAACACACCGATAAAATCGCCCTCGAGCCGTTGGAATTCCCGGACAGTGAACGGTGCAATGAAATCGCCGGCGTGCACAATGAGCGCACAACCGAAATTGTTGAAAGTGTCGACCGCATTGTGAATTGAGGATTTATTGTCGTGCGTGTCGCTGATTATTCCTATCAGATTGTCGTTAACCATTATATTTCCTTTCGATAAACGGCTGTTTGCATAGTTTCGTTTTCAAATCCGGAACGTTTTCACTTGACAAACATACAAAATAATGCCTTTTTTCAACAAGGGAAATTATTTTAACCGGTTGTGTAAGCAAATGAAGAGCGAATATTATGAGCGATGCGTCATCGAATAACGGCGGCAAAGACTATTACTTTGAACTCGGTATCGGCGAATTGGATTCGGGGAATTTCAAAAAGGCCATCCATGCGTTCAAAAAGGCGATAAAACTCGATCCGGAGGATCATCGGATTTACAACAATCTCGGGATCGCATACGAGCTGTCGCAGGATTATGAAAACGCCCGGGCCGCGTATGAAAAAGCGGTCAAGATCAATCCCAAGAATTCCTCGATTCTAAGCAACCTTGCGGGACTGTCGCTGCTCGAGGGCAAACCCGATTATGCCGCCGCACTGTACGATTCGGCCATCACCGCCGATCCGCTTTTTGTGGAGCCGTACATGAATCTGGCGCGGATGTTTATCGAAATGCGCGATTTTGCCGCTGCCGAACCGTATGTAAAAAGCGTGCTGGATATCGAGCCGGAAAATGCCGAGGCGCATAATCTCATGGGCGTGATATCGTCTGTCTCCGAGCGGTCGGAGGAGGCGGTGGCGCATTTTCAGAACGCCATCAGAAGCGACGCCAATCAGGCATCGGTGTTTTCGAATCTCGGTACCGCGCTGCACAAGATCGGAGATGCGAAACGGGCGATTATCGCATACGAGAAATCGAATGAACTCAACCCGAACAGCCTATCCATTCTCAACAATCTTGGGGTGCTGTACCGCGAGACAGGTAATTTCGATAATGCGGTTCATTTTTTTGAAAAAGCAATGAAATACTATCCCGATTATCCGTTTCCGTATGTGAATATGGCCGAGTTGTATATCGAACGCGAGGATTACGGCCGCGCGCTCGATTATCTCAAAAGCTATTCCGCCATTGTCCCGCTCGATATGGACATGCTTTACAAAACCTGCGGAGTCGCACGGATGGCCGATAAATTACCCGATGTTGTCGAGGAAATGGAACGGTTTGTTGAGGAAGCCGAACCGGACGATTCCCGGTTGGCAACAATGAACAATTGGCTGAATAGCGTTCATTAAAGGAAATCCTCGCGAGAGAAGTAAATTTCGGATGCTCATGCCGAATTAGTGTATTATCCGAGTATAAAACGTTCAATCATTAAGGATACGAAATCATGAAAAGACGCAATTTTATCTGGCAGGGCGCTGCCGGTACGGCGGCGCTGTCAGCATACGGCTGCTCGATGATGCCGGAAAAAAAAATCTATCTTGAACGGCGGTTCGAGGCTGGGGATTATTCGTTCAAGGTTACCCGTCCAAGGCCGAGAGGCGGCTCGATTCCGGTGCGGGAACTGGGCACGACCGGCATTAAAGTATCATCTTTCGGCTACGGCGCCCATATGCAGAATGAGCTTGTCCCGTATGTGCATGAGCGGCAAAAAATGATCCGCGCGGCATACGATCTCGGGATCAACACATACGACATCTACGACCACTGGGGTGTCGAGCAGTTTGAGCCTATGGGTCGGCATCTTGCGCCGATGATGAACGATGTAGTGCTTTCACTGAACCTGCATCTCAGGGGTGGACGCAATACCGACCAGGAGTTCGATCGCGCACTCAAAATTTTCGGGCGAGATCATATCGATATGTACCGGATTAATTACAATCTCGGGAAACCGGGCGGCGAACATTACGACAAATGGGAGAAACTGTTCCGCTGGAAAGAGCAGGGAAAAATCCGCGCAGTGGGACTCTCGGTGCATTCACCCGAGGAACCAGAGGTGATACTCAACGAATTTCCGATCGATTATGTAATTATACCGTACAATTTCTACCATAATCTTTTGTGGGACGGCCGCACCGGTGGGAATTACGAGCCGCTTGCAAAAAGGCTCGAGGCCAAAGGTGTCTCGGTCGTGGTGATGAAACCGTTTGCCACCGATTGGTTTGTCGCACCGATGATTGACGCAGCGAAACAGCTTGACGAAACCGGCGAGATCAGCCTCCCGCAGGCAATGCTCCGGTGGGTATTAAATTCATCGGTCGATCCCGATCTGACCATCGGCGGCATGTTCACTCTCGACCATGTATACGAGGATATTGAGGCCTGCTATTTTCCCGACATTTCCCCGGAGGAGCAGGCTCTTCTTGAGGAACTCCGCCGTGTGGCAAGGGTCGAAACAGCGTTTCTGCTGCCGAATTATTACCGTTTCCTTGAGCAATGGGCGTCGAATTCCTTCCATACCGCATAATAAAAGCTTCGGATGCCGGTGACCGAGTTCGGCCTTATTTATTGTCTGTAATATAAATATTATGCAATAATTTTTATCCGTGTTCCCGATGTCAGGGTATCGTCCGCCTCGAAACCGTTGATGATGCTGAGTTCTTCGATTTTATCCTCAGGTATGCCGAATCCGTTTATCGCGTCGCGGAACGTTGTAGCGGCGTTTACTGCCCGAACCTCGATCCGCTCCGGACTCACTTCGATCAGTGACCGGTCTGACAGTATACTGAATCCGAGAGCGGAAGTATCGAATAAACCGGCGTACAAACCGAAATCCGCCTCGCCGGCAAGACCGTGAAAAACGAACACGGTATTGTCTTTCTTGATAAAGTGCGACGATATAGCAATATTACCCTCCTCGCTCGAAATTGTCCCCGTCGTATGATATGCGTTCATGCCGTTGACCGTAAGCGTCTGCGAATTCGATAGGGTCACCTCGTTATCAGCGACAAACTGCATTGCGGCTGACTGCACTGTATCGCCGGGAGAGACAGTGAATATCGAAATGGCATTGCCTTTTTCGGGTGACATTCTGACCTCAGATGGATTGTTGGTCAGCGTCCAACCCGGAGGTATCGGGAACATAAATTTCATTTCGGGGTGAATAAACATGTTGTCTTTAACATATCCCTGCCGGGGATCGTTACCGAAAACAAGGCCGTCGATCAGTTCGAGATATTCGATGCGTTTCACGGCGAATTCAATGTCGGGATGGGATTTTTGATAATTTTGCGCCTGCGTGCGTGTAGCGTTAACCCTGTCGCCCGGATCGGGATGGGTACTCTGCCAGGCGGGGAGCGAACCGCCGCCGGGATGCATCCGTTTGAGGGTGTGGAAAAACGTGCTTATCTCCACCGCATCGTAACCGTCCGCCGAAGAGTATTCAACACCAAGCTTGTCTGCTTCACGTTCGTCGTCGCGGGAGAATTTGAGGAACAAAAGCTGTGCGCCAACTGACGCGAACTGGGCATATTTCGCAAATTCCTCGGAAAAAATGCTTCCTACGCCGAGTGTAATCGTTGCAAGTTGCGCTTTGGAATATCTCGCTGCCGAGTGACGGGCATTCACATGACCGAGTTCGTGGCCAAGTACTCCGGCGAACTGTGCTTCGTTATTGAAATAGCCGAGAATTCCTCGTGTGACATAAACATATCCTCCAGGAACCGCAAACGCATTTACCACCGGACTGTCGAGTACAATAAACGTGTAATTCAGATTATTCCGGTGCGTATATTGTGCCATTTCCTGCCCGCGCGCATCGAACCAGCTTTGTATCGAGTCATCTCCGTACGTGCCGTATGAAGTCAAAATATCGGTGTGCGCCTTCTCGCCCAGGGCTATCTCCTGGCGTTCACTCATGAGCATGAATTCCCGCTTTCCGGTGACCGGATTGACCGAACAACCCGGCAAAGTTGTTACACCGGTTATACCGAGAATACCGGCAAGCGCCTCTCGTCGTGTAAATGATTTCATAATCCCTCCGAAAAGTGAAAATGCATCGCGGCTAATCACGGATGCGTTCGTTGTAATTCTCTGCGCAACGTTTTTAGGTTATGACCTTACGCGTAGGAATGCAGCCCCGAAAGTAGATAATTCACGCCGAACAATGTAAACATCGTCGCCATAAAACCGATAATCGATATCCATGCCGCCGGTTTCCCTTTCCAGCCGTGTACGATTCTGATATGAAGATATAGCGCGTAAACGAGCCATGTGATGAGCGCCCATGTCTCTTTCGGATCCCATGACCAATAGTCTCCCCATGCGTATTTTGCCCAGATTGCACCGAATATGAGCGCGCCGATAGTAAAAATCGGGAATCCAATAATAATCGCCCGGTAACTGATGGTGTCTAGTGTTGAAAGTTGCGGAAACGTTCTGTCCAGAAACGAATTCTCGGTTGTTTTCGTGCGGATAAGGTACATGATACTTGTGCCGAATGCCACCGCAAACGCCGCCTCGCCGATGAATGACAGCAGTACATGCCATACCAGCCACTGGCTCTGCAGGGCCGGTATGAGGGGTTTAATCTCTTTTGAGATTGCCGGATGGGATGAAAACGACATGAGAAGAAATACGACCGGAAGAATAAACACACCGAAAGAACGATTCTTGAGTTTATGCTCGAGAATGATATATGCACATACGATCGAAAAAGTGAAAAAGTTCAACGATTCGTACATATTCGTGACAGGCATGAATTTCGAATAATAGATACGGATAACAAGCCCAATAAGTTGTATGGCAAATCCTACTAAAATCAGCGCTTTGCCGATATTTACCATAACGCCAGTTTTTTTCCAGAACGAAAAAAAGTATACAAGCATTGCGGCGGTATAGCATACATATGCGAGGTAGAAAAAGCTGACATCCAATGTTTGTTCCATAATGGCCCCTTAAAGAAATAACTAAATGTTTTTTATTGCATTTTTCACTATTTTCTTCAGCGTGTCCGGGTTGCCTTTCGCCGACCCGCCAATTAGAATATTATTACCTGTGTCGAGCACCCATATCCGTTTTGGCCGCACATAAAAAGAGAACAGCATACCGAAAATCAACACCAGTGCCGCTGCCCACATAATACCGACACCTTTATCCTTGACCACGCCGAGCACGGTATAGTATTCGTTCGCGGCCCTCGGACCGGTGCGGATGTCCTGAAGTTCGAACAGGAACTTCAGATCGTCCGACATCGGCATATTCATTCCTGGGAAATTTTTGAATGCATAGACGCTCCATTTAAGTTCGCCGTCTTCATTGACATCAATCTTCATTGCAGGATTAGGCATATTGGAAGCCATCTGCATCTGTCTGAAATCAAGGTGCATTTCGGAAAGACTGAGTGTGATATCATCCCCGAATCCCGGAATGGTATAGGTTTCGCCCATGACCATCGGAATTGTCGCAAGCGGAGGAATGTCTTTGTCAGCTCCCGCCGGTTTGACCACAACGATTGCAGTATCATTTTCCGCGGCAATCGATCGGATATCGTCCATATTGCCATAACTCGATTGATAGACCGTAAAACCGTTCCGCATGATAGGATGGTTTACCCGAATCTTAGTATCGTAGGGCTGTTCACCGGGCATAGTAACGGTCACATCGCTCTGATAGGATTTTGGACGAGCCTGAAAGTTCTCATAGAATTCAACGGTGAATTCATTCAGCCGGATTTCGAATCCAAGCGGAATTACTGTGTCGTCGTACAGCGTGACTTCGGAGGACGACTGTCCCTTTTCGAGCATGATATAGCCGCGCTGTCCGGTGATAAGGCTGACAAGCCCGCCTGCGAGAAACAAAAGCAAACTGATATGAACGAGCGTCGACCCCATAAATCCTATCTGTCCTTTTTGGCCGAATAGTCTGTTTTTGCCGGACGGCCGGAGCGAAAATCCCGCTGCGGCAAAGGCATTCCCGACTGCTTCGATCGACGAACCATCTACCGACTCATGCACCTGCATTTTTTCAATCCTACCAACCTCGGGCGACCGGTCCGGGTGAAACGTTTTTCTGTAGATCGCAGGAAATTTCACCACCGAACACAATGTCAGATTAAGCCCCAATAAGCATAAAAGGCCGATGAACAGCGGGGAACGATAGGTAATGTCGAATCGGAACACCCGTACGAGAAAATTAACAATCGGACCGAAATGTTCTCTATAGAAACCGAATGGCTGCGATTGGGGAATAAGCGTACCGGCAAGCGATACAACAATGATTGCAGCAAGAACGACGATACCGAATTGAATGGATGAAAGCGTTTTAACCAGGCTTTGGTCATTGGAAGAATTTTGTGATGCCATATGAACATGTATCCTTTAGGTTATAATAAATAAATACTTATGTTATTCTGGCGGCTGAAGTAGAACGCTAATCATGCTGTATCTCGATAGTACGCGGATTGTCACTCCGTTCGGTGACAATAATGGCGCTGCCGGTCATTTCAATTTTCGCAACTCCTTTAAAATCAGCGGGGATTTCGGCAAGGAAGTTCGTGTACGATTTCTCGATTGTTTCGCCTGCATCAATATATTCAAAAAGCCTGCGGCCGAATATGCTGTTTTTTGTCACAAGAACCGGATAGGGCCGATGTAGTCCGGTCGTGCCGAATTCGAATCCGAACGAGAACGGTTTGCCGTCCTGTATATTCCGCCACATGTTCAGCCAGGGATACTCCGCCGTTTTCCAGATGTATCCCGTCATTAGACCTTTCGTGGCATTGCATGCTGTTGCCCAGCCGTATTCTTCGGTTTCATCGAGCGCGAACGATACGACGCCTGGTCCGCGGGTTTCCGCTTTCAGGCTGCGGAAATCGGCCAGTTCGCCATTATACAAGGCGCGCGGCCAGTACAGGACCGGTTCCTCGGGTGTTGGCATCCGTCCACCCTGCGCAAAGCCTTTTACCACATCGGTATCAAATACGGTGGTTTCGTCCAGGAATGGCGGCCCGAATGTAGCATGTTGAACAATGTTATATATCCGGCCGAGTTTATTCACATTCGTGATCGATTCAGTCACATACAGTACCGATTCGTTTTCGCTGAGGGAGAGCGTGCGATTCACCGTTAATCCAGCCATTTCAAGATCGCATGATATTTCGGCGGCGACTTTCCCGCCGCGTTGTAAGGGCTGAGCAACCACATTCCAATTGCTTTTTGACGCTTCGCCGTGCCAGGGCATGCCGTTTGCGATTTCGGTTTCGGTTCCGGCGCCCCACCGGTCGAGACAAATGAAATGTCCCATTTCACGGGGAGCGGTATCGCCCGGTTGGGGATGATTCCATGTCAGGGGATTCAGATTGTGTCCCTTTATATGAAAATCCACAATTGCGCCGCCACCGAGATCGACCGAAACCGCTGTCAGATCGGTTTCGAGTCTGATCAGATTCCGCCCCTCGAAACCCGGCTGTGCGTGACACACACCGGTAGACATGATCGTAAAAAGCACTGCTGACACTGCAATCTTTTTCATAATGAAACATCCTTTATCTATTATCCTGTTATCATCGGAGCATAGTCCACTAACTGAAAAAAAAACTATGATATTATTGTCGAATATAATATGTTAGCTGTGTATTTCGGTTCCTATAATATACTCATTTTATTTATAATTCATGAACTGTTTATTTTAAAAAATTAATTATTGCATTTAAATTAAAAATGCAGTAAAATTTATATAATCTCGACAACGATATCACGATATGGAGCTATACATGACTAATCTTTTAAAACAAATCCCGCTTTTTGCTTCGCTGAAGGACGATGAACTTGAGGCGATTTATAATCTTTCCTATACCAAGCAGTGCTCGAAAGATGCCATCATTCTTCTCGAAGACGAGGAAGGAGACACCTTATTTGTCATCCTTAAAGGCAAAGTTAAAGTCACGACATTTTCGGACAGCGGAAAGGAAGTCATCTTCTCAATACTGGGCGAGGGAGATTTTTTTGGCGATATGTCGCTACTGGACGGCAAACCACGTTCCGCGACCGTCATCTCTGTCGATGATTCAGAATTACGGCTCCTGCGTCGAAACGATTTCATCAAGCTAATCGAAAAACATCCCCGTATCGCGCTCAAACTCCTCGAGGAGATTACTTCGAGACTGCGTAAGGCTGACGAGCGTATTGAAAGTCTTGCAATCCACGATGTTACCGGCCGTCTTGCTGGTATTCTCCTTCAAATTGCCGAAGAGCGCGGCGAAAAGGACGGCAAGAGTGTTTTCATCAAAGCGCGCCCGACTCATCAAGAATTGGCAAATATGGTCGGAACGACGCGCGAAACGGTGACACGAGTGCTCAAACAGCTCGAGAACAAAAAGTATATCAATATGTCGGGCAAAGATCTTCTCATCCTTGATTCGGAATCGTTCAAAAAAGAGCTGTATTTTTGATTTCGGTTGTTCCTGGACGCTATCCCAATTCCCGCACGTAATCCTTTTAAATTTCTCTAAGAAGCCAGCGTACGGCATTTCTCTGGAGCTTTTCGTATTCGGGATTCCACATGGCGGTAATCATGTGTCCCGGCGCCATGAAACAGACGCGCCCCTTACCATACTCATACGCCCATCCGGCCTCGCATGATGTCCCCTGATTGCCAATCGATCCGGAATACTCGAGCCCGTCCTCATTCACGCTTCTCATAAACACATAGTTCGGGTCTTTGTCGTACTTCACATAATGCTGCTCGTCTGTTACGATAAAATCGCTCACTCCCTGCGTTATGGGATGTGTCGAGTCGGTTATCTCAACTTTGAACGGCCGTATTGGCGGATGACCGGTATATATAGCCCCCTCAACATCACGATAATTTTCATCCGAGAGCGATACATGGCTGTTGTTATGAAAGAAAAAAGCCGAACCGCCGTTTTCGACAAATTCTTTCACCGCGAGTCCCTGTTCGGCGGTCAGCCATTCGACGGAATCGACATTCATGTCCGGCAACGGTGGATCGCTGACGATCGGTCTGCTGTCACTCGGAGTGTATCCGGCATAAGAACCTCCCGAACCGTATCCGTTCGGCCAGAGCATACCATCCCGGAATACAATGAGCATTTTGTAACCTTGTAACGTTTCAGCCGAAAGCAGCGTGACCTCGTCGGTGAAATCGATCGACAGTCCGGCATCTCTAACCAGCGTTTTGCCCAGCGATGTGCGGATGTAGTCGGAATTATGGTAACGGTCGCCTACAAGCGCGAACGCATCTGCCTTCGGTTTTTGCGGTGGCGGACCGCCGCATCCGGCGGGCAGGGCCGCACCCATTGCTGCCATCGCTCCGGCTGAGGCGATCACGGTACGCCGTGAGAGTTTTCCGTTTGTTGTCATGATTCAGCTACTCCTTTTAAACCGTGTATATTGTCAGAAAACGATGGTTCTATCGATTTTTAAGTTACAAAACCGGCGGCGATTAGGAAAGGAAATTATTTCGGCGAAATTTCCCCGGCAACGTTTCGAGCATATATTGTATTCGTATGCACCGCTTGGCGGCTATTACATATCCTCGGGAATTGCGGTAAGTGTGAGAACGACATTCATCCGTTTGCCATCGCGGAGAAACTGGATAGGTACAGTTTCTCCGACACTGGTGTTGGTTATGACTTCGATTAGCTCGGCGAATGAAGCAACGTCAACATTATTGAACCGGGTGATGACATCGTTGATCCGGAGTCCGGATTTTTCTGCGGGGCTGTTTCTGATAATACTCTGAATCAAAACGCCCATATGCCCGGATTGATCAGCATAGTTGAATGTGCCGATGTTGCTTGTAATTCCGAGCCATCCTGTGTTACCCTCGGCTCGGCTGATAATTAGTTTTGCAGCGGTACAGGCGAATTGTGAGGTTGCTACGACATAGGAATTCGCCGGATGGGAAGATGAGGATACGTCCGTTTCAAGCTTATATACGAGGAAACCGAGGAGATGACCGTGTAAATCGAATACAGGTGTTCCCGTCGTACCAGGTGTGCTTTCGATTTCCACAATCAAGGTGCCGTTCTGACTCCGGACATCCTCGATAGTTCCTGTCGTTGTTGTCAGTTCGCTGCCGTTTAATCCCAAAAGCATCACAACGTCGCCGTCATGGACGTTTTTACAATGAGATATTTTCGCGGAGGAAATAACAGACATACCGTCTGTTTTCAGTACGGATATCTTACCCGATTTGTCGCATCCGAGTACATGAGCTTTTATTTGTTCACCTGAAGAGGGAACGACGGTGATATTTCTGGCATCTTTTACAACGTTATTAAACGTAATCAAATATCCGTGCGTATCGAATAGAAATGCAGTGCCGACGTTTTGACGCAAACGGATCTCGCGTTTACCTGAACCGGAATCGCCGATTTCAGTAAACGCATTGACCGTATAGACATGCCCGCCGTAGGTGTCGATAATCTTACGAGCCGTTTTGGATATATTGGGTTCAGTTTGACTCAGTACCGTTTCGGGAAGAACCGATATCAGGAACAGAATCAAAACAACTGCTCTGTTTACTATACATTTCATGTTCAATAGCTGATTAATATCATATTTTCGGTTTTCTCCAGAACGGTTTCACTCTTATCGGGATTTTCCTGAAAGATTCCCTTTTCGACATCGGACTTTTTAACCGTTTCCAGAACATAATTAACTTCATCGATCGATGCGCCATTACTTTCCGGCACTATTTCCACACCGTCATACGAATCGAGATGAGTTTGTACGACCTCGGGAATAGCCGGCTGCATGTTTTTATTGCCAGCGGTGTAGATGAATGTAAACGCGGTAATCAGTACCGCAGCTGCGGCGGACACCATAAGTATTCGTGACCTATCCTGTAACGGGAAAATGGTCTTGGTTAATGCCGACGAACGTTTTTTCTGATTCTCTTTTCTGAGCATCGATTTCAGTCTGAAATCGAATTCGGGGGTTACCGACACACGTTCGAGATTCATCAGCCGTTTTTTAAGCAACCGCATTTCGGCAAGAGCACGATTGCAGATGGGGCATACAGAAGCATGTTCGAGAAATAAAGATTTAATATTTACAGGAAGCTCATTATCAATAAAAGCCCGTAAATTCTTTTTAAATTGTGAACATGTAAAAGAGTTTTCGTTAGCAATTTTCAATAAAAAACCTCCTTGATAATTATTGATACCTGACTATAAAACATATTTATTCATTTACACCTGATACAAACAATGCGAATATTCTTTTCATTATGACAGCGGCACTTTAGTTCCGGAAGAACAGCTCATCATCAGGGGTATGCCCTTTCAGCTTCTTCTGAAGTTTCTTTCTGGCGCGGTTTACCCGCGATTTAACCGTTCCGACCGGAACTTTTGTGATTTCAGCAATTTTTTTATAACTCATGCCCTCGATATCGCGGAGTATCAGTGATTCTTTATATTTATTCTGAAGCGAATCGATCGATTGCTGAATATTTTCGTCGAGAATGCTGACGGATGTTGCTCTATCGGGTTTGATACCATGGTCGGGAAGCTCGAATCTTGTTTCAGTCTCGTTAATCGCGTCGACCGATAGAAATTTCCATCGTTTGCGTCTTCTTAACTCGCTTTTCGCGAGATTTCCGGCAATGGTAAATATCCATGTGGAGAAATTCGCAATCGCTTTATAGTTATGTCTGTGTTTGAATACACGCAGAAACGTTTCCTGAACAATATCTTCGGCGACATCGAAATCCTTGACAAACCGAAAAACAAAATTGATCAGTCTGTTTTTATATTTGTCTACAAGGATTTCAAACGCTTCAAGATCGTCGTTGATAATTCTGAAAAGAATATCCTTGTCGGGAATTGTTTCATTTTTGTTTATTCTCATAGTTGTGGCTATCATCTCACTACACCCCTTACATAAACGTGTTTATATTCAAAACGATTGTAAGAGGCGCAAGTTCCAAAAAAATACGTGAAATTTAAAAAAATATAATCGGTAACGTATTCACGAAAATTGTGTGAAAATATCGAATGTTAAGTACAAAATTTACAAATATATTTGTTTTGTCAAGTGTAACTTTTCTTTTTGTTGAAAAAAATGTGCGAAACGCAGCGTCATTACCGCGGAGCGAGTCTTCGCAGGAACGTTACGATTTCTCTCTTTTCTTCGACTGAACCTGCCTGGGCTCGGAGTGTTTTTTGTATGGAAACGCTGTTGTATGCGGGTATTGCGGGTGGATTCTTTTGCACTGCCCGTTCATCTCTGACCGTAGAGATATTTGTGTTATTCAGGAGCGCGGTTACAGGTGTGTGGAGCGTATTGTAGTCGAACCGGACGATACCAATTCCCTTTGCAAGCCACCATTTTCGTTCGGTGTCACCCTGATGTATAGTTATAACCGCGGCGTCGAAAGTTCCGAAATCAGTTTGAACAGTCTCCATATCCCCGATTTCGACCCGGTTCATAATTTCGATCGTCTCGGTATAATTCCTTGTATCGCGATAATCTCTGTCGAATATCCACTTAACATCGACGAGAATATTCTTCTCTACGGACTCTGCCGATAGCGGATCAAATTGATGCTCAACAACTGTCATAGGTGGATTGTATGTCATTTCAATGTTCATTTCACTCTTCGGATTGTCCTTTGTCGTGTTCTTGTCCCAGATGATGAACTCTTCGGCGGTTTTGGAAACATAAATATTGTCAAAATCGGTTTCAAAGAAATCTTCGATAATATATATGCAGTTTTTTGTGCTGCCGTTGGAGTATATAGAGTAATCCATTGTAGTTTCTCGGGAATTAACGCTTTTCATGCGTACGTTTACATCTTTAAGCGTCCAGATTTCCTCATCGCCTTCTCTATTGATGATGGTGAAACTTGAATTAACATGTCTGTAGTTCCAATTAGTTCCCCACGGTATCGGAAAATACGATTCGAAATTGTCGTAATAAAGATTCAGGTTGATATACCGGTACGTCGTATTCCCATGAGAATCTATCCCGCTCAGTTGAATTGTATGACTTCCGACACTGAGGTATGGGACGTTGATTTCTTTGCCAATACCAAGCTCACCGTTTATATCCGAAGACCACACAAGCGATTCCCCCGGAATTTCACCGTCCTCGAAATCGAAACCCTCACCGCTGAATGTGATATCGATATTGCCGCGGATATCGTGATTTTCAGGATTGAGAATATTAACTATAGGTCGCTCATTTGCAATCGTAATTTCGATATCTTGAATCTTACCGTCAACTATGGAAAGAGGGATATTCCTTTTATACGCTTTTACATTGTTCCGCTCGACGATGAACGTGTAGTTACGGATCGGAACGTTTTTAAATATTGCAAACCCCTCTTCGTCGGTAAGTTCATATGATGTATGAGGCGAGGTTGCAATACGCGTGTCAGTCAAAGCTTGACCGGACATATCCTTGACAAATACATTTATTGATACTTTGGTTGCAACGACAAATACCAACTCGACCTCGTCGAACGGTTTCAGCACTCGTTCTTTAAAGAAAATTGGGATATCGGAGCGGCTGGCAACGATCTGATATTTTCCGGTTTCAATTTCTTCATAAACCGCTTTTCCGTTCTCATCAGTGAAAATACTGGCCGTTTCAGGATAGGTGACAATTTTTATGCCGTTGAGAGGATTACCGAGTTCATCGACAACTGTGACCGATAGCTTTGCATATTGAACAGGTTCTTCCCCCACAGGATCACTGCTGCATCCCGCAATACTTCCTATTGCCAGCGCCAGAATTGCTGTCAGGATGTATTTATGTAAAGAATTCATATCGGTCACCTGATAAATAAAAGTTTTTTCGTCTCGGATATCGATCGACCGACGATGCGGTATAAATAAATCCCGGAGGACAATCCGTCGAAATTAAGCGCGATTGTATGGTGTCCTGCTTTCTCATGTCCTCTGTCGACCGCTATGACTTTCTGGCCAGCGAGATTGTAGACCTCGAGTGTAACTGGCCCCGCCTCTGCTGTCCGATACTCAATCGTTGTATTCGTATTGAAAGGATTTGGATAGTTCTGCGAGAGAACGATTGGCTGCTGACGGTCAGAATCCTCGAAACTGACTGATATTTTCTGTATCCACGCCGGTGTTGTTCCGGAACCTATCTCACTGAACGAAATTCCCGTTGATGCGAGTTCACTGGTGAATTCTGACATTGACAGATTTTTTCTGCTTATCCGTGAGTTTGTATTTCGCACATTTCCCGATACAAGCCTTTTTTCAATGATGTGCTGGACATCAAGGTAATTAAGTGAGTCAGCGATATCCACGGTAATAGAATCCTTGTATACGGTAATTATATCGTCAGATAGCCTATTATCGGCGTATTGAATCCTGTATACGGTATTTGTTTCTATTATGTCGGCCTCATTGTATTTGAATACATTATTATGACGTTGATATGCCGTCCCGATCAATGGATACTTTTCCTTGTCCCACTCGGTAAAAGGAGTTGTGCTGACATCGAATATCATATCTTTACCGTCGCGGCGAATATTTGTTATCTCAATGTTTGTTTGCTGGTCGACAATTTTCGTATTCGAATTCGGATTTGTATATTTGCCGAAACTCGTATATCTGAGACCATCAAAGACATCCGTCGCATCTCCAAGATTACCCCCATACGTCTCGGCATACCATGAGTTATGGGACCAAAAATCAAGATTGTCACCGCCTTTAAAAGTGTCCGGACTTTTTCCTTTCGGGAATCCGGCATCGCGATACTTCCCGTCGGCGCATTCAAGATCACACAATTTCGATTCTTCGTAGTAGTTGCCGAATGAATTTTCATAAATATGCCAGATTAATATCCCGCTATTCGGCAGATTACGGTCTGCATAGGTGCTGTCGTTTCTTCTGTTCGCAATTAGAAAGTATTCACGCTCACTTACCCACAGGCGATATACTTTCCCTTGAGCGGTCCCGATGTCGTTTATCCGGACATTTCTGTGTATTCCGAATATATCTTCGAGGTTGGCATTGTTTTCACCAATTATTCCTAAAAGCATTCTTGTGTAAGCCGAGGGAGCAACGGGTCCTCCCTGATAATTCCATCCAACCGCTCCCTGTCCCATAATTCCCCAGAATCCAATACCGCCGGAATCTGTTTCATCGGATGTGTAGAACCGGTCGTATAAATCAGGAACACCGAAATAATGAATATATTCATGACAAATATTACCAACCGCCTCGTCGAAATTTGAACCGCGTGAGATGGAGCCGGAATTCCAATTAATTTTGATGGTTCTGTTCATGTAGTTTAAACTGTTCGTATAGAATGATCCTTGCAGCCCTAACCTTGCGACTCCGGTGGCGTTTCGAGTAATAAAGTTATAAGGCCTTGATATGGGCATAAGTACGATATAATCGACAATACCGTCATCGTCCTCATTCGCAGGAATTCCATCAGGACCGTCATTATCGTATTTTGCAAAATCGATCGATTTGTCCTTGTCAACCAATCTGAGAAGATCTCGAGTGTATTCCTCAAGATTATTTACATAATAATCCTCGCCCTCGGGAAGTTCATACATTATCTCTTCATAGTCGCCGGTGACAACCATCTGCCCATGCGAAATTTCATCGAAATAATAGGTAACGCTTCCCGGATTTCCGTCGAAAAGCCTTGACGCCCATGAGGGTGCAAGCGAATACTCGGGCGCTTCTCCTTTGAATTTCGAAAAGATAACAAGCATGTGAATTTTTCTGTTCGATATCGGATCCAAATCGTATAAATCGGCCGTTATATTATTGAATTCATCCGGAGTGTAAAATGTTTCGGGATTGTTTAATCCGAATGAAACGCCCGTCTTCGATATTACCCCGATAAGAACAAGCAGAATCAACCGTCTGTATATATTCAAAAGATTTTTCATCGCCGTGTCTCAATTAATTAGGTCATCTATCGTAATAAATAATGCTACCATGAGAAAAGATGCTCATGAATTTCGTTTTTGTCAAGCAAATAATTTACCATGGTAAAATGATTCTTCTATAGTTTTTTCACTATATTCGACGCGCGGGGAGGTATACGGGTTCATTTTATTTTATGGAAATAAGTGACAATGAATCCGTTGAACGGCGGTGATTAATGGGGCGGCATTTTGATCCCAGATTGGACGCACAAAAAAAGCTTCATTCTTCGATACCTTTTCGGGCCTGAACACCGGAATCGTGATAATGCTTGACTGCTTGCATATCGGTGACAAGATCGGCATATTCAAGAATAAGCGGATCGGCATTTCTACCGGTAATCACAAGCTCGACATGCGAAGGTTTTGCACGGATAACCTCGAGAAGTTCTTCCGGAGAGAACAGGTTGAAATGCGTTGCGATGTTTGCCTCGTCGAGGATTATAAGCCTATATTTGCCAGTGATTAGGATATTGCGGACCTCCTTTAGCCCGGCGTG
>CAZCDQ010000041.1:0-24430 GCA_964497605.1 uncultured bacterium
TGCCAAATGATTCTTTGCGCAGGTTATGCGCAGTTATTTAAGACGTTATGTATAGAAATAGACGAATCTGCGGCGAATCTTGGCAAGCAGTTGGAGTCTGTACAACAAGCGCGAACGCAGAGGCACATAAACAGTGATTTAAGTGCGATGGGAGTCCCGAATGCAGGAGGCGGCTTCGTCTCCAGAAAGGGCGAACAAGGCTCGACTATCGCGCAAATTTTAAATAAAATGAAAAGGAAGTGTTAATATGCTATCGACATTTATAAACGAATTTGCAGAAGAGGGCGAATTTGCAAATTACTTTAAAGACAGAGACTTTGGAGAAGAATATTTCTGGCCGACCTTTTTCCCGAAAAAAACGGTTGGCAGCCTCCATTACGAAACGCTCGTGGGCAGCCGCGGCTCGGCCGTTGCGGCCGCTGTGACAGCGCATGACAGCTCGGCGCCATTGGCACGGAGAAAAGTGCTCAAAAAGCTATCGGGTGAAATTCCGAGCATTAAACTCAAAATCGAAATGAGCACCACGGATTTTAATGACTACATTGCTCTAAAAAACCGGAACGATGTTGACAGAGAGGAAATTCTCGAGATTGTCGCGAATGACCCGGATTTCGTGTACAAAGCCGTCGATGCCCGCCGTGAATGGCTGGCGATGCAGGCGCTTTCGAGCGGTGTGATCACGCTGGATTCAGACACGAATGAGCATGGCATTCAGACAGAAACGAGTATCGACTTTCAGCTTCAGGATGGCAATAAAGAGTATATTGGCTCGGCCGGTGGGACAGCAGCCGCAACTCATTACTGGACAACGGCATGCATCACTACAAACGACCCTATCGCGGACATACGCGCGGTTGTCGCTGAGATGCGAGACGAGGGTGTTAGATGCAAGTATATGGTCATGAACAGAGACAAGTACGCCGCATTCATTCAGTCCGACGCCGTCAAAGATTTTGCAACCGGCCTGATTGTCAATACCAACGCGAACTCGCCAATTATCGGCACGCTCAACAGCCTGAACGCGCGACTCAAAGATGTTGGCTTTCCGGAGATAATCATCTCGGATAGCATCGTAGACCTCTATGATGAAAATTATGCCTGCACGGCAACCGAGTGTTGGGTCGAGCGATATGTCAGCTTCCTGCCCGAGCTGGCCGTTGGTCGTTTTCTTCACGCCCCAGTCGCAGAGTTCGAGCAGAAGAAGCTCCTGCCGCACGTTGTGATGGCAAAGAAAAATGGCATAATTGTCAGCCAGTGGGGCAGTACAGATCCGATTCGGACATGGACGAAGGGCGAGACGAACGCAATGCCGAGCTTCCCAGCCATTGACCGTTGCTGGATTTTGAACACGGAATCGCACACCGCGTTTTAAGTTTTAAAACAAAATGAAAAGCCGCGCGGAACGGTTGGGCAATACGGGCCGCGGGCATTGATATAGATGGCATCTACAACTCAAGAACTTTCGGCGGAAATAACACCTGTAAGGGGGTTCCGGCCCGCCGGACGAGGGGCCGCAGCCTCCCCTAAAAGGCCGCATTGAATTTCCATCTTTTCTCCTTGATGGATGGGGGGCGGTTTAAAAGCCCGCCTCCCAATCTTAAAACAAATGGCATGACCCGCATCGGCATGCGAAAGTGCCGCGGAATGGCTTAAACGCAGCTAAAATATAAATGGGACGGCAATAATGATAATAACAATTGAGAGCACCAGCCGTCTGCGCTTGCGCAGTTATCTCCCGTCCCGGATGATCAGCGGCTGGTGCTCTTATTTTAATTGAGGGGGGGCGCATGGCTTTCAACAAACAGCAAGCTTTGCAATACATTGACAAGGTTGGGCTTACAACGGTCGCTGTATTCCATGCAGATGCTATTCGGCATTTAGGCTCGGCAGGTAAAAAATGGCTTACAATCAAAGAAGCCGCAGAATACGCTACCGTGAGCGAACGGACAATAAATAGCTGGCGGTCGGACGGTCTGAAATCATCGAAAATCGGCGGCGTCGTAAAAATTCAACGAGAATGGGTAGACGATTTCATCGGTAAAAAAGCTGAGCAAAACACCGAATCGAAAATTGATAAAATAGCAAACGACACATTGCGGGACATGAACCTATAACGAGGGGGAATCATGGGCGTCAAGGTAAGAGAAAAACCAAAAGGCTCAGGTGAGTATTACGTCTTTATCGCGTATAAAAACAGGCGAAAAGCAAAGCGTATTGGCAGAGATAAAAGGCTCGCGGTTAAGGTTGCAAAGCAGATTGAGGCGAAGCTGCTTATCGGCGATTTCGACATGAATGAGAAGCCAACAGCGACATTCGGCGACTATGCCGAGAAATATATCAGAATTCATGCGCCGCATGAAAACAAGGTTTCGACGGTGATCAACAAGGTCGGATATTTGCGGAACCATCTATTACCAGTATATGGCAATATTCCGATAACCGACATTAAAAAGGGCGCTATAAAGGAATTTCTTATCAAAAAATCATCGCCGCAAAAAGGCAAGGGACTCGCTCCCGATACGGTGCAGCACATAAAAGACTGTTTGAGCCGCATATTTGCGCTTGCGGTCGATGACGAAGTTATCACGGTCAACCCAGCGAAAGACCTCGGGAGAATCGCAAAAGTTAATATGCGGCGTTATGACAAAAGTATTGACCCGCTTACGGAAAAGGAATTAACAAAATTGCTCAACGCTTTCCAGTCACATTTTCCTGAGCACTTTCCGCTCGTTTTAACGCTCGCAAAAACCGGAATACGCATTGGGGAGGCGGCAGGCTTAAATTGGAGCGATATTAACTTTGAGGGCCGTTATCTCGTCATCCAGAGGGGGTATTCAAACGGGCGGCTCGACACCCCTAAAAACCACAAATCCCGCAAGGTCGATATGACCCCGAACCTCGCAGATGTGCTCTGGCATTTGCGGCGAGAGCGTAAGAACGAAATGGGGGCAGAAATGCCGGAATGGGTATTCCCTAATAAGGCCGGAAAAAATCTGGAAGCGCGCAACTGGCGGAAACGAGTCTTTAACAAGGCTGTCGAATTAGCTGAGCTTAGCAGGCGGCGCATTCATGACCTCCGCCATAGCTACGCGAGCATCTTACTAATGAGAAATGTACCGATTCTATATGTCTCGCGTCAGCTCGGGCATTCAAGCATTCGGATAACGCTCGACATTTATGGGCATTTATTGAGAGACGAAAACATCGAAAACGGATTATTAATCGACGAACTGGACGGTTTCATCGACCTCGACAATTCCGCGACCAAACGCAACCTATCTGCAACCATAAAAGAAAATGACTCACACGAAATTGCGTAAGTCATTGTTTTTTATGGCGGGGCAGACGAGACTCGAACTCGCGACCCTCGGCGTGACAGGCCGATACTCTAACCAAACTGAGCTACTACCCCGCGCACTTATTTTCAAGTTTATCAATATAATTATTTTTAAAAATCATGTCAATGGAAAATGTTGGTTTAATACAAATAATTTATTTTTTCTTCCGATTCTTCCGATTATAAGGTTGTTATGAAACGTATAACTTTTTTATTTTCTGATAAAGCTGTTGATAAATTCCTGGCTTGCATTCAGGAATCCGTTTGCATAGATTGGATTTGTATATGATGCTGACATTTTAATCAATATACGGAGTACGAGCATATGTCCGAGTCGATCGTATCCATTTTTTTTAATAATCAATCGCGGCGCACGCTACTAAAACATACCGGTATGCTTACAGCGGCGCTTCCTGCGCTTAATGGATGCGCTTCGGCCGGAGATAGTGATATGTCTGGCATTGTCGACTGTCATTTCCATTTGTGGGCTGCAGACAAAACACGCTTTCCATACAGTGACAATCCTCCCTATGCGCCCGATTACGCCAGTACCGCAGAACAGTGGAACTGTGAACGTGTCAGTGCCGGAATCTCGAAAGGCATATTCGTCCTCGGCGCACCCTACGGAATGTATCAGAGCTTTCTGATTCATAGTCTTACATTCGCACCGGAATCGCTCCGCGGTGTCTGCATCATTAATCCCAATTTGCCTGAGAGCTCGCGTGTGCTTGAAGAAACGGTTAACGGAAAGAATATAGTCGGTGTGCGCCTACAGACAAGCTGGCTTTGGGGTGTGGAATGGGGGTCACCTCATCTCGACACGTTTTGGAAAAAGGTTGGCGACCTCGACATCGTACTTCAGATGCATCTCGAACCGGAGCATACCTACGAATTCGACAAAATGGTCGGAAAATTTCCCGGCACACGAGTGGTGATTGACCATCTCGGACGGCCGACCTATGGTGATGCAGTGGATTACAGCAACCTGCTTAATGTATCACGTTTTCCCAACGTATATATGAAACTGAGCGCGTTTCAGGATGAATCTAATGAGAATCCGCCTCACGATTCGATCAGGCCGCTGATACGCCATATTGTTGAGAAGTTTGGTCCGGAAAGATGCGTGTGGGGAAGCAATCTCTACCGCGGCGGCATGGGATCGGAGGCTTACCGGGGACTTTTCGAAAAAGCAAGAAATCTTGTCAATTTTCTCACTGCCGGTGAGCAGCGGATGATTTTTGTTGATAATCCGTATAGATTGTATAAATTAACATAACATGAGTGTTTCACGCTGCTATCTTAGAAAGATTTTCAATCCACACGTAGTGCGAATAAAAAAGGGGACGTATCTATGAAACGGCGAGATTTCATGAAAAAGGCGGGCACTGCCGCGGCTGCGGCGCCATTCTGGATGGGGCTTATTCCTGATGAGTTGGAAGCCAAGATTCCTAACAATGTGAAAATTACCGATCTGCAAACGATCATTGTGGAGGATGAGGTCTATCTGAAGATATTTACCAATGTCAGCGTAGTCGGAGAGGGGCAGGCTTCCGTACACCGCAAGTCTCCCACCTGCGAGGCGGCGGTGAAAGACCTCGGCCGTGTCATCATCGGCCGCGATCCTACAAGAATCGAATGGCTTTGGCAGGCGATGTACCGCTGGCCGAGATGGCGCGGCGGACCTGTGCTGCAGGCGGCGATTAGCGGTATTGATCTCGCACTCTGGGATATCCTCGGAAAACTGGCAGATATGCCGGTCTATCAGTTTCTCGGCGGCGCCGCGCGCGACAGAATTCGACTCTATATAAGCGGCAGCGGTGTCGAGGGAGTGCAACGTAATAAATCCCTTGGCTATACCGCAATTAAAACAGGACTGCCTATTACTGAAACTATTAACGGCAGGCGCACAATTAAAAGACCGTGGAAGCTGAAAGAAGCGGTACAATACATTGAAGATATGCGCATCGAGGCCGGTGACGATTTCGATATTTTGATCGACGCCCACGGTCTATTGACCCCGGTTATGGCGCTTGAATATGCGAAAGCCATAGAACCATATCGTGTCATGTTACTAGAGGAACCGATACAGATCGAGGGCTATGACCAGTACGAATGGCTTGTCCAGCATACGACTACACCCATCGCAACCGGCGAACGTCATGTCACCAAATGGCAATTCGAGGAGCTTATAAGCCGCAATCTTGTTAGTTATGTCCAACCTGACATTATTCAATGCGGCGGGATAACCGAAATGAAAAAGATTGCTGCGATGGCAGAAGCAAAATTCATCGAAGTGGTGCCTCACGGTCCCGGTTCGCTTTCCAGCGGTCTTGGACGGGCGTCTCTGCACCTCGACGCCTGCATACCGAATTTCGCGATTCAGGAATCGCATCTCAATCCGACCGGGTGGAAACTCGACCTTCACAAAGGATTTTTGACGAAGATTACAGACGGTTATGCGGAACTTCCCAATGAACCGGGAACCGGCCTTGTGGTCGACTGGGAAGTGGCGAAAAAACATCCACATACCGGTCCTAATCTTGAGATTTTCTATGAGGATGGTTCGGTTACCGATCCGTGATAAACGTATGGCCGATCTGTACAATCGTTAAGAAACATGGTGAGAAAATGAACTATAAAATAATTACAGCAGCAATGACCGCATTCATGCTGTGTGCAGGTATTTTATCCGCACAGGAAACGGGCATGTACGATATTTTACTCAAAGGCGGTCATGTGATTGATCCGGCAAACAATATTAGCGGTCGTTACGATGTCGCGGTTGCGGACGGTAAAATTGCGCGTGTTGCTCAAAATATTGCTGAGGATGCAGCGAGAAAAACGGTCGATGTGACAGGGTACATTGTCTCACCCGGCTTTATAGACCTTCACGCACATGTATTTTTCACATTTCTCAATGCGCCTCGGCAGTATGTTGTACCCGATCATCATTCGTTTCAGTCGGGCGTCACCACACTGGTAGATGCCGGTACCTCGGGTGCGGATAATTTTGAGGATTTCAAAAAGGTTATTGATCGTTCGAAAACACGTATACTGGCATTTCTTAATATTGCCGCGTCGGGAAAGAACGAGGCGGTTGACGATCCGAGAACCTTTAAAGTCGAACCGGCAGTGGCGGCTGCGAAAAAATATCCTGATATCATTGTGGGATTCAAATCATGCAGCTACTGGTATCCCGGGAAACCCTACGACGAGATTCACACTCCCTGGGCGTCGGTCGATAAGGTTCTCGATGCCTCGCAACATGCCGGTCTTCCTGCGATTATCGAGTTTGCGCCTCGGCCTGCGGAGGGGGATTATCCCGCGCGCTCTCTAAGAGAACTCGTGCTTGAGAAAATGAAACCGGGCGATATACTAACATGCATGTTTTCACGTCATATCCCTGTTGTGTCACCGGACGGCATCATGAATTCGGATATACTCGAAGCGCAGCAACGGGGAGTGTATTTCGATGGTGCCCACGGCGCTGGCAGTTTTATTTATAAGAACGCTGTGCCCTCAATCGAGCAGGGATTCAGGCCCGATGCCATCAGTACCGACATGCACGGTCCCGGACGTACAAAAAACGTGGTCGACCTTCTGAATGTCATGTCGAAATTTCTCAATATGAGCATGACTCTTGAGGAGGTCATCGCACGTACAACGGTTATACCGGCTCGGATTGTCAACCGGCCGGAACTGGGAACGCTGTCAGAGGGAGCTATCGCCGATATTGCGGTAACCGAGCTTAAAACCGGCACTTTCAGGTATGCCGATACGAACGGCGGAAAAATTACTGGCGACAAAAAACTGCAAATCGCTATGACTCTGTTCGGCGGTGAAATCGTGTTCGATCCGTTCGGAGTGACCCTTCCTGAATGGGAGGATATTCCGAAAGATTCGGGATATTGGAGGTCCCCGACTGCCCAGACTTGGTAATACTGTAATATTTTAAGTACGATATGTGAAAGGGGAGGAGAATGCACATCCGTTTTGTTCAGGTTTTGCGGATATATTTTGTCATGGCGGCTTTATTACTATCAGTGCATGTATATGCCGATACGCTGATCGACGTAGACACACCCATGAGCCCCCCCGCCTGGGCACTTATGGAGCGTAAGCTTCTTCGGGCGAGTACGGATGCGGTTGAGGAATTTGCCGATGCGTTTCTCGACGAGCGTGGATATCTTCTTCACACACCCCGATGGGGGACGCTGGATGGAACCGACGATGCGATCGACACATTCGCGAACTGGACGTTGCTCTATTCTCTCGGAGCCTCTGAATCGGTACTTGAGCTGTTCAAAAAAGGGTATGATGGCCATATCAAACAATATACGGCGGTGACGACCGATTCAAGTAAGGTTGCGGAAAACGGCTGTTATTACAAGGAATTTATGCCCATGTCGGACTGGCACCACAACGGCGAGGGCATGCGAGCATTTAATCTTCAGGGGCTGGCCGATCCCGGGGATAACATGCTCAGGAAACGGTATCTGCGCTTTGCGGGGCTGTATATGAACGAGGATACTGAGGCCCCGAATTATGACCCGGACTTAAAGATCATTAAAAGCATCTGGAACGGCAGCAAAGGCCCGATGCTCCGCCGTGCGACACAATACGACTGGGTGGGAGATCCTTTTACCGGTAAATATCATATCCTGCACAGCTCATCCGCGCGGAACGAAATGCTTAATGCCGAAGAGGCCTATCCCGAAATGCTCGACCACTGTGCGGAATACTTACACAGCGCAGGCGATCACCCGCTTAATCTCATCGCGACGAACCTCATGCTTAATGCGTTCGCAATCTCAGGCGAGGAAAAATACCGAACATGGCTCATTGACTATGTCGACCGGTGGAAACGCGACACCATCGCGAACGGAGGCAATATCCCGACAAATATCGGCCTGGATGGCTCTATCGGCGGTGAAACGAACTGGAAATGGTATGGCGGCACGTATGGCTGGGATTTTTCACCGTGGTCACCCGAATATGGGAATGTTGCACACCGGAACATGTTCGACAAGGGTATGTGGCCGGGTTTCTCAAACGCGCTAATGATGACCGGCGATCAGAGCTTTATCGATGTCCTCCGTAAGCAACTTGACAATATGTGCGCTGCCGGTAAAACGGTGAATGGACGGTTTATGATACCGCATAATTACGGCGAA
Source organism: uncultured bacterium (assembly GCA_964497605.1). Taxonomy (GTDB): domain Bacteria; phylum Latescibacterota; class Latescibacteria; order Latescibacterales; family Latescibacteraceae; genus Latescibacter. The sequence continues at coordinate 8,512 of CAZCDQ010000041.1, forward strand.
AAAGGAGGGAAAACAGAACCGCCCGATTTCAGGTGGGTAAACGGTGAACTTTTTTGGGAGGAAAAGAAACTTACTGAGCCCGGCTGGTATAATTGGACAACAAACCTGCTTATTCACCGGCGGATAGAGATTTACTTGTGGTCAATGGATCGCCGGGATCTCGAGTATATACCGATTGAGGGATGGATAGGCTTTCTCGAAAGTGAAAATCCTGATTATCCGGTGAATGCAATGGCCCGTGAATTCGAGGAAATCCGGCGGAAACTCGAGGGCATCCGAAACGACATCACAACGCCCGATACGAGGCTTGCAGACTGGCCCATGGGATTTAATCCATATTCGCCGACACTCACACTTAACAGGCTTATGCAGGGAAGTTATCTGACCGGTATGATCTGGAACGTTCACGCCCGGGTTCGGTATTTCGACCCCGAACAGCGCCGGGCGGGAATACCCGAGGACGTTGCGGCGTTAGTGACCGGCATGTCGGATGAAACGGTAAATGTGATATTGGTCAATATTAATCAGACCGAACCGCGCGAGGTGATCATTCAGACCGGCGCATATGGAGAGCATCAATGCGTCAGTGTCGAGACAGGTGGAAGAAAGATTCCGGTTGATAACCGTTATTTCACAATACGTCTCGATCCAGGCGCTGGAGCGGAATTTTTCATTCATACCCGGCGGTATGTCAATCCACCGACATTGGCTTTTCCGTGGCATAACGAAAAAATTCCTGTAAAATAGTATTGTGCGGCAGAAAGAAATGTCATACATTCAATTGAGAAATATAAATCTTAAACAGAAGGAGAAAGAATGTCTGAAATTCAAATCGTTCCTGCAATCATTCTGCTTGTTTATGCGATCCTTACGGTCGGAGTGGCGAATATTGTGCTTAAAAAGAAACTCGGTTCGAATCATTTTCTGGTTGCTGCTCGGGCACTGCCGCTGGCGCTTGTCGTTGCGATTGTTCTCGGTGATATGGTTGGCGGTGCTTCGACAGTCGGTGTAACACAACGTGGTTTTAATTTCGGAATTACGGGAGCATTATACTCGGTTTCGCTTGGGCTTGCGTTCTTTGCCGTTGCGTCAACTATGTCAGCACGGTTCAGACGGCTTAATGCGATCACGATTCCGGAGGTTATCGGACGGCTGTTCGATGCAAAAACACGTATGACTGCCGCAATCGTTATCGGTTTTGCATATTTCTTTATCGGCATTACACAGATTATGGCAGGCGGCGCGCTTCTTTCTCCGTTGTTGGGAATCAATATTATATATGCAGAGCTTATTGCGGCAATAATCTTTATGCTGATTATTATCGGCGGTGGCCTGAAATCGATCGCATTGGTCAATATCATTCAGGTTGTAGTCATATTTACCGGGATGCTTGTTGCTCTGGGTGCATCTCTTAGTCTCATTGGCGGATCGATCGCAGGCGGTTTTGCACGGCTCAGAACCGATCTTCCCCCCGAATACTGGAGCATTTCGGGCGGGAACAATCCGCTGACGATCTCAGGCGAGGTTATTGGAACGGTCTTTACATTTTTCGCTGCACAGGCTGCAATAACCGGGCTTTTTGCCGCAAAAGACACACAGACAGCGGTAAGGGGCACCTGGATTGCCGGATTTCTCATTATGCCCATCGGCATTTGTTTTGCCCTGCTCGGCATGTGCGCCAAAATCCATTTCGGCGATGCGCTTCCGACAGGTCTTTCAGCCGCTCCGGCAATGATGCTTGAGCACGGTGAAATAATTGGAAGTATCGCATTATGCGGACTTTTTGCGGCGGTTATGTCGACCGGTCCGCTGAATTTCCTCGCGCCGATTCAGATATTTATCAGGGATATCTATACGGTCTATATCAATAAAGAAGCATCGGAAAAAAAAGTGATGTTTTTAAATAGGCTGCTTGCAATAATTCTTTTGTTCGTAGGTTGGGGAGTTGCGGTAACGCTCAAGGAAATTCTGGGAGTAACATACTGGGCATTCGCTTTCCGTGCCGGAATTGCAGTCATTTTATTGGCAATTACATACATCGGTTCGCGTTTCGTATCTGAAGATGGTGCATTTGGCGGTCTTATTGCCGGTGTTATCATGTTTGCGATATGGGAGCTTATCGGAACACCGTACGGTATCCATGTTTCGATACCGTCCCTCGCGACAGTGCTGATCGCCACATTGGTCATTTCGAAATTCAGAAAACGGAGAAACATTCTTTCGGAGGATATCCAAGAGGCCCTTCATCCAACGAAGTAACAACATGAAATACACGAATGTGAGCGGTGCTATCTGCCGCTCACATTCATTTTTATAGCATAAAGCGATGTCTGCGCAGTGATATATAGTGTCCGCATGTTATCGCCCCCGAAACAAATGTTGGAGGGGCTTTCCGGAACTTCTATCGTTCGAATCTTTTCACCGCCGCTGGTATACACCGAAATACCGTCCTGAGTGATATACACGTTTCCTCTGACTTCAACAGACATGCCGTCGTCGCACTCCGGTGCGAACAGGCGCTTGTTGGATAATCTGCTGTCATCGTTGATATGCATAGGTCTTGTTTTCGATGTGCGGATATCTATGGTTTGTTTCAGTGTGCTGTCCATTGAGTTCTCCGTATAAATATTTGAAAATGTTTCTATTCTGCCATATTGAAAATAATACTCTGCGGTTATGAAATCCATGTTTTCTCAAAAAAGGCGTGGTTTTGGCATAAATAAAGAGAATAATTATATAAATAACAAGACCATACACATTTTTCGGAGATACGAACACAACGTTTTGTAAAATGTGGAAATATTCGTATATTATATATGAACAATTTTATTGGTCGTGCGTATAATCTATCAAGGAGTAATATTAACCATGCGAATTACCATCGTCTTATCGTTTTTACTAATCATGTTTTTTGCTGTTGGAAGTGCGGCTGACGATCGTCATACGTCTATCATGCAGAATGATCAGAATCAGCGTACATTCCCCGATCTTGCGGATAAATCCTCCGTTACTAAGTCTTTTGACTCATTGATCACAGATGGAACCGCTCCCCGGTTTGCAGATATGAACATTGCCGCGCCGGATGACGACATTCAGGTAGAACCCACGATATGGCCGTTCGGCGATAAAAGCTCCAAACCGAAACCGAAAAGCACCCGCAAAGCATTCTTTCTTTCGCTGCTTATTCCGGGGCTTGGGGAAACGTACGTCGGTTCGAAACGCGGTCTCTTTTTTATGGGTGTGGAAATAGTCGCATGGTATATGTATTTAACCAATGACAGCGAAGGCAACGATCTTGAAGCCGAATATCAGGAATTCGCCGAGGCGCACTGGCATTATACCGATTACGTCCATTCGGACGGCAGCGAATTGTATTACAATTACTGGGATTGGCTGGTCAATGTATACGATATCAATGAGAGCGAGGTTGGCCCCCAGGACTATAATGACATCAGGGATATTCTCGAGGATAACGGCGCTTCACACAGCCTGCCATCATCAAAAACCCAGCAATATTATGAAATGATAGGTAAATACGACCATTTTGTATACGGTTGGGAGGATATCGCTGATCTGAATCCGTCGCTTTTGCCCATCGGTGACGGGAACGGGACATATGTTGGCCCTGAAAGCACTGGCGATATCAAATCAGACCTTCGCCTCGAATATATGGATATCCGGGGGGAATCGAACGACAAGCTAAAAGCCGGCCAGATGGGAATCAATGTCATGATTCTGAACAGAATCCTTTCGGCAATCAGCGCCGGAAGGGCTGCATATCATCATAATAAGCAGTTCGAGACCGATTTAAGTAAGGTCAGAATTTATTTTGCCGAAAAATATATTATTGACAATAAAGTTCCTATGTTGATGCTAACAAAAAAATTCTGAGGAAAAATTGAAGAAGTATATAATTATCGTGGTTTGCATATCGGTAACACTTATAGGTGTGTCCGTTGACAATTGTAAGGCGGCGGAAAAGGATTATGTGAAAGCCTTTCTTCTATCATTTGCTGTGCCGGGACTTGGACAGTATTATGCCGGTTCAACGGGGAGCGCGAAAGTGTTTATCGCCTCAGAACTGGTTATGTGGGGCGCTTATTTTTATAACACGACTCTCAAAAATTCTTATCATAACGATTATATTTTCCACGCGTCACTTCATGCCGGTGTGAAACCGTCCGGACTCGGCGATCCCGCATATCTCAATGCGATTGGCTTTTATCAGTCCTCGTTTGAATATAATCAATATCAAAAACAGGTCGAGTACAACCCGGTATTGTATACCGGAGATAAAATGTGGGAGTGGGACGAAAATGCGAACCGTCTCAGATATAAAAATCTGCGTGAACGCGAACTCGATTATAAAAACTACATAAAATACTGCGCTGCAGGAATATTGCTAAACCATTTTCTTTCCGGCCTGAACGCTTCAAGGCTCGTTCAGGATATGAATCAGGCTCAGACGGCTGTAAATGTGAATGTTATGGATCGCGGATTATCCGTAAACTTATTGCGGAGTTTTTAAATTATGAAAAAGTGGATTACATATGCGATTGCTGCCGTTCTACTCATTGCGCCGCAGAATGCTTTCGGACAGATGTTCGGGAAAAACAAAGTAAATTATACCGATTTCAAATGGCATTATATCCCCACGAAAAATTTCGATATTTATTATACCGAGGGTGGATATGAAATCGCAAATATAACCTCGGAAATTGCCGAACAGTCTTATGAGACTCTCTCGAAGCATTGGAATTATACCCCGCAAAAACGGATACCACTGCTGGTGTTCAATTCCCACAACGATTTCACCCAGACGAATGTTATTACTGAGATCATTACCGAAGGCACCGGTGGATTCACCGAGTTGTTTAAAAACCGTGTTGTGCTGCCCTGGGAGGGGTCGCTTGATAAATTCAAACATGTTATTCACCACGAACTTACTCATGCACTAATGTTCGATTTACTTTACGGTGGCCTAATCGATTCGATCATGGGACGGGAATATATGTTTCAGGTGCCGCTGTGGTTTGCCGAGGGTCTCGCTGAGCACGAAAGTCAATACTGGAGCACCGAGGGCGATATGATAGTCCGCGACGGTATCATCAACGGTTATCTGCCGCCGATTCATTATATCAACAGCGGTTATCTCGTCTATAAGGGCGGTGAATCGTTTTTCAAATTCCTTCAGGAAGAATACGGGGGCCCGGACCGCTGGATTGCAGGTGAACTTTTGCAGTCGGTTAAAATGACCAAGAACACCGACACCTCATTCAAAGAAATATTCGGTAAAAGCGTCGAGGATCTCTCCGAAATCTGGCATCGTCGTCTTCGCGCAGAACACTGGCCAAATGTCAAAGACCGGGAGATACCTGAAGATTTTGCGATGAAACTGACTGATCACACGGAACTTCGGAATTATCTTAATGTGAATCCCACATTCAACAATACCGGCGACAAAATCGCGTTTTTAACCGACAGGAGCGATTATAAAGAAATCATGGTGATGAGCGCTATAGACGGGAAGATCATTGACGACGGCATAAAAGGTGAAGAAGCGGGAGAATATGAGGAGATGCACTGGCTTCGCGGTGGTCTCTCGTGGTCTCCGGACGGCAGTATGATTACATTCTCGACAAAAGTCGGAGAACACGATGCGATACAGATTCAGCCGGCGGAAGAGAGCGGATTCGAGAAAACAATTGTCCCCGAAATGGATGCAGTTTATTCCCCGTCATGGAGTCCGGATGGCAAAAAGATTCTATTTTGCGGTATAAAGGGAGGCAAACTCGACCTGTTCACAGTTGATGTGCAAACTGAAGAATTTGTACGTTTGACCGACGATTATTTCGACGAATTTGATCCGAAATGGAGTCCTGACGGTACGAAAATCGTTTTTGCTTCAGACAGGATGGAAGCGCCCTATAAATACTCCATAAACGAGATGAATGGTTCGTATAATATTTTCATCATGAATGCTGATGGTTCCGGGGTAGAGCGTTTAACTAACAGCCTGTTTAACGACCGTGGACCTGACTGGTCACCGGACGGTGAAAATATTGTGTTTACCTCTGATAGAAATGGTATTGTGAACCTGTATTATGTCAATATTGCAGATGGGAGGACTATCCCACTTACAAATCTTTTGTCCGGCGCATCATCGCCTGACTGGTCGCCGGACGGCTCGAAAATTGCATTTGCCTGTTTCGAGGAAGGCGGCTGGGATATTAATGTTCTAAAACGCCCTCTGCTGCGGGAACTGAACAACGAAGATCTTACTACAACGCCGTATCGTGCTGAAACCCTTGAACAGCTTGCGACAAATGGAGCCGATTCCTCTGCGGTCATCTTTGAGGACGATGGATCTGGGCAGACGATCGCAGTTGATTTGATTTCACCCCGTGAATATGAAACAAAATTTTCTCCCGATTTATTCAATGCGAATGCAAGCTATAACACATTCATGGGACCTGGCGGCATGGGGACAATTTCGATTTCGGATGTTATGGGAAATCACCGTATCAATTTAGCGGGAAACCTCTATTATTCTTTCGAGGAAAGCAATATTGTCACGTCTTATTATTATTTGAAGAATCAGACTAATTACGGCATTGGGCTGTTCCATTATAAAACTTATTACCGCTCCTCGAACTGGGATATGTTCAGCGACAGAACGTACGGCGGTACTATTCTTGCGTCCCGCCCGTTCAATAGGTTTAAACGGTTCGATTTTTCAATGAATTTCCTCGGAATTGAACGGAACGTTTATACAAGCACTTATTATCTATACTATAACAGACCACAGTACTATTATTACGAATCTGAGAAACTCGACGGTGTGCGCACGGTTAATTTCGAAACTGAATTTGTCAGCGACAACGCTCTATTTGGCTATACCGGTCCGATTCGCGGTACCCGTTATAAGATCAATTTCGAACACAGTCCTGAATTAGCAATGAGCGATGTGTCGTATTCGATATTCGAAATCGATTACCGCAAGTATTTCAGAATCGAAAATAAATATAGTATAACCGCAAAATTAGGCTACGGAGCAAGCTACGGTAAGCAGCCGCGGTTGTTCTTCCTTGGCGGGACAGATAATTGGCTGAATGCACGGATATCCCGTATCCCCGCATATATTGAAAGCTCCCAGGACCTCTTTTTCTCAAGGTTTCCTTCACCGCTTCGGGGATATAATTACTACGAATTGCACGGCCAGAAATATTTCTTAACCAATTTCGAATTCAGATTCCCGTTTATAGAATATCTTCAGTTCGGTTGGCCTGTTCCTATAACATTAGGGAATATCAGCGGATCGATCTTTTCCGATATCGGTTCTGCCTGGGGAAGATATGAGATCACAGAAAGGGATGTTGACGGAGAAATTGTCAGGGAAAAGGTATTTAATGACAGTTTTGATGTTTTTGGACGTTCTGACGATGATACACTTTATTTCGACGATATCAAAATGAGCTGGGGTGTTGGTATGCGGATGAACCTTGGTATTGCCATACTCCGTCTCGATACCGCATGGCGCGTTATGGAGAAAGAGCACGATCCCAAACCGGTATTTTATCTTTCGATCGGCCCAGATTTTTAGAGTTATATATGGTTCCCGATGAATATAGCTCTGCATTAAGCCGCTATCGACTGTTTTATTTTCTCCCCTGTCTTAAACAATATCCTTCCAAAATCCTCTTAAAAATAAATTGACAAATAGCAATAATGAATTATATTGAATATAGGTACTGTAATAGAAATTTGTTTGTGAGGTGATTAAAATGAATATTCCGGATATTAATGAAGCGAATATGTCATTGAAAATCAACCTGTCAACAGCATACGCCGTTTCTCAGGCTGATACGGCCAGTATACAGCATCAGCCTGAGCGTAATGACGAATATGTAAAGCAGGCAAGAAAAACACAGAGCAGAATTTCCGAACGTGAAACGCGGATTGCTATTAACGAGGAACAATCTGATAAGTTTATACAATCGCAAGATATCAGCAATGCTGTCTACAACGTGAAAGATATAAGCCATTCAGATAGAGGCGGTTCGGAAAACCGATTGGACGAGGAAAAAAAGGTTTTGGACATTGTTCTTCCGGTAGGAAGAAAACGTCTGCGAATATTTCTTGAGGAATAATACTGTATAACGATAGCGCGGGGTAATAGAATGCCTATTCAGAATGTAACAACAACAAACAATCAGTATTTAGCTTCTGCAATGTCGAAACAGGAACAGCCTCAACCTGTAGAGGAAAATATGAATACAGGCGCCGAGATCGCACAGGTCGACGATACGCTTGAAGTATCTTATCAAACGCAAAGACTGCAAGCCGAATATGGGGTTGAGAGTACCGGAAACGAGCGCGATACAAATCTTGGTGTGATTTATCCTGACAACACCCCTGATCAAGGGCTCACAGAGGAAACGAACAATGAGAACACAGGTCTTGTTGACGCCGCTGTGCCCGAAGAAAGGGCTCGACAAAGTGTTGAAGAACGGGGCGTGACCGAAAACAGAACGGAACAGCTCCAGCGTCAACAGCAGGCACAGCAGCAGGTTGCCGCTGAACGCGATACGACAAATCCAAACCGGAGACTTGATTTGACTGTATAAACTTTCTCTATAGTAAAGATTAAAAAAATCACCGGATTATCGCTTATTAATCCGGTTTTTTTTACATAACACGTAATATAAATCCTGTCATAATGATTAAAAAACAGCGAGTTGCCATGCTTCTGGGCATAGTAGATGTTATCATAATACTATGCAAAAAGAATCTTCACGATTATTTGATAACCGGCCGGGTATCCATATACTCAAGGATATAGCTTTCCTCGCGCATAGCATCGGTACAGGTGATACTGCCAAGGCTGACTGCTGAGGATGCAGTTGCGTATTTAAGCGCTGTCACATCGTCCCAATCCTGATGAACGGCGTGGATAAAACCCGATGCAAACGCGTCCCCTGCACCGACATTGCCCTTGTATTCCTCCGAAGGAACTTTGTAAATAGGCTGTTTCAGCAGACCCGAGGATGCGCTATATAGATAGTTTTCTCCCTTATCACCGCAATGAATTACCGCAGTTTTGACACCATACTCCTCGACAAGTGCTTGCACCGCAGTCCGTTCATCGGAAATACCGGTTATTCCTTGCGCCTGATCTTCGCCGATTGTTAGAATATCGACCCACTGAAGCGTTTTTCTGAACCGTTTGAATTTCCACCACCTGTCGCGTTTCGGGGTAACAAAATCCATACACGTCCGAATCCCCATCGACTGCAGATTTGCCAGAATGCTCCCGATTGCCGCGCCATAATCGGGATCGACAGTATCAAAATAGGGAATAAGAAGGCAGTATCCCACCATGGCGATTTTAAATCCTTCGAGAACCGAATAATTGATGTCATCGAGTGAAAAACTTCCCATCGCGCCGAAATAATAACGGAATGTTCGGTTGACAATTTCGTCAGAAATTTTAATATAGATAACCTGTGTGCGAGATGTGGGGTGCTCGTTTGTTTCGATGAGATATTTATCGGAAATACCATTTGTTTTAAAAGCTTCTCTAATCCTGCGGCCATTATCGTCGGTTCCTATCTTGCCGATAACACGTATAGGATAGGGAACGCCCATTTTTGCGAGATTAACGCTGTTATTTGTGGCCATTCCACCCAGACTGTAGCGCATATCCTCGGTTTCATAATCTTCGCCTTTCAAATACATCGAGCCGTCCGAATAAACAAGGTTGCCCGGTTCAAGCACCTCAGATACTTCGTCTACAATCACACTTCCGATAAAAGCGATACCGTTTTTCACTGGTATTGAGACTCCATCCATTATTTCATCCGAAAGCAGTTATCCATTGCCATTTTTACGGATGTATTTCAGTGATAGTATTTGTTACATTATCGACCAGTTCGGCGTCATCGATACGCTGCGGCTGCGAAGGTTTCGAATTAATCTGTGCACCGGTACTGGTTTCGCATGATAATCCCCCGGATGTTCAGGTCCCTGTCGGAAAGATATTTCCCGGCAGCGTGCAGGAGTTTGCGCTTCCGAATACACGCAGACGTTCTTTGACGACTTGTTTTATGGTTCCTTTTGCCTCTTTGAGAGCATCCTGGATAAAATATTTGTCAGAACTATTCAGCATTTCTCGTACTCGGTCGGTGGCGAGTTTGCTCATTTCGGTGAAAAAATTAATTTTACGAATACCGAGATTAACCGCCCGCCTGAAATCGTCATCGGATATGCCCGAACCGCCGTGAAGCACAAGCGGTATCCCGGTGCGCCGTTTTAGTTCCGCGATCAGGTCGAAATCAAGCTCTGGATCACCGTCATAAAAACCGTGCACATTGCCGACCGACACCGCAAGGGCGTCGATACCGGTTTCGTTCACAAAGCGTTCGGCCTCTGCAGGATCGGTGAAAAATTCACGTTTAGCTTTTGCGGTTTTACGGCCGTCCTCAGCGCCCCCGACACGGCCGAGTTCCGCCTCAACGCTGACACCGACCGCATGGGACATTTTCACAACGAGCTTCGTTTCCTCGATGTTCTGTTCGATAGGTTTTTTCGAAGCATCGTACATGACAGCAGAAAAACCGCATCTGAGCGCCTGTACGACAACCTCGATATCAATTCCGTGATCAAGGTTAAGAACGACCGGCACACACACTTTTTCAGCCATTTGTTTGATTGCGGGAGTGATCTGCTCGATATTGACGAATGGAAAATGGACCTGCGCGATATTGATTATGACCGGAGATTTCATTTCCTCGGCAGCTTCGAGAATACCGTTGAGAAAGTCGAGATTGATAACATTGAACGCACCGACAGCATATGAATGATCGTCCGCATGTTTCAGCAAATCGACCGTATTGATAAGCCCCATTTTTTTCCGTTTTCTGAAAAGAAACCTATAATATAATAAAATATTTGTAATTTCTGTTGCTTAATACACTAAATACTAATATAATACGAAAGATTCGATAACCGAAGCAATTCATTTTTTATACTGTTCATGCCATTCATCATTTTTCATATTAATATTAATTGCATTATTAAGGAGACCTAAAAACATGAAAAGAAGAGATTTTGGCAAAACCTTTACCGCTGGTTCTGTCGGCGCTATTGCGGCAAGCTGCGCAAATACCGACTCGGTCGATACCCAACAGGCGAAAAAGCCCATACTGATGCATGTCGGGTGCCAGTCAGGCGGAACCTCGAAAGAAAATCTTGAATTCAAAGCCCGTAATGGTGTCTATCATATCGACGGAGGCGCACCGAGGGTTATTGACGGTGTCGGTTGGGACCTTGAAGATTCGCTTCAAAAGAAAGAAGACTGCGAAAAATACGGTATCAGTCTTGAGGCGTACCATCTGCCGCTGTCATCCGCCGGCATCGACAGGCAACGATATCCAAACATTATGCTCGGCAAAAGCCCCGAACGTGACCGTGAGATCGAAATCATCCAGCAGATGATCGAGGTAACCGGAAAAACCGGTGTTCGGCTATTAAACTACAACACCACGATTCATCCGGTGCTTCGTACCGGCCGTACGCCCGATCCGAAACGCGGAAATGTCACATACAGCACCTGGAATTACGAGGAAGCGCTCAAACGCAATGAACCGTTGACAATTGCCGGTGAAGTCGATGTCGATGAGATTTTCGAACGTATAACGTATCTCCTTGACAGAATTCTCCCGGTCGCAGAAGAATGGGAAGTGCAGCTCGGAAATCATATTGCCGATCCGCCGACTCCCGAGGGATATCGCGGTATTACACGCTGGAACAGTCCCGACGTTTTCGCGGGCATTCAGCGGTTCTGTCAGCTTTACGACAGCCCGTATCACGGATTAAATCTGTGTATCGGCTCGACCGCCGAGGGTTTGAAAGATCCTGATACCGAGATTCATCCGATTCTTACCTGGGTCGGTGAACGGAACCAGCTTTTCAACATTCATTTCAGAAATATCATCGGCGGATGGAACGACTTTATGGAGGTCTATCCCGATAACGGCGACATGAATTTCTATGAGGTTGTCCAGACGTTAAGTGATGTCGGATATCCGTACATGCTGATGCCGGATCATGTTCCGCAGCATGACGATCCGAACAGCGGCAGCCAGGGATTTGCATTCTCCTACGGCTTCATTAAAGGTCTGCTGCTTGCATTGGAAACAGAAGCTTAAAAAATTCTATCGAACATTCGGGTGAATGGAAGATGGAACATGTATTACAAAAATTGCTTGACTCGGCCGATATCAAATTAAACGGCGGCCGCCCCTGGGATATTAAAGTGAACAATCCCGCCTTTTGCTCACGGCTACTGGCGGGAGGTTCGCTTGCTCTGGGCGAGTCGTATATGAACGGTTGGTGGGACTGCGATGCGCTCGATCAGTTGTTCGACCGGATTCTGCGTCATAGTCTCGATAAAAAAGTAAAGGGGAAAGCTCGGTTTTGGTGGCATATGATGAAATCGAAAGTAACCAACCCCTACCGGCGTTCGAAAGCTTTCGAAATCGGTAAAAGGCATTACGATATCGGCCGGGATGTCTTTGAGAACATGCTCGACCGGAATATGGTCTATAGCTGTGCTTACTGGAAAGATGCGCATAATCTTGAGGATGCACAGACAGCAAAACATGATCTGATCTGCCGGAAACTGCATCTCCGGCCAGGCCATCGTGTTCTAGATATCGGATGCGGCTGGGGCGGTTTTGCACGTCACGCGGCGAAAAAATACGGCTCAAAGGTTTCGGGTATCACCGTATCGAAAGATCAGGCGCGGTATTGCGCAGAAACCTGTTACGATCTCCCGGTGAATGTTTCGCTTACCGATTACCGCGATATTGACATTACGTACGATGATATTGTCTCGGTCGGTATGTTCGAGCATGTTGGATACAGAAGCTACCGGACGTTCATGAAAACGGTTGCCAGATCACTAAACCGTGACGGCATCTTCCTGCTTCACACCATCGGCAACAACAGATCGGTGAAATCCGGCGACCCCTGGGTGCTGAAATATATTTTCCCGAATTCGATGTTACCCTCAGCCCGACAGATTGTCGAGGCATCGGAGGGGTTGTTGTTGCTTCTCGACTGGCATTCGTTCGGTGCGTATTACGACAGAACACTCATGGCCTGGTATGAGAATTTTAACCGGAACTGGGACAAGCTGAAAGATAAATACGGCCAGCAGTTTTACCGTATGTGGACCTATTATCTCCTGAGTTTCGCGGGAGCGTTCCGTGCGAATAAAATGCAAGTCTGGCAGATCGTGTTCGCTAAACCCGGATCAAAACCCGGGTATGAAAGCGTTCGGTGAGGTCAGGATTTGCTTTGCAGCAATAAAAAGCGCTGCGTTTCGGGTGTCGAGAATTCAAATATTACCTTTCTGTCCCGATATCTCTTGACATATCCACTATTAGAAGAGATTTGAAATACCGGATACCAAGCATCCACCTGATGGGAAAACCGCGAAGCGGGGGTGTAATTCCAAAAAACATCACGACCCTGAAACAGCAGAAGGTTTTACGTACACATGAACACCCCCCTTATTGCCATCGAGAACTATTCCTTTTCCATCCAAAAAAATATTATCCTCAAAAATATTACACTTTCAGTGCACAAGGGCGAATACGTCTCTATCATCGGGCCGAACGGGGCGGGGAAGACAACGCTGCTGAAATGTCTGATGCGCATCCACACCGGCGGCGCAGGAAAAGTGACCGTATTCGGCAGTCCTCTCGAATCATATACACAGAAAGACCTTGCAAAACTCATTAGCTATGTCCCGCAGGGCGACAGCCGGAGCCTCGATTTTACCGCGGAGGAATTTGTCATGATGGGGCGGTATCCCTATCTGAGTCCGTTCACATCTTTCGGCGCAAAGGATAATCAGGCCGTTACGAAGGCCCTCGAGGCTACAGAAACCTCTCATCTCCGCGGACGATACCTGAATACGCTCAGCGGCGGGGAACGTCAGAACGTCTTCATCGCCGCGGCAATCGCTCAGGGATCGGATATCCTGCTTCTGGACGAGCCGACGACATTCCTCGATCCGAAACACCGTTTCGACATCAATAAAACCCTGAAACGGGTGAACCGCTCGCAGGGCATTACTATTGTCTCAGTCACCCACGATATCAACAACGCTTCGATCCTAAGCGGCCGCATCATCCTGCTCAAAAACGGTACAGTTGCATTTACCGGAACACCGGACGAGGTGATGTGCAACGACGTGCTCGAACCGGTGTTCGGTAAGGAATTCCTGTTCACTGATCATCCCGCAACCGGCCGTCCAGTCATCGTTCCGGAGGATATCGAGCTATGAGAAAAACCGCTATCCTCGTCATCCTCGCACTCGCCGCTGTTGCAGTCCTGATTCTGACCCCCATGATCGGTATAAAATTCATGATCCCGGGTGATCTGTCGGATGCGTTCCGCGACAGCGCCGGCATCGGGGAGAATATTGACGCCTATATTTTCTGGCGCATCCGTGTACCGCGGGTATTAACCGCGTTCGCCGCCGGGATCGCCCTGTCGCTCTGCGGCATGGTGTTTCAGGCCATGTTCAGAAATCCGCTGGCGACACCGTTCACTCTCGGCGTGTCGAGCGGCGCGGCGTTTGGCGCGGCGGTGTATATGTTTACGGGGCTGCCGGCCGTTGTTTTCAGCATATCCGGTGTCACTGTATTCTCATTCCTCGGTGCGCTTCTGTCGATCTCAATCGTCTACGGTGTCACACGGGTCAAACGCGGATTTTCCACCGCCATTATGCTGCTCGCCGGCGTCGCAATCAGTTTTTTCTTCTCGAGCCTAATCCTGTTTTTCCAGTACCTAAGTGATTTCTCGCAGTCGTTCCGCATTGTGCGCTGGCTCATGGGTGGTTTCGAGTTCGCCGGGTACGATTCGCTTCTGAACATGCTGCCGTTCATCCTCCTCGGCACGATCATCGTGCTCTGGCATCTCAACGAACTCAATCTCATCTCAACCGGGGACGATATCGCCGCAAGCCGCGGTGTAAACGTTTACAAAACCAAGACAGCACTGTTCTTTGCCGCCTCGCTGATGGTGAGCGGTGTTGTTGCGGTCTGCGGCCCCATCGGTTTTGTCGGCATGATGGCGCCCCATATCTGCCGTCTTCTGGTCGGCACCAACCACCGCTACCTCGCGCCCGCTTCCATTGCATTCGGCGGCCTCTTCCTCGCGCTCTGCGATGCCCTTTCGCGTATACTCATCGCGCCCGCCGAAATCCCGGTGGGCGTGATCACCGCGCTCCTCGGCGGCCCGTTCTTTTTGTGGCTGTTGATTGGCGGGGGAGTGGGGAGAGAGGTGAGGGGATAAGAATATACTTGACATGCTATAATCAATAGTATATTATCGTTTATAAATAATAGAAGGAGTAAATGATGATAAAAGAAATGAGCTTGAAAAATTTTAAAGCTTTTAAGAATTTAGACAAATTAAGTTTTGCACCTTTAACAGTGCTTTCAGGCAAGAATAGTAGCGGCAAAAGTTCAATACTACAAAGTTTATTGTTACTTAAGCAAACACTTTCTGCTGAGCATTCAAGCTCAGAAGAAGCATTAATTCTTGATGGTGATTATCTTCATTATTCTAACATTAAAGAAATAGTATTTGGATTACCAAGAGAGCAATCATCTATGATATTATATTCGTTTGATTTAATAGATGAAGAACATAGTGATATTGGGACAATATGTTTTGAAATAAGAAATCGCGAATTGTTAAAACCTAAAAGAAAAGCACCAGTTGTTACTAAGTTTTCATGGAAGACTAAAGATGATAAAAATATACATACTGTCAATTTATATAACACCTAACTTGAGCGATTTTTGCTATTGAAAACCCCACCCAAAAGGGTTATCTTATT
>CAZCDQ010000042.1:0-24036 GCA_964497605.1 uncultured bacterium
GGGGTATCGTGAATCGTGGAACGGGTTCAAGCTCCACATCGATTCCGGGGACGGGGAGCAGCAAAAGTCATGGCGCATCTGATGTTCGGCATTCTGGCGCTTACCGCTGACCAACTCATGCGTATGGTACAATAGGGAATCAGTACGTATCAAATGAATACTACTTTATAAGAATCCGGTAAGGAGTGGGAAAATCTCTGTTTAAAAGGGACTTGAAACCATTAACGAGCGGCAGATAGTTCTTTCACGAGGGCAAAAACACTCGTAAAAACGAAATTATTGCCCTATCCGTGAAAATATCATCAATCGGGAACAATGACTTTTGAAATTGGCTCATGTGATATAATAAAAATACTAAAAAAAACAAAAATTTGATGACTGTTTTGCTTTATCCTCTCGAATTGCTCTGTTTCGACGGTGCCACTTGCAATTCAGTATAATTAATCATATATTGTTAAGTTATATTGTGAACATGTAAAAATGATATTCAGTTACCACATATTCAATGGAGATTTAACTGCACGTGTGCGAAAACCATAAAAACAAAACCGTTTTTGATCCCGTTTCACCGAAACCTGATTTTCCGTCAATAGAAAAAGATATCCTTGAATTCTGGGGAAACGACCGAACGTTCGAGGAATCGGTGAAAATGAGAGAATCGGCCGATAACGACTTTGTGTTCTACGACGGACCGCCGTTTGCGAACGGTACCCCGCATTTCGGGCATATCCTGACCGGCTATGTGAAAGACGTTGTCCCGCGGTATAAAACCATGCGGGGTTATCATGTGCCCCGGCGGTTCGGCTGGGACTGCCACGGGCTTCCCGCGGAAATGGAGATGGAGAAAACAGCCGGTATTCACGGCCGTTTGCAGATCACTGAATACGGTATTGACAAGTTCAACGAGGGCTGCCGGTCGCTTGCCATGAAATTTATCGATGTCTGGGAGGATATTGTTACCCGCCAGGGACGTTGGGTCGATTTTAAGAATGATTACCGCACTATGAACATCGAATTCATGGAAAGCGTGCTCTGGGCGTTTAAAGAACTGTACGACAAGGGATTGATTTACGAGGGTGCGCGGGTGCTGGCATACTGCGCACGGTGCGAGACAGCGCTTTCAAATTTCGAAACCCGTCTGGACGATTCCACCCGTCCGAAACAGGACCCGTCGGTAACTGTGCTGTTCGAACTGAACGGCTCAGACAATCTGCCGCCGTACACCAGCCTGCTCGTCTGGACGACCACGCCCTGGACGCTGCCGTCCAATCTCGGCGCGGCGGTCGGCACCGATATCGACTATGCGCTTTTCCGCGAGGGTAACGCTCATTATATTCTCGCAGTCGACCGTATCGAGGATTTCAAAAAACAGCTTGGGCACGCAGAACAGATTCGGACGCTGAAAGGCGCGGAGTTGGTCGGTCTCGAATACACGCCGTTATTCGATTTCTTTAAAGATACACCGAATGCATTCAAAGTAATGGCCGCCGATTTTGTTTCCACCGAGGATGGCACCGGGATTGTTCACATAGCGCCCGGATTTGGTGAGGACGATCAGAAACTTTGCGACCTGAACGGTATCCCGACCATCGCACCAATCGATTATCAGGGCAATTTCGACGAGCGCGTCCCCGATTATCAGGGCAGGATGGTGTTCGACACGAACAAAGATATCATTCACCGGCTCAAGGACGAGGACAAACTGGTCAAACAGGAAACCATCGAACATAACTATCCGCATTGCTGGCGCTGCGACACCCCTCTCATTTACCGCGCGTTTCCGTCATGGTATGTAAAGGTGACGGCGATTAAAGACCGAATGCTTGAACTTAACCAGGAGATAAAATGGATACCCTCGCATATCAGAGACGGCCAGTTCGGCAGATGGATTGAGGATGCCCGCGACTGGTCCATTTCGCGTAACCGTTTCTGGGGCACGCCGATACCGATCTGGAAATGCGATAGCGAACTCTGCGATTACCGGAAAGTGTACGGTTCCCTTGCCGAAATGGAGAAAGATTTTGGGGTGAAAGTAACTGATCTTCACCGTCCGTTTGTGGACGAGCTGACTGGCATCTGTCCACATTGCGGCGGCACCCTGCGCAGGATTGAGGATGTTCTGGACGGCTGGTTTGATTCGGGATCGATGCCCTATGCGCAGGTGCATTATCCGTTTGAGAATAAGGAATGGTTCGAGAGCAATTTCCCGGCGGATTTCATTGTGGAATATGTTGCGCAGACACGCGGCTGGTTCTATACGATGACGATCCTGTCTACCGCACTGTTCGACAAACCGGCGTTCCTGAACAGCATCTGCCATGGTGTCGTTTTGGACGAGAAAGGGCAGAAACTGTCGAAACGGCTGAAAAACTATCCTCCGCCTGAAAACGTGTTCGAGGAACTTGGCAGCGACACCATGCGGTGGCTGCTCATGAACAATCCGGTCCTCCGCGGCGGAAACTTTTCCATCGACCGAGAGGGTAAGTCTATTCCCCTCGCACAAAAAGGGGCACTTTTGCCGCTTTGGAATTCGTATTATTTCCTTGTGCTTTATGCAAATATCGACAATTATACGCCGGTGGTCAGAAACGATTCCTCAAACGAGATGGACATCTACATTCTTTCGAAACTGTCGGAAACGATTGCGACAGTCACCGCGCTTATGGACGAGTATGACATTCCTGAGGTTTGTGCGGCAGTCGAGGATTTCATTGAGATACTTACCAACTGGTATATCAGACGGAATCGCCGCCGCTTTTGGAAAAGTGAATCGGACAGCGACAAGAAAGACGCCTATGACACGCTTTTTACTGTGCTTGTCAACACCTGTCGGATGATTGCGCCGCTTCTACCGTTCACCGCGGAACACATCTACAAGAATCTCACCGGCGAACGCTCGGTACACCTTTCAGACTGGCCTGGCGAGGGCGATATTATTCTCGACGAAGACATTATGAGTCGTATGGATGTTGTCCGCCGTATCTGCTCACTCGGACACAGCGTCCGTCACCAGAACCGTATCAGAGTCCGTCAGCCGCTCCCCGAGGTCACGCTCGCGGGTAAAGACGCTCGTCTTGCAGAAAACCATACGGATATCATCAAAGATGAGCTGAATGTGAAAACAGTGGATTTTACTGATGATGTTGGCGAAATGGGACGGAAGGAGATTGCGGTGAATGCACGGCTACTCGGACCCCGTCTCGGTAAGAAAATGAAAGATATCCTTGCTGCGGTGAAATCCGGCGAAAGCGAAATTCTCGACAGCGGCATTCTCCGCGTTAACGGCGAGGAAATCCTTCCCGAGGAATACGAGATGCGGATTATTGCCGAGGAGGGACATGCATGTATGTCAGAGGGCGGACTGTTTGCCTGTCTCGACCTAAATATAACGCGGAAACTTGAACTCGAGGGGTTGGCACGCGATGTCATCCGTTTTGTTCAGAATGCGCGTCGCGACGCCGATCTTGTTCCTGACGACCGGATTCGACTCGGCATAAAGGCTGATGGTGATATTCCAGAGGCGATAGAGACACATGCGGACCTAATAAAGACCGAAGTGCTTGCAACTGAACTTATTCTTGGAAATATTGAAAATACAGCGTATTCTGAGACGGTAGACATTCAGGATACAAAAATGACACTAAGTATCGGAAAGGTTTAGGATAAAAGCAAAAGATTCATCATAATAGACATACGAGCCAAAAGAATTTTCTGTCGTTTTGATAGTATGAGGGCATATCAAAGGCAAACAACAACTACACAAGGAGGGACAGTTTATACGGCAAATGTTTGAGCGTCAACGGGCGGCACGGTTTAACTGATTTTCCGGGCGCCCCGGTAACTGAAACGTATTTATTCAGTGCAAGGAGAAGAATATGAAAAAGAATGTTACGGCATTGGCGGTTCTTTTCGCGATGATGGTCGTCTGTATCGCGGCTGCAATTCCCGCCAGGGCTCAGGAGACCACATTCACGAAAGAAGACCTTATTAAGTACACCCCGCAATGGAAAGGTGAACGGTTTGAAGACGGCCGGCCCAAAGTTCCCGACGAGGTGCTTGAAAAACTGAAAACCGTCGTAATCGACGATGCAATCATGGTTTTGAAAAAGCACGGCTACAACAACCAGTATGACGATGGCTACGAGGTCAATCAGCAATACCCTGTGCTTGTCGGCAGAGCGGTGACCGGCGTATTTATGCCGATAAGACCGGATGTTGCCGATGTCATTACCGCAAACGCCAAAAAAAACGATGTTACAACCTCGTGGAATGGCAGGGTGTATGACTCGCTTGTTCCAAATGATATTGTCGTTGCAGATCTCTGGGGAGAAATAACCAACACATTCGCCGGCGGCGGCCTTTCCGGTAGAATCAATAAAATGACCGAGGGTAAAGGCGGCCTTGTCATTAACGGCGGAACCCTCGACAAAGAAGAAATTCACGCCAATATCCCCAATTTCACTATTTACAACCGCGGCTGGCATCCCACGCATCTGCATGGCGTCATGCTGACCGGTAAGAATTGCCCCGTTCGCATGGGTACCGCAACGGTCATGCCCGGCGATGTGGTACTTGGCGGTTTTGAAGGCGTCCTTTTTATTCCTCCGCATCTTGCTCAGGAGATTATCGATAGATATGCGAAATAACGAACCTCTAAGAGTTTTGATGAACAGAAAATCTTATACAATCGATTATTATGAACGGAGGAATAATATGAGAAGCAAAATTGCGTTACTGGTGATGTGCGGAATAATCGTTACCGCAATAATGACCGGCCAGATGGTTTATGCCCAAGCTGGCAACTGGACGAAAGAGGATATTATCGAGCATACGCCGTTGTGGGAGGGTGAACGGTTCCCCGACGGCCGCCCGAAAGTTCCGGACGATATTATTGAACGAATGGAAGGCGTTGCGATCGAAGAAGCTTGGGCGGTAACCGAGCGGAACGGCTATCATTATCAATTCGAATCCGGTTGGGTTTTAACCCATGACAATCCGGTGATTGTTGGGAGAGCTGTTACGGCCACATATATGCCGCTCCGTCCCGATGTGAACGACGTTATCCTTGCCGATGGCGAGCGTGACGGCCGTGTCGGTGCGCAGAATTCGTGGATTATCGACACGTGCGTGGACGGTGATGTTATTGTTGTCGACCTGATGGGAAAAGTTGTGAACGGCACATTCCTCGGAGATAACCTTGCGAATGCTATTTCCGCAAAAACAGGCGGAAAAGGTGTAATAATCGACGGGGGCGCCCGCGATATTGAGGGTGTGCTGCAGATGCCGGACTATTATGTGTTCACCCGCGGCTGGGACCCGTCATTTTTGACAGAAGTCATGCTAATGGGTATCAATACCACAATCAGAATCGGTAGAGCCACGGTGATGCCCGGCGACATTGTCCTCGCCAAGCGTGAAGGCGTTATCTTCATTCCCGCACATCTGGCGGAGGAAGTTGTCGAGACCTCGGAAATCATCCGAATCCGTGATAAATTCGGCCATCTTCGGCTTCGTACGGGTGTCTATTCACCCGGTCAGATCGACGCAGTATGGACCCCTGAGATCGAAAAGGATTTCCTGAACTGGGTCAAAGAAACCGGTCAGGAAGTGACGCCCCGTCAAATGGAACTATTGCTTAAGGGACGTACGTTCTGATTTAGAATAACACGGTTGAATATATAAGGGCAGACCTCTGTGTCTGCCCTTATTTTATCTCTCTGCCCATATCTCATCACGAACGAAATGGATACCCTAAAGGCATTCACCTGTGGCTGTCCGAATAATATTTTACAGAGGTAATTGAGGACATAGCAATATGGATGAGTCTTTTCAATAAATTTTTATTCATTGAAAAGAATGAAACTCAGAACGGTTCCCCGCGACAGAACAGCCGAATAATCCTACAGCCCGTTGGCAAGCAGCAGATTGCGATTGTTCATAATGTCCGTGGTTGGCCCCTCAGCGGCGAGTTTGCCTTTGTTGAGTAGAATAACACGATCAGTGCAGGCGCGGACGAACTCGAGATCGTGCGATGAAACAAGCTTCGTGCAGTCGAGTTCTTTGATGAGTGCGGCGAGTTCACGTTTCGCGCGCGGATCAAGTCCGGAGGAGGGTTCGTCCATAACAATAATCTCCGGCGACATAGCGAGCACGGTGGCGATTGCGGCGCGGCGCATTTCACCGCCCGAGAGATGATACGATATCCGCTGGCCGAATCCTGCAAGGCCTACCGATTCAAGGGCATGTTCGGCAATATGAAGCGCCTCAACAGGATCAATGTTCGAATTCAGCGGCCCGAATGCCACATCCTCTCCGACAGTCGACATGAAAAGCTGATCGCGCGGGTCCTGAAATACATACCCGACTTTCTTGCGGATTTCTTTCAGTGTTCTTTTTGAGACGGGTATATTGTAAACGTTTACACAACAGTCCGGCTCGAGAATTCCGACAATATGCATAAGAAGCGTGGTCTTGCCGGAGCCGTTATGGCCGATAAGCCCGACCGATTCGCCGGCAGCTACCGAGAATGTGATGTCCTCGACTGCGGCGGTCCCATCCTCGTAGGTATGTGAAAAGCGGTCGAAACGGATTGCGGGTTCAGACATGGACAATTCCTCCGGCCAGCAGTCCGGTGACAGTGAAGCCGATGAAAAGCAGTGAAATAACGATATCGAACGGTCTGATGCGTTTCGCATTCACAGTCACCGGATCACCGGTATATCCACGAAGCAGCATGGCGTAATACAACTTTTCAGCATGTTCGAAACTCCGCGCCAAAAGCGCACCGACAATACCGCCTGACGCCATGAGCAAATTTCTTTTTTTGACCGGGCTTCTGAGATCACGGGCGAGAATCATATGAGAAACCTCGTCGATAATAATGAACAGATAACGGTACATGAACGATACGACGATAATCAGCTTTGCGGGAAATCTCAGCCGTCCGGCGGCCCACATGAGATCGCCGAACCGTGTGGAGGACACTAAGGTGATGACCGCGAAAAATGAAATAAATGCCCGTGAACAGAGCGCGCTGAATTTCACAAGCCCCGCCATTGTGACCGTAACATCATGTGAACCGATATTAAACACCCAAACGGCAACCGGACCCGGTGTAATGAATGGCACGAAAAACGAGATTGCCACGGCAAACGGTATGATTGTGAGGGAGCGCTTGAAAATGTATGTTCCGGGAACATTTGAAAAATACAGCGCCGCAAGGACTGCCGCAAAATACAGCCCGTATGACAGGAAGTAGCCGTTCGGCGTCAGTACGACAATTACAATGAATATGAGCGTCGTAATCAATTTGACACGGGGATCAATGCGGTGCACGGGACTCGAGAGGCTGGCAAAACGGTCAATGTGAAGATGATGCATGCGAGCCACTCCGGCGTTTTCTGCGGCACATGGTTTTGCCGACTAGTATGACAAGCCCGAACACGGCAAACGCGCCGATAATGCCTGCAAGACCGTTCGAAAGAAATCCTCCGATGCCGGGTATTGTGTAATCCGGCATCACCTCAAACGGCGAATCCTCGGCGCTGTCGATAAAACCGAGATTATCGGCGACACTTTCGAGACCGTCCGGGTGTGAGGACGCGAACCACGAAACGATTCCCGCCATGACAAGCGCTGCGGCTAGCAATATGGTAAGCGGGCGTTTCATTTGGCTTTCTCCATCTTTGTCGGAGCGGACAAATCAGCCGTTCCCGACACAGTTCCGTTTTCTGTGAAAATATTAATGATTTTGGGATTTACCGACACAATGAATCTGAGAGCAGCGATGGTGATAATCGCCTCGAAAACACCTATTACGGCATGAACGGCTGTCATAGCCGGCAGCACAATCTGAATCGGGCTTGTTCCCGATACCCAGAGCTGAACCGCGCACGCTGCCGATGCACCGACCACGGACAGCCATGACGCTACGGCTACCGAGGGATAAAACGCCCGTTTTCCGAGTTTTGTTCCCGCGTCGATCACGATACCGGAAAGGATACAGCCGAGCACACACATATTAAATACATTCGCCCCAAGCGTATCAAGACCGCCGTCCTGAAATAGCAGCGCCTGGACGAGCACAACCGATGTCATAACGACAACCCCTGGCCACATGCCGAGAATTGCAGTGGCCAGCGCCGCTCCCATGAGATGTCCGGAGGTTCCGCTGAAGACCGGGAAATTGACCATCTGCGCCGCAAAAATGAATGCGGCCATAACGCCCATTACCGGTGTTTTTCGCTCGTCCACGAAATCGCCCGACTTTTTCAACGCATAGCCCACTCCCGCGGCCGTAACACCGGTCAAAGGCACCCAGACCTGCGGCTCGAGAAATCCTGACGGTATATGCATATAAAATAACCTTCTACCGTTACGATTCGTTCGAACCCTCGATAATGCCGGTTATAACTAGTTTACCGTGTTTTACGCCGCGGATGCTGATGACTTTGTCGGCAAAATTTCTGATATCGCTCGATGTTCCTTTCACCACCATGACCTCAAGGCATGAAATATGTGTCAGGTGGACATGAGTGGTCGATATCACGATATCGTGGAAACTATGAGCAATATTCGTAAGCGTATCGCCGATCTCGCGCGTGTGATGGTCATATACGATGGTGACCGTTCCGATGGCGTTTTCAGTAACGGCATCGTCATTCCAGTCTGATTCGATGAGTTTGTCGCGAATGAGATCGCGGATTGCCTCCGACCGGTTCGTATATCCTTTGTTTTCGATGAGAATGTCGAACTTCTCAAGCAGCGATGCGCCGATGGAAACGCCGAACCGTATGAGTTTATTGTCAGCCATAACTTCCTCTGCGGTAAAGTGTTACATTTAAATAAAATATAGCACATATAAGTTGGTGTTGCAAGTTATATTTTCGGCAGTGTAATCAACGCCAGTTTCATATGCTGGATACCCGTAAAACAACGATACTGGTTTTTACAATTTTTTTGTGCCGGGTTCGACATGGATGGAAACGATTGCGATATTAGTGAAAGTATTCCGTGCGGCATCCTCCGCCGCTGTCGCGATGATATGGGAATCGTGCACCGATAAATCGGGATCGACCTTAATGTGAGCGTCGATACTGGCGTATCGGCCGAGCGACCGTGTCCGCAGATTGTGTACACCTTGCACGCCCTCGACACCGAAAATCGCGCGAATGAGTTTTTGCTGGCGTTCGTGGGAAAACGCCTCGTCCGACAGTTCGCAGATGGTTTCCCATCCGATGCCCGCGCCGACTTTGATGACGAGAATGCTGACAAACAATGCCGCAAGGGGATCGAGAACGGTCCATTTGTCGCCAAGCGCAATCGCGCCGCCGATCCCGATGACAGTACCGACCGACGACAGCGCATCGGTGCGATGATGCCAGGCGTTCGCTTTTAATGTGTGACTGCCGGTTGTTTTCGCCACACTGTTGGTGTAATGATACATACCCTCTTTGGCGACAATCGAAATCGCACCGGCCGCAAGGGCGAAAATACCGGGCGCCTCGGGGAATGTTCCCTTGGCTGCATCAAAAAGGGTGAGTACGGCGTTTTTCATAAGCTCGATACCGGTAATAATAATGATAATACCCATAATGAGCGAAATCGCTGTCTCGATACGGCCGTGACCGTACGGGTGGTTCTCATCTGCGGGTTTGGAAAGGAATTTTAAACCGATGAGCACGCCGAAATCGGTCAGAAAGTCAGAGACAGAATGGACAGCGTCCGCGATCATCGCCGCGGAGGAGCCAAGAATACCTCCGGCGATTTTTATCAGAATCAGCACGGCATTGACAACAATGCCCACATAGGTGATTTTGACACCGGCTTTATACATATCGTCGGAAATGGTTTCCGAGGGGGCGTGAGATTGTTCTGAAGTCATGATTATTTCATCTGGTGGCATTTAGAACTGTCAACAGGTCAGATGCGTTGAAAGCATAAATGATTCTTCTAGGGAATATTACATATCTTTGCCGAAATATCAATAAATTTCAGTATATGAGCTTTTTATCAAGGAAATATTAATTATCCGGCGTTTCTTATCTCAGCAGCAATACTTTCTCAGTTGTCACATTCGGACCGGCAATAATTCTGTAGAAATAAACGCCGCTGGGAAGCCCGTTTGCGTTGAAATTCACGGTATGCGATCCGCGGTTCAACTTTTCATCTACAAGCGTTTCGATCTCCTGGCCGGTAATGGAATATACTGTGAGAACCACATGCTCCGTTTCGGGCAAAGTGAAGGCGATTGTTGTCGTGGGATTGAACGGATTGGGATATGCCTGAACAGTTAAAAGTGAATCTTGTCTTAATACGGTATCTTGAACAAAGACAGGATTGCCCGAATAACTGACAACTCCTTGAAAAGGGGCAATATACCAAAGTGTATTAGAACTATCAAAGAAATAACCGGAACTTATCCCGATATCAGGATATAAAGTGGATATCCATTCACCTTCGTACCATTGCATAAGTCCATTTCGAGTGACAAACCATATACTTCCATCGGGAGCACGTACACCATTGAAAGTATCATTATACGTAAGCCCAAATGCGTCTCTGACAAATTCCCAGGTTTCACCGTTATACCTTGAAACACCATCATCACCCCATGCCCAAGCAGAACCGTCATCGCAAAACAGCATCCCCTCAAGCCCCTTGACAACGCCGTCGCTCTTGCTGTAAACATGCCATTCATTGCCCTCAAGCTTTGCAACACCGCCGTTAGGGGATGATATCCATGTCTCGCCGCTATGAAAATAAATTCTATTTGTATCGAACGGAACTCCGTCCTCCTGGGTATAGGTTGTCCATACGCCGTCACGATATCGATGAGCTTTGAAATAGCTGCCGTCGAGCATCCAGACATCGCCGTTCGGCCCGATTGCCACATTCAGAAATCTCATATCATCGCCGGGAACCAGTACCGGTTCGTGTCCTTCAAAACGGAATAATTTGTTATAACCGCTGTTAGTATTATAATATTGGATTATCCATAATCTTCCGTCGGTATCAACAGCTAAATTGTGAACAACTCCGTTGAATAACCAATTTAATGTAATCCCATCGAATACATATATTCCGTTCTTTCTGTTCAGCCAAATATCTCCTGCATCGTCGAAATGTATGAATCCGGTGTTTTCTCCGTCAGGCATCGGATAGGAATTCCAATTCCCGTCATTGAATTTTGCAATTCCATCAGACGCAACAATCCAGATGTGGCCGTAATTATCAGTTGTTACATTCAGTATATGATCACTCAGCCCGTAATCATCACCGTAATAAGAATCAACAGTACCGTTCTTGATTCTTGATAAACCGGTCGTTGTGGCGAACCATACCGCACCCCCGGAATCTTCTATATATGATGTTATTCGATTACCGGCAAATGAAGAGGTTCTTATCTGATTCCAGATGCCGTTTTCATGCCGAAAAAGCGAGTCATCCGTTTTTGCCCAGATTATATTATCCGGACCGAATCGGCATTTTCTTGCCGAATATCCAGCAAGTCCCTGCTCAATCTCCCGGGCAGGATTAGTTGACAGGTCATACACCGATACCCCTGTGGCCTCTAAATAATTCGCAAACCCAAAGATCGCTCTGTTCGTTTCAATATCGATATCCATCGAGTATACGACAGAGTGAGGGAAGTTTTCAAGTGCAATAGTTCCCCACTCTGAGCCGTCGTATGTGAGTATTCTTCCATTATCCTCATCATAAATAGTACTGTCAAACATATAAAGTTTGTTTCCCGGGCCGGCGGCCGGCCTTATTGTATAGCCTCCACCAATAGGATCAAGCGTTTTGATTCTCTCCCAGCTTTCACCGTTAAACATTGATATAATTGCGCCGTATGGAGGATCGCCGGCAATTTTATTTACCGCATTTGAAAATCCCATTGGTTGTATTGCCGGTTTGTATCCGAAAGTATAATGTGATACTTTCCATGCGATTCCGTGTTCTCCAGTCGTAATCGTAGTTGAGCTGAGATAAGGGAACTCGGTTTCGTTTGGATATGTCGTGAGAGAGTCGCCGTCGTATCTTGCAACGCCGTCCGGGATTATAAACCATTCAATGCCGCTCGAATCAATTTCAATACCTGTAATCCCAGTGAATTCCGGATGCGAACTGTTAAGCTCATGCTCAACGAATGACGTTCCGTCATATTTAAGCAATTTCCCGTTCGCCGCGGCAATCACTTTCCCCCCATTTGCAGCTATCAAATTTACATCCCGCGAGAACATACCACCAGTTACTGATACGATGTCTGTTTGCGTGCCGTCAAAATTCCACCGAAAAACACCTGCCGGGGTTAATGCCCATAAATAGTCTTCCGATAGGGCAAAATCGTTTACCGTATTCGATGACAGATAATATTCCCATACACCTGCGCCGCTCGTCTGTGTGAAGAAAAAAAGAAAACACAGAATAAATATTGTTCGATATGTTTTTCTGAATAAATACATTATTCCCCTGAATACTACAAAAGTCAACAATATTATACAACAATTCAATTTATACCCTTGATTCAATATATGTCTGTTAGATAATATATGAAAGTTAAATATTATAAAGCAACCAAAAAAAGAAAAGATTCCCGCAACATGAAAACTTTACGAGAGCTTCTTTACTTTTTCTTTGAATTAACGTACATTACCGTTTACTGTCAATACGTATTGAATTATCTTTCAAAAAGACTTATAGCATGAAAACCCGTGAAATGACATACACAGCGGCAAATAAATGGGTCCGGTCGGTCTGGAGCGAGGCGGTCAGTCGCTGGAGCGGCCGCGAGGGCCAGGATAAAAGCTACCGCGAGCATGTGGTGTTCCCCGCGTTGGAGGACATCCTGAGCCGACGGTTCAGAAGCGGCGGGCTTCGTATACTCGATCTCGGCTGCGGGGACGGTATCTTTCTCGACCACCCCGGACACATGAACCTGCTCACCGGCGAGCGCGCGTATCTCGGGATTGACGTGTCCGGTGAACTGTTAGCACGCGCCGGACGGCATCACCATGCCGACAGAATCGAATTCCTCAGAGGGGATCTCACCGACAACGGCCTTGCCGACCGTATCATTGCAACCGGAATCGACTGGAATTGCGTCCTTTCTGTGTTCTCGGTGCAGGAAATTCCGGATATCGGCACAGTGTTGCAGACGATTACACGGTCGGTCGGTTCGGGGGCGTATGTTGTGATCGTTACCGTGCATCCCGATTTTGCCCAATGGCTGCTCGATGCGGGAAAGATGAGGCTGGAGAAATCAATCTCGTGCGCTCGCGGACCGGGATTCCGCTGGGCTGGGTATTACCCGATTGTGGACGAACCGCACGAGCCGTTTTATCTGCCCTATTTTCACCGGACAATTGAGGATTACGAGGAATGCATGATCAATCACGGTATCCTGCCGAGCGAAATTATCGAGCTTCCAGGAAAAAATGAAATGGCGGACCTTGCGAAACGGGGCATTTCACCGTTCAGGAACTTCGAACACAACGTCTACTGGCCGAATATTGTAAAACAGCCGTCGTCGATCGCACTTATTGCACGAAAGGAATAATGTGCCGAAAAGGAATAATGTACATCCGGCCTGGATGCCCGACGTTATGACCGGCGGCCGGTCCTATACCGAACTTCACGACCGTTTTATGGAGATTCTGCAGAAGAAAGCCGGTTCGGGCGAGATACGGACATTTAACTCGCCTGAGTTATACGATACGAACAGGGTGTCGTATATCATTCCCCCGATAACCGATATCGAAAAACGGGGAGACTGGAAACCGGGAAGCATCTATATCGTGCAGGACGGTACCGTCGCAATCGGGAGCGTTGGATATACACGGACAAGCGGCGAATTCCTCATAGAGGAACTTATTCTCCGAAGGGGAGATATTTTCGGCGAATACGAGGTCCCGCTGTCGGTTATCGCGCATGCGGTTCCGGGAGTGGAAATTTTCCCGCCGCGGTTCAATATGACCTACGGCGCATGGGCGACCGGACCGTCGCTCAACTGGTCGATGGCATATCCCCGTCATATAATCCGCGACGAGATTGTGCCGGAAAGCGCCAAAGTCGGCGTTCATCCGTTCTATATCAAAAGCAAGAATATCAGGCCTGAAACCTGCGCGGTTGTCATGGTCATCCCTGTCGGGATTTTCGAATCCCTGATAAGCGAACATCCCGAGGCGATGACATGGTTTTTGATGAATGTGCTCAGGAAAACCCGCCTGTATTTCGAGCCTCCCTCACAGGGATACGGCCGCTCCTCGGTCGATATTATTTCACGGTTTATTATCAGAATTCTCGCTTACCGTATCCGTCACAATATCGTTGTTTCCGAAAAAAATAACGGAAAAACCGCGTGCCGGACATTCATCGGTCCGACGGAATGGCTGAAATACGTGTTTGGCACATATATGGCAGATCTGAAAGAGGTTGTTCATTCAGCCGGAGGTACAACACGTGAGCCGGTTTCGCTGCCGCTGTTTTCGGATGAACTCGAAAACCTCATCGAGGTGGTCAGTCATTATCCGGTGAAAGATGTGGACGATACGATGCTGGGTACGATGGGATGTTCCCCGGAGGAGGATCGGCATGAGAACAGGTACGGGCTTCTGTCCGGTATTATGATCAGGCTTCACGATCTCGACGCATTCAACCGTTATTTGCTCGAGAAAGGCGAATAGCGCCAGTATTGTGAATGAACGTGTCGAACCGCGGATCGTGTGTGATCAGCAGAACCCCTTTCCCCTTTTCAAGCATGAAATTCAACGCTGTCATGATTTTGCCGAAACCGTCATTATCCTGATATTGCGAGGGCTCGTCGAGGATGATGACGTTACGCCGTTCGCCGTATGCAAGGGCAATCCCGAGCCGTTTCTTTTCGGCTTGCCTCAGCTCGAGCGGGTGACGTTCGAGGAGCGGTTCGAGGCCGAGAACACCGGCGAGGCCGTTTATCTCATTACCCCATTTTTCCCCAAGGGCAAGTTCCTCGCGGACTGTTCTCCGGCAGAAATGCAGTTCAGGATGCTGGAGCGCCAGTCCGGTATGCGACATCTTTTCCCATTGTTCCATCGTGCGATACGGCCTGCGGTCGATAACGATCTCACCTGAGGAAGGCTCGATGATACCTGCGAGTATTTTGGCGAGGGTTGTTTTACCGGCGCCGTTGGGACCCGAAATCCGTTTGAGTTCGCCGGCCGACAGCGAAAAGGACACATCCTCAAGCACCGCCGGGCCGCCGTCATACCCAAACGAAAGCGAATCGACGCCGAGCAGCTCACCGCCGGGCGTTGTGTTGGCAAGCGGAGGAATACGTTCGGGATCGAATGTTTCTTTCGCACCGAGCGGGACGGTTGTAGTGAACCGGTAATCGGGAAGCAACCAGGGATCCTCGGCAATCAGCGCTGCACCGTTTGATTCACGTGCCACAGATGAGATGATCCAGAGCAGCCGCTTTCTGAAATCAGAATCGATCTCGGTCATAAGCCTGTCGAGAAAAATAAAACGCGGTCCCGATATCAGCGCCGCCGCGACGACAACACGCTGCAGTTCACCGCCGGAAAGCGTTTTGATGTTTCGTCCGAGGAATTTCGATACGCCGAAATCATCCGCTATTCTACCGACGGCATTGAAAATAACAAGGGGACGAATTCCGCGGCATTCGAGCGGGAACGCAAGCTCCCCGAATACTGTCTGTTTTATTCCCGAAATCTGGGCGTAGGGATTTTCAAGCACGATGCCGGCATGGTATCCCGTTTCTCCTTGAACGAGGGGGCTGCCAAGAAAGGTGAGTGAGCCGCAGAGTTCAAATTCGCCGACCCAGTGTGGAAGATAGCCGCACAGGCTCAGCCCGAGCAGAGTCTTTCCCGATCCCGATTTCCCCGAAACGAAGCCCGTACTGCCCTCCGAAAGTTCAAACGATAAATCGCGAAATACGGAATCTTTCCTCCCGGAAAGATTCAGCGATAGTTTTTCAGCATTTAAAACCATTCCGCATATTCTCCGAATATTCTCGTTTAGCCCCAAAATCCACAGCAGAGGGAAGTTGTTCTATGAATCGCCGATGTTTGGATTACTGTTTTATGCAAACGTGTTACAATCCGAGATGCGCCCGCATGACTTTGTTGATGTCGGTATTGTTCATGAGACCGACAAGTTTCTCGGAACACGGTCCCATCGCATGAATACCGACATCCTCGGCTGTATGCTCGCCGCCATCCGAATCGGTGTGAAGAAAATATTTGCTTGACGACCAGCCGACCGCCGGCGGAATGTCCCCCAGGCCGACCGGGAATCCGTTTTCGTCGAGCGTAAAAGGCCTTAGACCTACAGATTCGTTGGAGCGCGTTCTGCTTAAAGGATCGGCTGACCTGTAAAATCCAATGAGGTTCGGACCGCCGGTGCCGTGATCGGAAACCACGATAAGCAGCGTGTTTGGATTCGACTTCGCAAACGCGGCGGCAGCACCGACTGTTTTGTCGCAGGCGATGGCGTCGCCGATCAGGTTGACCGTATCGTTGTCGTGCGCGGCCCAGTCGATCTGTCCGGCCTCGACCATAAGAAAAAATCCGCGCGGATTTTTCGCGAGAATCTCAAGCGATTTTGCAGTCAGTTCCCACAGAGGCGGCTCGGGATTTACGCTCTTTTGACGTTCATATTCCGGTTGAAGAGCGTGGTAACCGAACAATCCCAGAAGCTTATCGGTCGAGGAGTGATCGACCGCCGAAAAACCTGCGGAATCCGAGACATAGGTATATCCCTCCGCTATCATTTCATCGATGAGATTACGATTGTCACGGCGAAGGGACTGCCCTCCGGACTCGTCTGTACTGCCCCGGGGAATCATGTATTCTCGTCCGCCGCCAATAACGACATCGATGCCCGATCCGACAAGATCGGTTGCAATAAGCGGATACCAGTTGCGGTCAGCGCGGTGGGAATAAAAAGCGGCCGGCGTCGCATGCTGTATCGTAGTCGTCGTTATCAGGCCAGTCGCAAAGCCTGCGGCCTCGGCGGATTCCACAATACTTTCAATCGGCTGACCGGATAGCGAATCGCCCCGCGCAGTCGAGGCATCCATGCCGATGATGCCGTTATTTGTTTTTACTCCGCATGCTAAAGCGGTTCCGGATGCCGCCGAATCGGTGATGATCGAATTTGCGGCATAGGTCCGGCAGCGACTCTGCACCGGCAGTTTGTCGATGTTGAGCTGACCCTCTGCGCCGACAGTCAGCGCGCGTACCATCCCCCATACCGCCGTGGAACAGCCGTCCGGAACAATGAGTATGACGTTTTTCTGCTGAGGCGAGAGAGACGCCGCCTCAGCAGGCGTTCCAAACGAACTGAACACGATGCTGACACTGACAACATAACGTAAAAAACTTCGTCGATTCATTACATATTCCTTTCAAATTTCTGATTAACGTGTATCGATCAAATTGCATAATTCAAAGATAAAGTGGGCCTCAAACGAATATTATGGTTTATCCGGTTATTTGCAAGTTAATTTTTTGTAAGCATCCGAACGAAAACAGCGCTTGTTTTTTCCGCAGATTCTGGCTACCATGTCGGTATACGAATGCGGTTTTTTTATCTTTCTATTTCACGACTGGAGGCCGGTTATGAACACAGAAAAAAAAGTATCGGTAAAGGGGGTTATCATTGCTATGGTCATTAGTATGGTATGTGCCGTTTTCGTTGAGGCACAGGATGGTGAAATTAGGCTTCTTGTCCGCGGGGACGATATCGGTTCCTCCCATACAGTGAATGTTGCCTGCATCAAATCCTACCGCGAGGGTATTATGCGCTCTGTTGAGGTTATGGTACCGTGCCCGTGGTTCAAAGAGGCGGTGGTCATGCTTAACGAGAATCCGGGTTTGGATGTCGGTATCCATCTAGACCTTACCAGCGAATGGGAATTCTATAAGTGGGGACCGGTCACTCAGGCGCCGAGCCTTGTGGATAATACGGGATATTTTCTGCCAATGAGCTCACAGCGGGCGGATTTTCCCCCGAACACGGGATTTGTCGAGTCGAAGTACAATATCGAGGAGGTCGAACGCGAGCTTCGCGCACAGATCGAAATTGCCCTCCGCGAAATAAAAAATGTGACACACATTTCCAGCCATATGGGAACGCCGACCGCCACACCTGAATTACAAGCTCTCGTTCAGAAACTGTCTAAGGAATACAATCTGCCGACCGGCGCACCCGGTACGGGGCGGGAGGGCGGATTCCCCTCTAACGCGATGCCTGAGGAAAAAGTTGATGCCATGGTCGTAATACTCGAAAATCTAAAACCCGGTATCTGGCTTTTTGTTGAACATCCAGGGCTCGACACACCGGAAATGAGAGCCATCGGGCATGAGGGATACCGCGATGTTGCCATCGACCGCGAGGGGGTAACACGCGCGTTTACTTCGCCGCGGGTTATGGAGGTGATCAAGCGGCGGGGAATTGAACTTGTCAGTTACGGCGATCTGATAAAAGAGGCGGAACAACAGTCGTCAAAGAATCAAAAATAATAGTATGACCGGAACGGGGAAAAGAGCCAGCATATCCCACCATGTATACCGAAGCTCGGCAACATGACTTTTCTTTCCACTTTCGAGAAATCCTCGTGCAGTTAGTGTAAGTGAGTTTTCAGATGTTTCCTCGAGCATTGAGGAGACAATTGGGCCGAGTGTGGGAATGAGGGCTTTCAGTCTGCCGGCGGTTGTTTCGATATGCATGCCGCGGAGGCGTTGCGCGATCATCACCTCGTCGATCCGCTCAACAAAACGCGGGACAAGCCACAACGTCCGGAACAGTATGAAAATGATTGACGGCGGAATGCGAAGATCGAGTAGCAGGGCATAGAGTTCCCTGTGTCGGATATTCCGTGAAAAGTAGATAATCGCGGCGACCGGAAACGCGATGTGAATGAAACTCTCCGGAATAGCTCTCAGGCCGTCTGCGGAAACGGCGAATTCACGGTACGAGACACCGTGAATCAGGAACAGAAAAAATGCGGCGATAATGAGAATCTTTATGAATACCGGTGTCAGGCGGGTACCGGTTCGGTTAGAAAGAAGAAGGCTGCAGAGCATCCATGCTGCGCACAGCACAAGCCCCTGTAACGGTGTTATAATCAAAACCGCCGCAGCCAGTTCGATCGACACAAAAATATGGGTCAGCGGATGAAATGTCATTCCAGTTCTGTTTTCAAGATTGTTTAGAATAATAAGATGAAAAAAGAATAGTAATGATTGGCTCCATTATTTGAAAGAAATTTTTAATTTTTGTTGATAATAACTATAAAGTGAAGTATTGAAATTTAATGAGACAAAATGCCATCTTTTTCAAGTAAGGGTTGAATCATTTCTTTTGTTTTTGAATATCCTTCGGCGATGGCTTCTTCCGCCCGATGGAATTCAAGCAGTTGAATATGCCCGAGATACGGCTGAATAAGGATGTCCGGCGGATCGGTTTTTAAATTTGTCTCGGTAATCTGTTTTTCCGTAATTGTAATCGAGGACATGAGCACTTCAAAAATATTTGGGACAGGATCTTTCATCTTCCATTGATCAATCTGGGGTTTAATGGATTGTTCAAATGTTTTGATTTTTTTATTTATCGTGTCAAGAAACGTATTTTTTTCAACAAAACTTTTTTTCTTTCCTGAATCGTCAGCCATATTATCTGATTTTGATTTATTCGTTTTTGTGTCACTTTTTTGGTCTGTGATATCATGATTAAGATCAACCGCGATAATAAAATCCGCCCCCATTTTCCTTGCCACACTCACCGGAACAGGATTAACAAGGCCGCCATCCACAAGAATTCCGTCATTTTTAAATACCGGCGTAAAAATACCGGGAATTGAAATACTTGCCCTTATGGCGTCCACGATACTGCCCTCACTGATAAGAACCTCATGCCCTGACTTCAAATCTGTCGAAACAGCGCAAAAAGGTATATGGAATTCTGAAATATCAATATTCGATTCCTTAATCTCTTTTCTAATAAAATCAGTTATCCGTTTGCCGTCAATAAGTCCAGATTTCGGAAAAACAACATCAAAAAAGGATAGAATTTGTTTCCAGTCAAGCCGAAGCGCCGTTTGTTTTATTGTATCTATTTTACCCGCGGCATAAAATGCGCCGACTAAAGCGCCAATACTGGTGCCCGCGATATAATCGACGTTGATTTCAGCTTCATTAAGAGCCTGAATAACACCAATATGAGCCCAGCCTTTCGCTGAGCCGCTGCCAAGCGCCAGGCCGATTTTCGGGTAATTTTTTGTTTTTTGAGAGCCTGAATTCATATGTTTTTTACTTTTATGGAATAATCTTATTGTTACTCTATGCAATATGTTTCCATTTTGATTTCTACGACTAAAAATAATCAATACCTGGATGATTCGGTAATAAATATTTACAAATCAGGATGTTTGTTGGTAAAAACTTTCTGAAAACTCAGATTACCTCCGAAATATCTCCCGCCGGTTTTCGAAAATATCGTTTTTTGTCCAATCGATCAAGTCGGCAACCATTTTCGAATCGAGCGCGTTCTCCGGATCGTCCTTTTTTTGTAAGTATGATCTGACGCCGGAAACCGTTTGCGGGATAATTGTTACGAAATGCAGCGATATTATATAATATTGTTGCCGTATAGTATCCTGATTTCATACGGCGTTTCCCCGCATTCGAATGGAATCGTTTTCAACAGTTTCACGAAGTTCCTCCTTTTGTCATGGTTTAGAGGCGGAATTCCTCCGGTTGGGCATTATCGAACCGTGATTTCGCGCGATCAAGCCTTCTCGACCGCATTCCATATCTTTTTTCAATTGACCATCGTCCCACTCATACATCCGTTTATTCGAGCATTGCGATAGGCTCCGCAGACTGTCGAGCACCCGCTGGACACGTTTTTCGGCGACACGTTTGAACCGCGCCTGTTTTGTTTCTCCTTTCATGGCATCTCCCGAAAATGTAAAAACCCCTCATTTCGCTAAACAATATAGAGTGTTTAATGTATTTTAAATTATAAAATACACAATCATTATTTGCAATATAAAGGCGTTTTATTATAAACAAAAAAAGTATGTGCGTAATACCCTTCCAGAGCATCGGCACATACTTTTCGAAGTGAGGTTACATTCCAGTGTTAACCTTCATGCAGTGCGTTTACCTCTCAAAATTTTCGTGAATCCATGCAACCTGCCGTTCAATTCTTGGATGCTGTTCGTATTGAATTTTGTTTGCGTTCAGATCGGCGCCGGCAACTCTGATGTTTTCCATATCCCAGTTGCCCAGCCCTGCCTGGCCGCACCAGTCCAGATATTTTATATAGAACGGATCGGTGCCGGAAATTTCAGTGCAGATACGGTCGCAGGCTACAAAATCGGTACTCGCTATAGCAATCTGATGATCGACCTCGGTGCCATCCCACGGCCCGTCACCCTCGATACCGGTGATACCGTCCACAACACCGAGATCGGGATAAACGCCGTGAAGGGCGAGCGTGAAAAGATTGTAGCTCAGATCACGGCCTCCCTGAGCTCCCTGTCCGCCGTGCATCCGGTGTTTCTGGCTTCTGCCGGAGTTAGTATTGCCGACCGGGGAACCCATAACAATGTTTTTCAAAGAATAGGTACCGACAACCGCGTTGTGTGTTTTCAGCCGAGCCGCGGAAATGATATAGTTATTCGGATCGAAATACATTTTGATGATATCGATAGGAACCGGATACTGTTTTGCCTGGCGAATCCATTTTCGTTCGAGCGGCGTTGCATTTGAGTCAACCAGTTTCGCATTCGTGAACTCTCTCACAACTTCGTTATATCCGAACAACTTGAATCCGTCGAATATGTTATTCGTCTCCGAACTGCCGACACCCTCGGCAATCCATACCTCGCTTTCGTGAAATTCAGCGAGGAAATCAAGAATACCGGCGATCTGATCGGGATAAGTCGAATGAATTCGGTGGTCATCAGAGGGGAAACCGGCATTGACTTTGATGATAACCTGTTTCGCGCCGATTGCCCGTTTCACCTCGTCCTGCATCGGTTTCAGCGAATCGTAGGTTGCCTGGCGGCGGTCGGAATTTCTTACAAGGTGAACAGTGCTCTGACCGCTAATTTGCTGCATTTTACCGCCGGTGGAACCGAGACCGGTCATGGCGGAGTGCGATGCGCAGCCCCCGAATACACCTGCCGCAGCAACTCCCGTGGTACCGAGAAATGTGCGGCGTGTGATATTTCTTAATACGTCATTCATGTGATTCTCCTCTATAGCGTTAGACAAAAAATGTCTATTTAAACTTTGTCAGTTTCAACTGCTCATCCGGGATATTCAAGTTCATTCTATATAAAATACGTGTCTGCGCTGTATTAGTTTCAAATATTTATACAGGATGCACATGTTTAATATACGCAAATTGTGCTGATTTTCAGTTGTTAACGGCCCGCGCCGCGGATATTCATGGGCACCGCATGAACCGAATGGCTTGTGGTCGCAAACAGCGTTTTACCGTCTGTGCCGCCGAAACAGAGATTAGACGGCCGTTCGGGGAATTCTATCCGTCCGATTGTTACGCCCGCCGGCGTATATATTGTTACTCCGGTGTCGGTGACATACAGGTTGCCGAATTCGTCCATCGTCATCCCGTCATTGCCGACCTCCGAGAACAGCCGTTTATTTGTCACCGTGCCGTCCGAATTCACATCCCAGGCATACACGTTGTCCTCCTCAGAGTCGATCACATACAGCGTTTTGCCGTCCGGCGAACCCATAACGCCGTTGGTGATGGCGATATCGTCGATAACCCGCACCGGCTCGTCACCCTCCTCCGAATCCGGCGAAAAATAATACACCGCGCTTGTGCCCTGCTCCATGCCTTCACGTCCCCAGTCAGGGTCGGTGACATAAATACCGCCGTCCGGCGCAATCCAGATGTCGTTCAGCCCGTTGAGCTTCTTCCCGCCGTACGAATCGAATATCACTGTCTTTTCACCGTCCGGCGCAATCGCAACAAGCCGTCTGCAGGGCCCGTCATACATGCTGAATTTGAGATTCTCATTCAGGATCATATTGTCCTCACATGCGAGAATCCGCCTGTCGCCATCTATCGCAAGCCCCACAGTGAGAAATGTGTTGTCGTGATAAATGTCAAGCCCCGTCTCCGGCGTCCAGGTATAGATCATCCCGTGATGCGAGTCGGTGAAATAGAGCATGCCGTCCCTGTCGCAGGCAGGCCCCTCGGTGAATTTGAATCCCTCCGCGATTTTCACCGGCGGCCCGGCGACAATCTGTTCGGGCATCTGTCGAGCGCAGGAACACGCGAATAGGACAAACGTTAGTGCAATAATCAATGGTTTGGGAACAGTCATGGTTTGCTCCGGGAGAGAACGATATTACGGATGTGATAAGCTACGGAATTCGGGGGAGGATTTCAAATTGTTTTTTGGGGGGGGCTATTCAACTTTCTTTATCATTAGGCATCTTAATGCCAAATGTATCTACTCTTCTTCTATTTAATTTCGACTCTTCACCAATTCTAATTAATGCTTCAGTTACAGTTTGTGTAATTTTTAATGCATTTTCTGACGCATTTCTAGCTTTTCCAAATTCTAAGCAATTAAAAATCCATCTGGGCAATTGAGGACCATCTTCGTTTTTGAATACTTCATAGAATTCTTCAGAACTTGTTTTTGCTAAAAATTCTTCATCCTCATGAGACCAACCTGATCTGACATCAAGATTTTTGAGTACCTCAACAAGAGATTTTTTGGAAGTAATAGTTGTACTAACTTCTTTGATTTTTTCTATAAGATCAGGGTCTCTCAATTCATTGAAATTAAGCATCCGATCAATGTTGAAAAAGTCTTCTTTATACTTGTTTTCTTTAATGAATAAATCAATAATTTCATCTACTTCTGTTTTTTTTCCAAATTCTC
This sequence comes from uncultured bacterium, assembly GCA_964497605.1. GTDB lineage: Bacteria > Latescibacterota > Latescibacteria > Latescibacterales > Latescibacteraceae > Latescibacter. The sequence continues at coordinate 23,942 of CAZCDQ010000042.1, forward strand.
TTAAGAAAAGAACAGTCGAGTCAATATTTCTATGACTTATATATTTAACTCAACTTTCCGACTTAAAAGAAAGTAGCATATTGTCAGAGAATAAA
>CAZCDQ010000043.1:0-23533 GCA_964497605.1 uncultured bacterium
GAAACTGTTTATGCCCAAAAAAGATTTAAAACATTTTTATCTATACTTAATAATATAGATTTTAATACAAAAAAAACAATTCTAAATACTTTAGAAAACAAATCAATATATGAAAATTCAAAATTTGATTTTGAGGATTTAATATTTATCGATGATTTTTATATACAATTTATTTTAGAAAAAGTAAATATTAAAGTATTATCAACAGCCTTGAAGGCATGTACTGATGAATTAAAAAATAAATTCTATAAAAATTATACAATTATATTACAGAATAATTTGAGCTTTAAAGGACCATTTAAACTAAGTGAATTCAATAAAATACAGGATAGCATTGAAAATAGTAGTTATAAAGTGTTTGATAATGAAATTCCTGAAAAGTTAGTAGCAATTGAGGAAGCACAAAAATATGTGATAGAAGCTTTTCATGACATTATTTGTAAGCAAATTATTAGTATTATACAACAAAGTAATAAAGATTTTTTAGCATAATATATTAAAAATATTTTGCTCACATATAATTCATTAATTATTGTATCTAAAATTTATATATTAAAAAAAAAGTGCTAAATATTTGATTATGAAAAATGATGCTCCTAAAAGTATTTTTTGGAGACGTATTGAGAAAGCAATAACTGGGATTCTTATTATCAATATATCTCTAATTATATTATTTACACTCATAATATCAAACCAAAATAATTCGTTCGATTCTTTTTCTAGTGTCGATTCAGAGTCAAACGTTGTTATAACTCAAATAATTCAATTTTCACAATACATATTTCATATGATTGGTTATACATCATTTGCAGTTGTCATACTATTTTTGATGACTGGAATTTTAATATTTCTTAATAAAAATCTTATTATTCTTTTTAAACCGGCATTATTTATTCTTATTAACGGTTTTTTTATTCTAATCTTATTATCAATTGTTTATAGCCTACATAGTAATAATACAGGTGATCAAATTTTATATAGATACGGCGGTACAGTTTGTTTGGTACTTAAAGAATATATGCTTACAATTATTGGGACATTGGGAACAGTATTATTATCCTTGGGAACAGTATTAATATCTATCGTTATAATTACTGACTTTAAGCCTTCGTCAATATTGGATATATTAATTGTTGAACTTGAATCAATATTCACAAATATTTTTGAAGCCATCAAAGAAATTAGTAAAAGTAATAAAGTGTCAATAAAAGAAAATACTACAACCCCAATTACATCCCCAAAACCTGATTTAATAAAAGAAGAGAATAAAAACTTGCTTTCACCTGAAGAGCTCGACGCTATCGCAAAAGCATTTGATTTTCAAGATGGAATTCAAAAAGAACCTAAGTAGTCGTTCCTGAAAAATAATAGAAGACACCATAAATATAGTGTTTACAATTTCTTAAAAAGTTTTATATTGCAAGGAAACAATCAGATGCCTAAAAAGCTGGTAATATATGCGCGCAAAAAAACGAGCCCAGAGTCAGGAAGAGCAGTTTAAATCGCGTCTGGATCAAATGCTTGATTCGCAGCATCCGCTGTTCAGATTGGCGAACGCGATAAGCTGGGAGTATTTTGAGCAAGAATTCGAGAGATATTACACTGAGAACCACGGCCGTCTGGGGAAGCAGATCCGTCTGTTGTTGGGGCTTCACTATCTGAAAAATGCGTATGATGAGAGCGATGAGAATTGTGTGGAGCGCTTTCTTGAGAATCCGTGCTGGCATTGTTTTTGTGGATTCGAGTATTTTCAGCATAAGTTTCCACTGGAGCCAACGACGCTGGTGAAATGGCGTCAGAGGATTGGGAAAGCGGGGATGAAAAAGTTTTTTATCAGACGCTGGCGACCGCGCAGAAGCTGGGTATGCTCAGGAAAAGCCACCTGAACAAGGTCAACGTGAATACAACGATGCAGGAGAAAGCGATAGCGTATCACGCCGATGCCCGACTGAACTATAAAATGAACTCTCCCCGACCCAAGTGTCGGGGTATCACGTTGCCTCGCCTGTGTTCGGCAATACAAGGTGAAGATTCGAAGTAGATACATCCTACGACGCAAGCGTCGGGGAATTAAAGATTAAAAAGCCCGGAATGTTCACTCATCCCGGGCATTTTTACGCTGTACCGTGTGCAGCAATCTTATCCCGGACGATTTGTCGCCAGGTGACGGCCACCGTCCACATTGAGCATCACACCGGATATCCATTCGCTGTCGTCCGAGGCAAAAAACAGCGCGGCATCGGCGATGTCTTTCGGTTTTCCGTTCCGTCCCAGGGGGTGAAGAGGCCGGAGCCGGTCGTAGAAGTCCGGAACTCCCTCCTTGCCGAAAATGGGGTTGGCAAGCTCAGTATCCTCCACCAGTGCTGGGAGAATTAGATTGACCCGTATCTTGTCAGGAGCGCCCTCCATCGCCATGACCTGCGATACCATCTGCAGCGCCGCTTTCGAGGTACAGTACACGCCGGTGCCGGGAAACGCTTTGATACCCGCTATCGAGGATAAATTAATGATCGAGCCGCCGCCCGCTTCTTTCATATGCGGCGCCGTATGGACCATAAGCCGCCAGGGGCCGAACACATTCGTGTTCATCATCGCGTGAAATTCCTCAATCGGCGTTTCATGAAGCTGCCCGAACCGCATGATGCCGGCATTGTTTACCAGTATGTCGATCCCGCCGGCTTTGGCAGCCGTTTCCTCGACCATACGGACAATATCATCCTCCTTCATGACATCGCCGGTCACACTGAACACCCGCTCCCCGTCTGGAGCGATCTCTCGTTCGGCCTCTTTCAGCACCTGAGCACGTCGCCCGCAGATAACAACAAACGCGCCCTCGCTGTGGAATTTTTTTGCGATCGCGAGGCCGATGCCGGTTCCCCCGCCGGTAATAAGGGCAGTTTTCGAATCAAGTTTTCCCATGGTTAACCCCTTTTGTATGTTTTTAAATGTATGTTACATCACAAAAAATATATGCGTTTATCGATTCATTTCCAAACGCTCTTTAACCGAAAAGACAACTTGTGACATTCTCAAATAGAAAAGAGGCAGCCTGTCCGGCCGCCCCCTCATGTTACCGTATATCTAAAGTGGATTTTTTTTACGATAAATCCTCCCGCTTCCCCTGCTGTTCTTTGACAATTCGCTCCATCCGGTCGAGATATGCATAAAATGCCTTTTTACCTTTATTGCTGATTGCGCAGGTTGTCTGCGGTTTCTTTCCCTCGAACGACTTTTTTATAGTGATGTAACCCTCCGCCTCGAGTTTCGACAGATGCGTGCTCAAGTTGCCGTCCCGCATACCGGTCGCCTCGCGAAGATACATGAACTTCGCGCTTTTCACCGAGATCAGAATAGAGAGTATGGCCAGTCGATTTGGGGAATGGATGACCGGATCGAGGTTCATGATCTCGTCATTCTCCATGGCCGACCCCCAGTTTTCGGTACTGTACATTCAACATGATTCCCGGCAGGATGAAACCGAAAAAGATGGTAGCGATCCATATCGGGAGCCGTACATTCCCCTCGATGAATCCCAGCGCGCACATACCAATCCACAAAACGACACCGCTAAACTGCACCATCGGAAGTTCGTAGATAACCCCGGTGACATAGAATCCGAGTCCGACAACCAAAAGTTCCGCAACCGGGGTATAGCTGTTCATATGCGGTACCGCAAATGCGATCAGCACAATCACAACCGCGCACGCTCCCCAGAGTTGACTGAAAAGCAGTCTGGTATATGTCTGCGGCTGATCTTTAACTTTATTGCCCTCAACAAGTCCGATTGTAACCGAGACAAGCGCAATAACTGCAAAAACGGTCCACCCCCATGCGTGAACAATGGCAGCCCAACCGGTCATCTCGAGCGTTCCCATTACTATAACCGCAACAAGCCAGATTACCCCGGGTATAATAAAAAGATAGCCTGACTGGAACGTCTCGCGCCGTGTTCGTTCGATCATCCTGCGGATGGTTGAGAGTTCCTCCTGAAACTGTGAATCGTTCATTTCTCCTCCTTTTGTAAAGTTATCTTATATGAGAAGTACTTTGTTATACAAAGTTAATATACGCCTTATTCTTTATTTTGTCAAGAAAAAATTTCATCTCGGCACTTCAGGTTTCGTACGGATACCGTGAATAACGGAAAAATGACCTTGACTCATCTTTAATTCAAAATTATATTTTTAGTTTGGCTTGTCTCATAGCGAAGGATGCCTGCTTATGCAATACAATCCTGAAAATCCCGTTATCGTACAAAGCGACAATACCATTCTGCTCGAGGTCGATAATCCCCGCTTTATCGAGGCGCGCGATTCGCTTTCTCATTTTGCCGAGCTTGAAAAAAGCCCGGAGCACATTTATACCTACCGTCTTTCTCCCATCTCGCTTTGGAACGCGGCATCCCTTGGCATTTCAAGCGAGAAAGTGGTCGAAGACCTGAGGAAGTATTCCAAATACGATCTGCCGCAGAATGTGATTTTCGAGATCGACGAACTCATGAGCCGTTACGGCAAGCTAAAACTCACCGCCCATGATGATCGTCTGAAACTTACCTCGGACGACGAGATTATTATCACCGAAATATGGAATAACGATAAAATCAGGGGATATCTCGACGAACTCATCGATAATTTTACTGTCATGATTGAGCCGATCAACCGCGGATTTGTCAAACAGTCGCTTATTAAGCTCGGATATCCTGTCGAAGACCTCGCAGGCTACACTGAAGGCAGGGCATTTGATATCTTGCTTCGCGAAACGACGCTTGCTGGCGAATCGTTTAAGCTGCGGAATTATCAGACCGAGGCGGTCGAATCTTTTTATGCAGGCGGAAGCGAACGGGGAGGATCGGGCGTAATTGTCCTTCCCTGCGGCTCCGGGAAAACTATCATTGGTATCGGCGCTATGGAAAAATGCTCGACTATGACATTGATTTTGACAACGAATATCACCGCGCTCCGCCAGTGGAAAGAGGAGCTGCTGACCAAGACGACTCTTACCGCCAACGATATCGGCGAATATTCGGGCGAGCGGAAAGAGATAAAACCTATTACTATCGCAACATATCACATTCTCACATACCGCAAAACGAAGATGAGCCCGTTCCCGCATTTCGGACTGTTTAATCGGGCTGACTGGGGGCTTATCATCTATGACGAGGTTCATCTGCTGCCGGCGCCTGTGTTCCGGTATACGGCCGACATTCAGGCGAAACGCCGTCTCGGCCTGACCGCGACATTGATCCGCGAGGACGGCCGCGAGACGGACGTATTCAGCCTGATCGGCCCCAAAAAATACGATGTTCCCTGGAAAGATCTCGAAAAACAGGGCTGGATTGCCACCGCGACCTGCACCGAGATACGGGTATTGCTTCCCGACGAAACCAGATTCGAATATGCGACCGCAAGCATCCGCAAGAAATACCGCATCGCCTCGGAGAATCCCAACAAGATGGAAGTTGTAGAAAGTCTGATCAAGCATCACCGGAACGATCTTGTGCTGATTATCGGGCAATATATAAAGCAGCTTGAAATCATCGCCGAGCGTTTTGACGCACCAATCATTACCGGTAAAGTCGATAATGTGGAGCGCGAAAAACTATATACCTTGTTTAAGAACGGCGAGATAAAACTGCTTGTGGTTTCGAAAGTCGCAAATTTTGCGGTAGACCTTCCGGACGCGAATGTGGCGATACAGGTTTCCGGAACATTCGGATCTCGGCAGGAGGAGGCGCAGCGGTTGGGACGGATTCTCCGCCCGAAAATAAATAACTCGAAAGCTCATTTCTATTCGATTGTAACACGCGATACGCAAGATCAGATTTTCTCTGCAAAACGTCAGCTTTTTTTGACCGAGCAGGGATATTCATACAAGATTGTAAACGACAACACTTATTTTCAGGACAATTAGGCCGGTATGCATGTACGCGACTATCTGCACGACATTCCGCTGAAAGCGCTTAAAAGCATTGCCGCGACGCTCAATGTGACTGTGGAATATCAGGCGCGCATCAAGTTGATAAATGCCATCGACCGCGCATTCTGGGACGGCACATTGATCGAAAAGCTTTTCGAAAATCTTTCGGAAGACCGCCGCCGCCTGCTCTCGATGATAGCGTTTTCATACGATGTGGGCGTTCCTGAAAAAATACTCCTGAGAAAAGCCGAACGGGTGATCGGCATCAATAAAAAAACGTTCTCCGAACAGGTGGACGATCTTATCATGCTAAGCCTTGTGGGCGGCATCACTCATGAGCAACAAAACATCTATTTCTGCCCGTCAGGAATCGCGGAACAAATACGTAAGAACTACATCAAGGATATCATCGAACCGGCATCGGAGTCGATACCGGTGCCGTCGGCATCGCCTCCGAACCTTCTCGAGGATATGTATGCATTTCTCGCGGTTGCTTATAAAGAGGGTGTCCCGCTCACCCTCATGGGGAAAATAAAAAAAAACGTGTTCGACAAGGCATTCGCCGATTCCCAGACCTGTCTCAACGGCAAGGAGCCGTTCTCCGAAAATATACGAAATACGTTCATTGTCGATTATCTGAAAGACCGCGAACTGTTAACATACGACCGCCAAAAAGCGGTTGCATCCGTACATCTCCATGGATGGCTTGATCTGTCCATGTCAGCGCGGTTTCAGGATATTGTGTCGTTTGCGCTCTTGTCGGTACTGAAGGATGACTATGCGGCATATGCGCTGCCGGGAATTATCGCAGAGTCTCCGGCGGGATCGCTTTTCGATATCGGCAAGATCGTATATTTTCTTCACGTCGGCACTATGTCAGGCGGTGGATTTTCCAATATCGAGACAAAAGTGCGCACGATGCTGAATGTTTTCTGTCAGCTCGGACTCTTTTCCTTTTACAATACGCAGTTTGTGCTGACCGTAACCGGCGAACAGTTTTTTCGCGGCGAACCGGTCCTGATGGACAGCGCCGTTTCCGAGCATTTCACTACACAGCCGAATTTCGAGATCATTGTGGGACACGAGATTGATCCGCGCATCAGGTTTCAGCTCGAGCTTCTCACTACCCGCAAAAACCGCGACATGGTACTGACCTACATAATTAACCGCGAAGGTATCGTCCGGGCCCGTGAACGGGGAATGTCCAGCGATGAAATTGTTTCATTTTTCATCAAACATTCTCGTAACCCCATTCCGCAAAATGTCCAGTTCTCCATAGAAACCTGGGCGGGCGAATACGGAAGTATTTATTTCGAAAAAACGACGTTGATGAGATGCCGCGACGAAGCCACCTGCAATAGCATCGTTCATATACCGGAGCTGGCACCCTATATTATCGAACGGTTGTCCGAGCGTGTACTGGTCATATCCTCCGACAATATTACGAAAGTAACCGCCGAACTGAAAAAGTCCGGATATCAGCCGGAGCAATATGGTATTTCGAATCAACCGCCGGACCGGTCTGCGAGACCGTATTCTCCCAAAACAATTCAGTCACTGCGGGAAAAATACAAAATCCCCGGCATTCATACCGAATTCATTTTCCCCGAGCCAAATCCGGAGGAGGACGAAAGCGCCCCATGAAAACACTGAAAGGGCTGATTCTGCTTACCAGGCCGGTGAACGCGGTTATTTGCGGTCTGTCCGTATTCTGCGGCGCAATTATCGGGGATCCGATTTCGCGCATCGAAGGCTTTTTCGCAGTCTCACAATCCGGATGCCCAGCTGATATGCAATTTACGCGGATCCAAATTATCTCAGCGGTACTCTCAGCGTCGCTCATCCTTGCCGCGGGAAACGTGTTCAACGATGTCCGCGATGTCGCGACCGACCGCATTAATATGCCGCACCGCCCCATTCCATCCGGCATGGTTTCTGCAACGGCAGCATCGGTATTCGCCGCAATTCTCGCGATTGCGGGACTGATGTTGTCGATACCGCTTGGCACTAGCGGAATAGCAGTGGCGGTCTTTGCGGTGGTGGTGCTTGCGGCGTATGATATCCGTTTAAAGAGTGTGCCGCTTGCGGGGAATATCGCGGTGTCAATGCTCGCGGGGCTTGCGTTCATTTATGGAGGCATTGCAGGCGATGCGATGGAACGGTCGGCGATTCCGGCAATCTTCGCATTTTTGTTCCATCTCGGCCGCGAACTTATCAAAGACGCTGCCGACTCCGCAGGCGACCGTGCCGCCGGACTCCGAACCGCCTCGACAGTCTGGGGTGAACAAACGGCATGCAGGCTCGCCGCATTTGTGCTGCTTATGCTTGCCATCCTGACCGCTGCACCGTACGATTTCGATTTCGGTTATTTTCTGATTATCGCGGTCGGCGTCTGGCCGGTATTGCTGTATGCCTCGATCTCCGCGGTAAGGAATCCCTCGGAAACGAATCTGCGGCGGATTTCGACCATTCTGAAACTCGATATGCCGGTGGGGATTGCGGCGGTGATTGTGGGATTTATGTGAACCGGAACAAAGCCGTACAGTGGATAAGCACGAACACATGGTTCGTCCCTGCAAATATCTTTTCATTCCAGTGAAATCGGGATTCACATTTTCTTCATTTATGGATTCCCGGCTCGTTTCACTCTCGTGAATGACCAAAAGAGCGGCCCCGAGGGATCGCGTTGCCCCCCATCATCAGCGCAATCATTTAATCAGCGCAAATCTGTGGTTCAGTCTTTCCTCTGCATCGAAAGATTTCACAGCGCGTTCAATTCCTCCGCCAGCGTCTTGCATGCCCGTCCGAAAATATTCAGATCGACCGAGACCGCGATATATTTGACACCGAGATCCTTGTAGCGTTTTGCGGTTTCCACATTGTCGGCGTAGATACCCACATGCTTGTTTTTCTCGCGGCATTTTTTCACTAACTTCTCGATCTCAACGGTAAGAATAGGATTATTCACCTGCCCGGGGATACCGAGCGACTGCGACATGTCGTATGGACCGATGAAAATCACGTCTATATCCTCTACCTCGGAGATAGCGTCGAACTCGCGGATACCCTCGACTCCCTCAATGTGAATGACCACCGCCACCTCGTTCTGCGTTTGGGCGTATTCGTCGCCATCCATAAGGCCGCCGTCCGCGGCAGGCACAAACCGGCACACACCGCGTTTCCCCTTGGGATGAAATTTGGTGAATTTGCGGACATTCTCGGCATCCTCCCGTGATTGAATCTGCGGTATCTGAATGCCCGAGACGCCGAGATCGAGCGTCCGCTGGATGATGATGTCGGAAATTTTCCCGACCCGGACAATCGGATGCATACCGGCAAGCTGCGCCGCCGTGATGAGCGGGTAGGTTTCACGTTCCGAGTTGGGTCCGTGCTCGTTATCGAGGATGGCAAAATCGAATCCGGATTTACCGAGCACTTTAATATAGAATGGATCGTTGGTTTTCGCGAAAATACCGTACACAGTGTCTTTTTCTTTGAGCAGTTCTTTGAATGTCTGCATGGTTTCTCCTTCTTCTGAAGTATCAGATTGTTTGATTTCGTTTCATTTAATAGTATATCCTTGGGTGGCTTATGTCAAGAAAAGAATATTCACCGCAAAGAACGCTGAGTGCGCTGAGATTTATTTACCCTATGCAAACATTCTATCTCACTCTCTACGAACTCTGCGGTAAAAAAAATTAATCTTCCCTTTGCATTTTTCTGGTTATACAATATATTGTGCTTATGGTTGAACTGACCACGTCATAATCCGCTTCATCATACGCAAATATCTATAAAAACAGTAGACTACGGCTCATGGAAATGAAAAACACGTGCGGCTTCGTGCATCTTCACAATCACACAATGTATTCGCTGCTGGACGGCGCAATCAGGCTGAAAGAAATCATCGCCGCCGCAAAAGATTGGGGTATGGGCGCGATCGCAATGACCGATCACGGCAACATGTTCGGCGCGGTCGAATTTTATCTGAATGCGCTGAAAGATGATATAAAGCCGATAATCGGATCGGAAATCTATGTCGCAATCGGCAGCATGCACGAGAAGAAAGCGGTACGGGGTAACGTGGACGGTTCAAATCATCTCGTACTTCTGGCCGAAACGAACCAGGGATACCGGAATCTGATGAAAATCGTGTCGACCGGGTATCTCGACGGTTTCTATTACAAGCCGCGGGTCGACAAGGAATACCTCAAAGAGTATTCCGAGGGTATTATTGCCCTTTCGGCATGTCTTAAGGGTGAGGTCGCACAGCTCATTCATCAGGGTCATACCGAGATGGCCGAGGAGGCTGCGCTCGAATATGAGGATATTTTCGGGAAAGAGAACTACTTTCTGGAGCTTCAGCGGCACGGTCTCGAGCCGGACGAGATGGTCAACGAGGGCATTATCAATATCTCCCGAAACACGGGAATACCGCTTGTCGCCACAAACGACGCGCACTATTTGAAAGCCGAACATGCCTCCTCGCACGAGGTTCTGCTCTGCATCTCCACCGGGAAAACGCTGGACGATCCGAACCGAATGAAAATGGAAACCGACCAGCTTTATCTGAAATCGCCCGACGAAATGAAAGAGCTTTTTTCGGACGTTCCCGACGCACTCGAAAACACGGTGCGGATCGCGGAGCGCTGTAATGTAGAAATTGAGACGTCAGAGTTCCATACGGTGAAATTCGACGTGCCTACCGATTTCGAGGGTAATTCGGACGATTACCTGACCCATATCACCGAACTCGGCATGAAACAGCGGTATGGCGACGACGCTGAAACATACCGCGAACGCATGGAATACGAACTCGGCATTATTAAAAAGATGCAGTTCTCCGACTATTTTCTCGCTATATACGACTGTACACGTGAGGCGCGTGAATTAGGCATCCCTGTTGGCACGGCGCGGGGATCTGCGGGCGGATCGATTGTGGCATACGCAATCGGCATCACCAATCTCGAGCCCATGCAATTCGGCCTCATATTCGAGCGGTTCCTTAATCCCGAACGTGTCAGCATGCCCGATTTCGATGTTGATTACGCCGACCGTGACCGCGGGAAAATGATCGAATATGTGAAACGGAAATACGGCGACGATCATGTGTGCCAAATCATCACATTCGGCACCATGAAAGCGAAAATGGTCGTGCGGGATGTCGGCCGTGTGCTCGGCATGTCCTATGGCGAGGTCGACGCCATCGCGAAATTAATTCCCTCGGACTTAGGCCCGAAACTTGAAGATGCGCTCGATATGGTGCCGGAACTTCGCGACCTCCGGAATAAGGACGAACGCTGCGTTGAGCTATTCCGTCACGCGCTCACCCTCGAGGGATTGAACCGTCACGCCGGGACCCACGCGGCAGGTGTCATTATCACCCCCCAGCCCTCGACCGAGTTTTTCCCGCTGTACCGTCAGGGCGAGGACATCACCAGCCAGTATACGATGGAATACGTTGAAAAAATTGGCTGTCTGAAAGTCGATTTTCTCGGACTCCGCACGCTGACAGTTATCAACGATGCGGTGAACATTGTCGAACGCTCCGGAACAAAACTTGACATCGAGAAAATCCCTATCGATGATCCGGCGGTATACGACCTGATGAGCAAAGGCGACACCATCGGTATATTCCAGTTTGAAAGCCCGGGGATGCGCGACTACCTGAAAAAGCTGAAACCCTCCTGCATCGAGGACCTCATCGCGATGAATGCGCTCTACCGTCCCGGGCCGCTCGGCTCGAACATGGTGGACGATTTTATCGAACGGAAACAGGGCACCAAAAAGATCGCCTATCCCCATCCGCTGCTCGAGGACATTCTCAAGGAAACGTACGGTGTTATCGTGTATCAGGAACAGGTGATGAAGATCGCGCATGTCATGTCCGGTTTCTCGCTCGGCGCTGCGGACCAGCTCCGGCGGGCGATGGGCAAGAAAAAGGTCGAGGTGATGACCACCATGCGACACAAATTCATCGAGGGCGCCAAAGCGAATAACATCGACGAGCGAACTGCCGGGGAGGTTTTCGATCTCATGGCCCACTTCGCCGGATACGGATTCAACAAATCCCATTCCGCGGGGTACGCAATTCTGGCATATCAGACCGCGTGGCTCAAAACGCATTATCCGGCGGAATTCATGGCTGCCTCGCTGACCTCGGAGATGGACAATACGACCCGAGTCGTTATTCTTATTAATGAATGCCGCAGTATGGGTATCAATGTGCTCCCGCCCGATGTCAACAGCTCATTTTACGAATTCACCGTCGTAGATGGCAACGTTCTGTTCGGTCTCGGCGGCATAAAGAATGTTGGTCGCAACGCCATCGAGTCCATTGTCAACGCACGCGAGGAGGGCGGAAAATTCATTGATCTCTACGATTTCTGTCTGCGTGTCGAGCTGAAATCGTTGAATAAACGCATGATCGAGTCGCTGATCATGGCTGGCGCAATGGATTTCACCGGCGAGTCCCGGGCACGCCTTTTCGCAGGCATCGATCTTGCGGTGGAATACGCCCAGAACAAGCAGCGTGAGATCGAAATGGGCCAGACCAACCTTTTTGGAGACGCCGACGATATCAGCAGTTCGGCCGGCAATCTTCAGCCGCTGCCGGACGTTCCGCCCTGGACGGACGTCGTCACGCTCGCGAATGAAAAAAATGTCCTCGGATTCTGGCTGTCGGGACATCCTCTCGAGGATTATACCGATGAAATCTCAACATTCGCAACGCCGTTCTCTGAGATTTCCGCAAAACCGAACAATTCACCGGTAACTGTCGGCGGCGTTGTCACCGCGGTTACACGCAAGATGACAAAAAACGGCAACAAGCCCTACATGAACCTGGCTGTCGAGGACTTAGAAAGCTCCGGCGAGGTTCTCCTGATCAACGGCGCCTATGAGGAATACAAGGATACAGTCACTGAGGATTCCATGTTCATTTTCCAGGGGACGACACGCAACTCGAACGGCTCGGACGATGCCAGCGTATTCGCCAATACTCTCATCCCGCTCGAACATGCCCGCGAACGTATGACCAAGGCGGTGATTATCGAGCTGTCGACACAGGGGCTGGAGGAATCCGACCTCGAACCTATCACGAATGTCTGTAAAAAATACCCGGGTGATCTCACCCTCTGGATAAAACTGAAAACCTCAACCTCGGGGAATTACCGTATCAAATCCGATCAGTTCACTGTCTCGGCCGAACCGTCCTTCCTTGACGAACTCCGCGGCATACTCGGCGAGAATGCGGTCAGGATCGGCTGAGCAACAATACAGAATTTTGCTGGGCAACCATAATCATACCTCTCATACCTCTCATACATCGAATAAGTGGTTATATTTACACAAATTTATTTTTACAAATCCGCATATTTTGCATTGCGTTCCGTATAGTGTATTTCTTATATTTAATGCCACCGATATTTGTGCCAAATGTATTCACCCTTTATATTACATATCCTCAATAAGGAGAACGATTTATGAAAAAGTATTTTGCATTCCTGCTCTTTGTCCTGATGGCGTTTGCAGCCGGTTGCATCACCGACAGTAATGAGGACGATAACGACAACGACAAAGCCGGCAGCGGGGGTACCCAGTCCGCAACGACCTATCTTCCGTTGAATATCGGCGCGACCTGGTCATATACCGAAATCATCGCATGGTCTCATATGGAGGAGTCGGAAGCCGACACCTCTACTTTAACCATGACTGTCACCGGAACGTCCGAAAAGAACGGAAAGACGTACAAGACTCTCAGCGTCGTGTCCGATTGGGGAGATGGCGACCCATATACAAGCGAAACATATATGCGAATCGAGGGCGATAACATTTATATATATGATCCGGAATGGGCGCTGAAACCGGCGGCTGCGAAAAAAGCAATGCCTGTACGGAAAACCACTTCGGAGGCCGAGGAACAACTGATGTTCAAATTCAAACAGTCCCCCGGCCATACATGGACTGTCAGCACCGATTCTGAAAGCGGTGAAGGATATTCTTACTCGGAAACAATGAACGCAACGTATTACGGAACCGAAAATGTAACTGTCGCGGCAGGAACGTTCGCCGACTGCGCGCGGTTCAACCTGACCAGCACCAGCACCAGCACCTATAGCGGCGAGTCATATACCTACACCTCACAAACCTCAATATGGCTTGCACCGAATGTGGGCGTAGTCAAAGAGACCGATTCTTTCCAGCATGGCGAAGAAACAGATTCTGAAAGCTCCCAAATGGAACTGACGTCCTATAACATACCGCAGGCGGTCGCACGTGTGGGATTTTGACGAAGATTGAAATAGTATGATAAAAAAGGGCTGATTGTTTATCAGCCCTTTTTTTATTCATCGTCCTCTATTTCCTCGTAATCGTCCCCGCTTGTGATTTCGGGAAGTTCGGAGGTATCGATTCCGATGTTCCGCTGTTTGCGAATATCCTCGATCTGGTTCATGGGACGTTCGAGCGCTTTTCGGCGCGTTCCGAGAACTTTATCGAACGCTTCCTGCACGGACTGAATCCGTTTCCCCAATATATCGTGGCTCTTTATGAACATATCCCATTGTTTTCGTATTCGTCCAAGAAGCGATAAAATCTCGTTGGAGGTCTGCTCGAGCGCGAAATTTTCGACCGATTGACGGATGACTGCCAGCACGGCGAACAGTGTGATGGGCGAGCACATGATGACACGGTTTGAAATGCTCTCGTCGAGGATGGCGTTGTCGTGTTCGTTAATGAACGCGAATACCTGTTCGTTGGGAATGAACAGAAGCACGTAATCGACCGTATTTTGTTCGGGATTGATATAGTCGCGGCCGGTGATCTCTTTGATTCTGCTTTTTACGTCCTTAAGGAAGCTGCTTAAGTATACGCTCTTTTCTGAGTCCGAATCGGTCTCGATATATTTGATATAGTTGTCATAGGGAAATTTGACATCCATGTTCAGTTTACGGTTGTTGGGGAGTAAAAACGTATAGTCCGGGCGGCTCCCGATCCCGTCGATAGTCAGCTGTTTTTCATAGTTGATATGTTCCTGAAAACCCGCGATTTTCAGCACGTCCTCGGCCATGCGCTCGCCCCACTGGCCTCTGACTTTCGAGCTTGCGAGAGCCTCACGCAGCGTGCCGGTTGTCCTTATCAGCTCCTGTGTCTGACTACCGGCCTGCTTAAGCTGTTCGGCGATCTGGCCGAATTTATGCTCGCGGTCTTTCTCAAATTCCTTGACCAGTTTCGATACTTTTTCAAGTTCCTCTTTCATGGAAACAAGCTGCTGGTCGATAAGCTCCTTTTTGGAATCAAGCTCCTGTTTGTTAATTTCCCGTTCCGATTCCAGCTTTTCTTTCCCCACATTGAGAAACGTGCTGACAAGATCGTTCTGACGGGATTTGTTCTCCTCAACAAGCTCTTTCACGCTTTTCAAATATACGGCCTTGAATAGAAACGCCGAGGCGAATCCGAGTATGGCGCCGATAACCATGCCCGCTGCAAAACCTATCCAATCCATCCGCTGCACCCCCGTATAAAAAAGTTTTATGAATAATATGTACGCGCTTTGTTTTTGTCAATATGTTTCATATATTATCTATTGATGGAATGAGTAGACTCTTTACATTAATTAATAATTAGATATTCGGATATCCCGTTAGCTAAGCATATTACAATATGATGTGTGAATTTCTTGAAAAAGTATACTCATTCTTGTGTATTGCTTATTAAAGGGGATAACCACCATTAGATATATATTTATTGGGCTATCCGGTTTACTCCTGTTCATTCCATATAATGTGTTCTATAAGTAAAAGTTCAGGATTTCATATACCACATATTGTGGGTACAGGAGTCAAGCGGATAGCCCAATATATTTATTTCCTAAATTGAGCGATTCTTGTGTAGGGGCAACCCTTGCGGTTGCCCAAGAACGTATAAGAAACAGGCAGAGGCAAGCCATGCCACTACGGAAAAGGCATAAACCATTTGGTTCATATTCTTATTCGGATAATATCAATAATAACAATATTATATATGTTTTAATTATAACATATCGCTCAATTTAGATATTTGTAATTTTTAAGAATGAGCGGGGTAATTATGGTTAAGAATGAACAAATAAAATGGGATACTTTTCAATTAAGAGTTTCTGCTTTCCCTATTGAACTAATAAATGAACTGGATTTGAAATGGTGGAAAGAAATTACGGGCAATGAACCAGAGGAAAGGAATTCTCGCCCAGCGCAAGGAATGACAAATGAATTGGGGATTTATAATGACAAATCTCTTATTTCTTCCATAATGTCAAATAAAATTGATTTAATTCAAAGTATTACTCCAGAGATGCAATTCGTAAGTGATAGTTTTCCCACAATAGGCAAATTTCCTGAAACCTTTGATACTTTTTATCCTTTAATAGAAAAATGGCTAAATTTATTAAAATTATTTCCTATTAATCGTATAGCTTTAGGAATAATATTACTTAGTCAAGTCACAAACCGTGAAGAAGGTTATAATATATTAAATAATCTTTTACCTGACATTAATATTGATAGTAAAAATTCTTCCGATTTCTTTTATCAAATTAATCGGCCAAGACAATCAAATTCTGGCATATCAAACTTATTTATAAACCGACTTTCAAAGTGGAAAGTTGAAAAAAGAGTTCTTGTTAAAAGGCCTGCTCCTGAAAAAATAATTACACGTGATGAATCATTTTATTGTAATTTAGAGTTAGATATTAATACAGTAGCAGATTATAAAAACGAAATCTCAATTGATAAAACACCTACAATTCTCAAGGAATTTATTGATTTAGGTAAAGAGATTTCTGAAAAAGGTGATATTAAATGATTACTGAAATTGACTCATCGACAAAAAGCTATGAAGAAAAAGATAAAGCCCTTTGTCTTTATAGTGCAATTAGCCCTAATGCAAATCCTCGATTTTCAGAAGAATGGTTTCAAGAAAAATCAGAAACACGTATTAGCAATTATGTTCCTGCATATTATGGTTTCCCAACTTTAGATGAAACTGAGCATTCAATATTTGTTTTGCCCGACATTGAAACATTATCTCCCATTGAATATTTTGTTTCAAATAGTGTTTTAAATATTGGGCAATATCAATATTCTGCAGCATCATTATGTACCGCGTCAGTTATATCAATACCCGAAAGAAGTACTACTTCTCAAAATGAAAATTTCTATATGAATCATTTTGAATTGATTGGTGGAACAAGTACACATATAGCAAAAAATACTTTTGAAAACGAAGTTGATTCGTTATTAAAAAGATGCATGAAATTGTATGATTTTACAAACAAACAAGAAATTGAAAATTATTTAATGCGCAATTTTTCAATAGTTGAAATATTGATATCAGGGTTCGACAAAATCAGAAATATTATCAATGATGATTTGATAAAAGCTACGATAGAACATGATCGAGATATTGAAGAAGATTTCGAAGGAATTTTTATTACAGTTTATGCAAATTCTTCTTTTGAAAAACTTTTAGAGTATTTAAATAAATTAGAAGAAGAGTGGTTATTTAACTATAACAGCGAAATAACAAAAAACCTTTTTATTAATGTTATGCCATTATGAGTTTTAACTGGACATTATTTATAAAATTAGCAGAACACCTTGTTGAAGACCATAATCCCAAAATGGATGATGCTTGGATACGTACATCAGTAAGCAGATGTTATTATGGAACATATGGATTGGCAAGTGATTTGATCATTAGTAAAGGAATAAATTTACCAGGTAAAGATACTCACAAATTTGTTCGAGAAAAGTATTTAAACGATAACGATATAAACTTAAAAAAAATCGGACAAGGATTAGGAAATTTATTCTTTTGGAGAAAAAAAGCTGATTATGATAAAAGAATAAATTTTACACATCCTCAATCCAAGTTCTTACTTGCTCAAGCAAAACTTACCAGTGAATTACTTTCCGAAATGAGAAGTTCAAATTTTAATTTTGATACTTCATACTAGATTGTTCATTATTGCTTAAGTTAATAATCAGTAAATAATGTCATCTTTTTCAATTTTTATACGTATAATAAAAATATTGCCATTATACGAAAACACTTTCAGGAGAATATACATGAAACGACGTAACTTCATTTCGAAATGTTCCGCCGGTATGGTGGGCATGGGGCTTGCCGGATGCGCATCGACAAAACCAACAAATAAAATCAAACTCTATAAGGAACTCGCACCGTTCACCCCGCGTCCCCGCGGCGGCAACATGCCGATGACCGAGATCGGCAAAACCGGCATCAAAGTCTCGCGGCTGACATTCGGCTCGCATATCAGAGCCGAGATGACCACTTATTACAAGCAGCGCGAATACATGATCCACGAGGCGTTCGATCTGGGTGTAAACGTATTCGACGTGTACGATGACGAAAAAGGCTCCTCGCTCAAACCGAGCATGCAGTACGAACCCCTCGGCCGTCAGATCAGACCGTTTAAAAACGACGCGCTTGTTTCTATCTCGTTTCGGCCCTATGACGGCCGTACGCCTCAGCAGGAGCTCGACCGCGATATCCGGCTGTTCGGCAAAAACGAGATAGATTTGTGCCGGATTCTCAGAGCCCCGGAGAACGACATCTGGGATTTCCTGTTCAAAGAGAAAGAAAAAGGGAAAATTCGTGCAATCGGTTCACCGATCCACAATATCGAAGATGTTGATATGCTTGTCGGCAAAGTTCCCATCGATTACATCCTGTTTCCGTACAATTTCTACCACAACATCACCTGGCTCGGCGATATGGGTGAGTCGTTTGAGACACTTCCCAAGCGGCTGCGCGATAACGGTATCGGCGTTCTGACGATGAAACCATTCGGCGGAGATTATCTTGCGAAACCGTTTATCGACATCTCCCGCGAATATGCGGCAGATCCGGAAATGAGACTTCCCACAGCGGCGCTCAAATACATTATCAACTCGGGAATCAATGCCGATACCACGTTCGCCGGAATGTACAACCTGAATGAACTGTACGAAAATGTCAACGCATATCTCAATCCAGAAATATCTGTCGACGAAAAAAACATGCTCGACGGCATCAGAAATGCCGCATATCAGGAAACCCAGGCAATGCTTCCCAACCATTACAAATGGCTCGACAACTGGGCGAAAAAACAGTCATGTGATTATTCGATCCAAATGGTATAGAACGGATTTCATAGCACATTCAACGCTCAAAATAAAGCGGGTTGAGTTCACGGCATCGATTGTACGGTGCGGTTAATTCTACCCGCTTTTTTTTTATAAAATTTCTGTACCGCGTTCGCTAATTTGATATATTAAATATCGGCAGTGTCCCAGCGTTGAATCATAAATACTCAGTAACATATTGATTTAAAACAAATAATATTTCATTTTGGAGGAGACAATCAATGAATTCCCATGTATCAAGACGGTCATTTTTAGTGAAAAGCTCTATGACCGGCACAGCAGGCGCTGCGACGCTAGGCAGTTTCGGTAGCGGTCTTCAGGCGGCGGTCGAAAACACACCCATGTCCTCTAATCCATCCGAGTTAAAAATCACCGGTGTAAAATGCGCGTATATGAACGGTCACAATGTACATCTTTTCGTGAGAATCTATACAAATCAGGGGATAATCGGCACCGGCGAGGGTGTTGACGCTGTCAGGGGAACCTATGGCCTTGTCGGCATCATGGGAGAACTTCTCATCGGGAAAAATCCGCTCGATGTTTACCGTCTGTTCGAGGATGTGCGTAAAGCGGGTATTTTTCGCGGCGCGCAATCGGGGGTATATTTGGCGGTGCTGTCCGCAATCGAAATCGCGTTGTGGGATGTCGCCGGGAAAGCGGTTGGGCTGCCGGTCTACCGGCTACTGAACGGGAAATTCAGGGATAGACTTCATCTCTATGGTCATCCGCGGACAAATCCAATGGATCCACAGGAACTTGCAGCTGAATGCCGCGAGGTTCAAAACGCCGGCTATGATGCTGTCAAAATCTGGGTAGACTGGAACGGCGACCCGAATAAAACCGACGCATATAACAATACCGCTAACAACAAAGAAATTGAGCGAATAATACGACAGGTCGGCGCAGTGCGCGATGCGGTCGGCCAAGATATGGGGATCGGGGTGGAACTGCATACGCGGTACGATCTTCCGAGCTCAATTAAAATCGCGAAAGAACTCGAACCCTACAATATCATGTGGTTGGAGGAGCCGGTGCCCCCAGAGAACATGGACACGCTCAGCCAGATAAATCAGTCAACAAGTATCCCAGTCTGTGTCGGTGAAAATCTCTTTCTCGCCTATGACTTCCGCAGGTTGCTCGATAAACAGGCCGCTGATATTGTGATGCCGGATGTGGAAAAATGCGGCGGTATCGGCGAGGCACAGCGAATCGCACATCTTGCCCATCTCTATTATGTACCGTTTGCGCCGCACATGGTGGCAACCCCGCTGGGGATGATGACGACTGCGCATATATGCGCCTCTGTTCCCAATTTTCTTTCGATGGAATCGTATCTGATAACGCATGATAAACTATGGCGCGAGGTTGTTGTGGAATATCCGGTTGTTGAAAACGGTTTTCTGGTTCTGTCCGAGAAATTCGGCATCGGGGTTGAACTGAACGACGACGCTGTCAAAAAATATGCGGTCGAGGGATATCCGTTCTTCGAATGATACACAAGCGCAACGGGATTGAATTTATTCCCGCGACCGCTCGTATTTCAGCTCTTTTCCGAGCAGAACCGGACGAACAACGGCGGTCCAAAGTGCATAACCGGTTGAGTTCATGTGATTGTTGTCCTCGAGGAATATGTCTTTCCTGAGATTTCCCGAATTGTCGAGCATGGGGGTTGAAATATCGAGAAATGTCATGCGGCTGTCGCTCGCGCACCATTCGGCAATCATTGCATTCGTCTTAATTTTCGTCGGCCACATCGTCCACCGTACAATGCTCGGCTTAAGGGAAAGAAAATATATCCGTGTCTGCGGCAACGTTGCATGGATACGGGCGGCGAACTGTATGAACATATCGAGGACACCCTCAGGCGGCGTTCCCGAATCGATGTCGCTGTCACCCTGATAGACGACCACCGCGCGTGGCTTGTATTTTATTACGACACGGTCTGTGTAATATAAAAGGTCGTTCATGTTGCTGCCACCGAATCCACGCGGGATGAGTGTGAGCGGCGCAAAATCTTTTGCGAGTGTTTCATGCCAGAGGCGCATGCTTGTGCTTCCGGTGCAGACGATCGCTCCCTCGGGAGGCATATGTTTTTCATCTGCCGCCTCGAAAGCTCTGATATCATTCTCATAGCGGGTTGGATCGGGATACGGCGTCTCTCTGCCGTAAGCTTCCTGTGATGAAACGTTCGAGGCGTTACCGGCAAACACCATTACCGTAATTATTGACAAAATACATGTTTTCATCGGAGAAACCTCATATGTTTTTTTGTTCTGTGTAGCCGTTCCTTAACATAATAGATCAATAGTGTTTCAGTGTTAAACAAGTAGAATAGTGTAACTTATTGACAGATAACAAATAAAGATAATATTATTGTTTTTTCGATTTGAAATCGGATTCATCAAATATAATATATTTCTTGATGGGAAAGAGTAAATAGGAAATTTATAAGTTAAAGGTAATTATGAAGTTATGTATTGCAGTTTTCGTCACGACCTCACCCTTTGATTCCCTCTGCTTGAAAGGAGAGGGCTGATTGATAGTATTGCAGCTACCCTTCGTCCGCTGGCGGGAGAGGGGGTTAGGGAGGTGAGGGTGGAACAATAGCAGTTGCTTACTTAACTGGATATCCGAAAATAATTATTCAAATGCGACCCATAATCTGGTAAACAATGAAGAAGTTTTATAGTTTTCAAATGAACGGTATTCCTCAACAAATTTGAAATCCTCGATCTGGAATCCAAATGCGCCCCAAATCTGGAATCCGAAATAATCGGTTCTGTTTTCTATCTGCAACGTTATATTTTTTTGAAGAAGATCGTTTTGGCTTTGAACAACATCGGTATATTTGTATTCAAGGCCGGAGAATCCCTGAAAACCGAGCGTGACATTCGTTTGCGCAGAGACTCTGTATCTCAGGAATAACACCGGAATCTGCTCGATGTAATGAGTTCTCGGGTTGAGCGATTCACGGTAGCCTTTCTTATAGAGGCGGTATTTCAGGCCCGGAGAAATACTGAAACTACCGAGCTGCTTGGTGTAGACAACTTTGCTCGAAAGCGCAAGGATATTTATAATATCTTCAGGCTGATAAATGCCGTCATATGCTGTCCCCTCGATGCGGAAATTACGCTCAAAACGAACATGTGTATCAGCCGTAACGGCGTCAAGCGGCCGAACTCTTGATTCAAAGAAGAATTTATTTACGCTTGAATTTCTGTATTCAACCTCATCAAAATATATTTCATTATAATAACGCGACGACTGGCCATATATGTCGGTAATCTTTTTCTCTCTGTCAGGATGGACAATATAGGCATCCTGAATATTGTCTTTTACTCTATGGTACTGATATTCGGCATACAGGCGGCCGACAGACGTGACGTTGTAATTATACTTCGCCTTTAAATAATTATCATCCGTTCTGTTATCAAGACCGATACCGCGCTGCTTCATCGTACCCGCAATAATATCAAGATTCTGCATCGGGGTATATCTTAAATTGAGATGATGCCCTCTCCGGTCGAGATCATACGGGGTTTCGTCTTTCAAGTCATTCTCACGAAAGTCTGGAATGGTGTTGTGGTTCATGTCGTCGCCGAAAACAAATTCTTTCGGGTCCACATCGATCATCATGAACGGCTCGTTATAATCGCCGATACCGTTCATGTTTCTGTCGGTATCGGGGATACTGTCGCCGTCGAGGTCGTTGCCGGGGTGAACACCATCGGGATCTTCAAATGTGAACATATAGACGCCCATACCGGATTTATAATACATATAGTCGGCATACTGATCGTTGTCATCGTTATCTGGCAGTAACGACAACGTTGCTGTGCCGTTACGATTGAGCACTCTGTTACCCGAGACAAGCCGAGGATCCGTATACATCATACGGGGGCGATAGAATTTGCCCATTTTAAATAACTCGCCGACAAACCCGATTTTGTCCCATTGTTTCTGTACAACCATATAATAGGCATCGTCTGATATCGAATAGCGTTTCCCTGCCCGGGGAGTAAGGTCTGTGTTCTCCAAAACGGAAATCCCGGTTCCCGGCCTTCCGTCCGAGTACATATAGTTATGACGGTTAATCACATATTCGGCGTCCACATTGAATCCGAGATAATTGAAGTGCGCGTCCATACCGTAAATCATGTTTGCGACCTCATATCCGAAATTCACCTGAACTGTTGTAAGATTCGAGCTGTCTTTCACATTGCCGTCAGCCTGGGCCTGTGTGTCCCAATATGTTGAGGTATAATAATTCTGATAAGCGCCGCCATCCGTATCCTGGCGCCCGTCGGGTTGTTCGGAATATATCTTTGCAGTCTGAATTTTATAATCGTTGGAAACGGTAATTTCAGCGCGGACATCCGTTACTTTATTAGGTATGGTAGAAATATCGAAAATATATACAACGGTTTCAT
>CAZCDQ010000044.1:0-23452 GCA_964497605.1 uncultured bacterium
TGAAAGCAATATAACACATTTTTTGCAGAAGTCAACTATATGGGGACATTACCGAATATTTGCACAGATATAAAATAGGTTCGACCCTGCAAATCCTCTGCGTAATCGTTCTATCCGTGTCGATCTGTTGTTTGTTTTTCTCTGCGCTCTCTGTGCACTCTGCGGTGAAAATAAAGGAAGATATTGAGCGGCGAAAACATCTCACCGCAAGCAAAAAAGCTCCGAATGTCATTCTTCGGAGCTTTCGCTTTCCTGTTCTCCCATGCCGAGCGATTTGAGGAATTGTTCGTGGGTTTGTATCGCTTTGGCGAGTTTCAGCACCAGTTTTCGTTCTATGGGTCGGACCTTTTCTATCTCTGCGAGCAGGTATTCGATCTTGCTCCGGGTGAGTCTGTGCTCGAAATCGCCGCCGTCGGGACTGGCGGAACCGGCGGATTGTTTCAGCGCAGCAATCTCGCCCTCAAGCGCCGCGATGCGCTTTTCTTTCTCCTCGATCGTGTTGTTGAGGTTAAACACGATTTCCTCGAGTTCGGGTTTGCTCACATAGTCGAACGTACTGGCAAGGTTCTTGCGGCGTCCCCCGGGGAGCTGCGAGATCGGGATCGGGGACTTGATACGCAGTTCCTTGTGACGGGCACCATCCACCCATGTGTGATTGAGACGTCCCTGTTTGCAATACCGTTGTATTGTCCGCGGGGAAACATTGAGTTTTTTCGCCGCTTCGGCGACCGTAATCAGCTCTTCGCTCATCCGTTCCTCTGTGCAATGATCGTTAGTAATTTATATGAATATAATGAACTCGCAAATGAAAGCAACATTTTTTCATGTTGGCCGATCTTTGCCGCAGTTCGTTCTTTATTTCAGATGCATCTCGAACCACATTTTCGACTGCGTAATATAATCGTTATCGAGACGGTGTCCGGTATCATAGAACATCAGCTTTGTCGTGGGTTTCTCGACCAGTGAATAAAGCCGCTTAGCCGCGTTGAGCGGCAAAAGATCGTCCTTGCGCCCCATCATCATAAGAAACGGCCGGTCACCGATTGCGCGGGCGAAATTGTAGGGCGCAATCAATTCGTATTTTGGATTGCCGGTATCCCAGTTCCATGTCACACAGGAGACAGCCGCTTTTACACGGGGTTCTGTGCCGGTCAAAAGGAACGCCATCATGCCGCCCATACTGTAACCGTGCACTCCGATCCGTGAGGAATCGATATCTGGGCGGGTTTCAAGATAGTCGATTGCACGGCGGTATTCTATTACAGTCTCGATTACCATCTCGACAGTTCGTGAAAGCCAGCCGCGGTCGCGCATAGCGTTGGGGCTTTCGTAATCGTTTACATACGCCCGTTCGCCATGATATTGTGCGTCAAGCGCAAGCACCGCGAATCCGGCGCCGAGTAGCGCTTTCGAAACAAGACCGCCGGCGTAAAAACTGTCGTCCTCCCACCATTCACCCTTGTTTCCGGTAAAACCATGCAGAAGAATGACACATGGATATGGCCCCGTACCCGTATCGGGAACGGCAAGATATCCCGGAACGCGGTTGTCACGCACGCCGTTGAATACAATCTTCTCTCTCGTATGCCCGCCGCGATTCACCTTTTCGATAATCAGCGTATCTAACGGCATGCCCTTATCGTATTGATACGATTGCAGAATTATGCCAAATGCCTCGTCACCGACCGGTTCCATCGCAAACGGCTCCCGGTCCCGGGCAGTAACAGAGGATGCATTGAGAAAGAAGGCAATACACAGAATCACAATAACTGTTGTTTTATACATCGTACATTTCTTTCCTCATGTATCGGTAAAATTAATCGAGTATTCCCCCGACAACAATATCCATTTCCCCCGGGATAAGAAGCGCCGAGGCTTGAGATTCCCCAACAGCGGCTGTAACCTCCGGCTGCGTAACACTCCAGCGAATAGGTAGTGTGCCATCTTCGCCGGTCACACCGATAAACGAGCCGTTTAACGACACACGCGCCCGTGGAACAGGATCGCGGCGGATGTTCAACACTCTCAGAGTTGTGACATACGCTACCCGCTCGACAATCAGCTCGTCTTTCAGTCCGGAAAACTGAATCTCGCCGGCATGAATTTTCATCCCGCCCCTGCTGTAACGGAATCCGTTGTTGGAATTTGTTGTGATAATGCCGGTATCGTCTTTCGAGGAATAATAGATCGACAGCGGGGCCTCGGCGATAATTTCGTCCGATTCGGTTGTCATAACGGTAGCGTCGAATGCATACAACGTCTCGAATCCGCCCTCGCTGCTGATTCTAATCGAAAGATTAGCATCCGTCCAGTCGGTCTCTCCCGCTTTCACCTCCCAGGTTGTGACCGGGTCCTCGAACAAAACATATCCGCGGTCGTTTTCCCTGACATTGAATCGGTAGGGTTCGCCTGTTTTACGAGGCAGAAGGAGTGTGAAAAATTCATTGCCGCTGGTATGTTTGACACTAATTCGTGAAGGCTCTCCCAGTTCCTCGTTCGAAAAAGAGCGGGCAGGATAGGTAATGTCGGCCGAGGCAAGTATTTTCCATGAATCCGACCAGGACGCGGGCATGGTTTTCGAGGATATCAGCATATCACCGCGCTCGCTCTCATCTTCGGGTAATCCGGTAATCCAGCTTAAAAACGAATCCCCGGCGATAATATTCGGCTGAAGCCAAAGGGGATCCTCGTTAACTTTCAGGCTCTCGCCGGTCCATTCCATCTTCGAAAGTTCGGCATCGCAGTCGTTCAATTCGAGAATATCCGGAATAAATCCTGTCCCGGCAGACCGCATCGAACCTGAGGAACCGTTTATCCAGACAGTATGGCCGCCGCTGGCAATGTATTCATGAAGTTTGCCGATATTGGAATTCAGCTCACTTTCATCGACCCCTCTCTCCGGTACATCGATTAAAAGCATGCTGTATTTTGCCAGATCGAGATACGACAGCTCCGAGGGCATAATATAATCGAACCGGAGACCGAGAGCGGTGAGCTGCTCGTGCAGCGTCTGATTCGCGGTGACAATCCCGTTTTCTAAAGGTTCACCGTTTTGATAAACCATGTTTTCAAGAAACGATTTTGCTGTCGGCGAGTCGGTAAATCCCTCAGCGAAAACATCGATCGCCACATAAGTTACCTGCCCGCTTCCGTATTCGGTGCGCATGACCAACGGCCAATCGGCTTTTTTCTCGGGCGCGGGTTTTTCCACGGTATAATCCACTGACGAATCTCCGGCAAACAGCACCTGAAGTTCGACATCGTTTGCGGTAAACAGCTTCAGCAAATTCCCCTCCGCCAGGTCATTATCCACCGGCATCCATAGATTCCATTCAACAGGGAACGGCGCAGTGAACTGATCGTAGATAAGCAGCGCGTCAGGCTTTATGAACAAAAAATGTCTGAGATGCCCCGGTATCGGCATGCCGCTTTCCGACAGCCGAACAGTTCCGGCGGCGTAATCCACCATCTCAGTCGTGAGAAACTGTGACAACCCGTCCGTATACATATCGGCAACAGCTATTGTTTCCGTCGTGTCAACCACCGCCGAATGCTTAGGAATCGTCGTGACAGGCACGACCGGAGAATCACCGGCGCTGTCGTACCCGACAATGCTGTGGCGCCATGCGTGACTGTTCATAAGCGATTCAGAACAACCAACCGGGGAATAACCGTCATGAACCACAACCGGTATCCCTTTCCAAACAAACGAGAAATCGCCGTGGTCGGAGTGGTCGTGACGTTCACGGTCCGGGACACCGTCCGCATCGCCGAATCCGGTAAATACGACGCTTTCGTCGGGGCGTGTGAAATTATCGCGCAAAACGGCTGTTCCTCCGCCGGCGGGACCGCTTCCATTATCCGGCAGCATATACGGTATCGAGGTGTCGATAAATAACACTCCAAGAGCGTCCGATGGATTGCCGCACTGATTCCAATACCAGATAATGTTTGAGGCCTCGTCGGGGAAATAGGGATAAATGTCTGTTGCGGCGCTTGCCGCTTTCACGCCGTAATTTCTGCCGGGATCGGTTTGTCCCGCACCATGAATCATAAACACATTCCTGACTAATGGGGACTGTTGCGGCGGCAGCAGTTTCATTTCATAGAGAAGCAGGTTTTTCAGCCTGGGATTGAGAAAATAATCGTGAAATCCGTTGTTTCTGAGAATTTTAGCTGTCACAATGATATATTCTATGGCATATCCCGCATATCCGGGGCTGTCGCTCACCCACGCGCCGTACGAATCGATGGAACTCGTGAGATTTTTTTGAAGGTATAGTCTGCTGTGGTTCAGATACCGTTCCGAATTCGGGTCATCGGGAAAGTTCAATGCATAGAGCGCGGCACATGCCACAATGCGCATAGGTGTAACCCCGAGGCTCCAGTATTCGTCCTCCCAGTCACAGATTCCCGAATCGACATAATAGGCAAGCACTGTGTTCAGCGATTTTTTCAGGCTTGCTTTTTCCTCTTCATTGAATAGATTTAATGTTGAAACCAGATCGTACATCACCAACGCTTCATACATTTTTTCCGAGGATACATCCGCAAATGAGAACTCAGCGTCTGTCAAACTTGTATAGGCCTCAAGCGCGTATCTTAATATCTCAATTTTAACCGCCTGCCCCATATCCTGCTCGCCGGTCAAGAGAAGATTGACCGCAAACCCAATTCCGGAATTGAAATCGACCTCTCGTGTCATCTGAAGGTTATCGGCATTTCTCCTGCCGTTTTCAACATTCTCCCCGGTAGCAAGCAGACCCGCATCAGCCGAATCCGCGATGCATACTGATGCGGCGATTATATATAATGTAATTAATACTCGTTTCATCGATTCCTCCGGACAAGTGTACTATCTGAATAGTACAATATTTCATTAAAAAGCCCCTCAATCCCTCGTTGAAAACCTTTTATTATACCTCATCGAACTCTGCGTTGAAATATTATTTACACTTTTCGCTTTTATGGCAGTTATTAGACATTGTGCCTCTTTTCAAGATATTTTTCTTTCATCTCTTTGAATTTTCCGCAGGTTAGCTTTCCCTCGGGACATCGTCCGAGCAGTACACATTTCGGACCTATTCCTCTGAATATGACCGGGGTAACCCCGCGAACAAGCGTGAGCATCTCGTCGGCGGTATGACGTATCTCCCATTGTGCACGGTTACAGAGCCGTTCGCTGAAAAAATGGAACAGTTCACGTGCGTTCATGGTTACAATAATTTTAGTCTCTGCGGCATTCGGGAGCACATAACGCGCATCCTGTTTTGCCGCCTCGCTGTCGCCGCCGAGAGATTCGAGCAATTTACCGTAGGTCCCGGACGCCGTATCCATAAACGCGCGGAAATATTCCTCGGCATCGACACTGCCATCATCCGTATCAACAGTCTTCCCTTTCAATGAGGGCGGAACAATATAATCGAATGAATCGTGCGATACATACCGCTGGCTCCGCTGCGAATAGGACGCAACCCGGTGACGGACTAACTGATGTGTCAATGCCCGCGACACCCTCTCAAGCAGGAAGGTATACGATGCGTGCTCGAACGGGCTGAGATGTCCCATGTTTCTGAGACGGCCGAGAAAGGTGTCGAGGTCATCCGCCGTGTTGTCGAAAATTGTCGACGAATCAGAGGCATAACATAATTTCGCCGCGGCGCAGACAAGCTGTTCCGCCTCACGTGTATATGTTATGAGCGTCACCTTCGGATCGGTCACAGAAAAAAATCCTGAATCGGATAAAGTGTGAATTGGCAATTGAATTTTATAATTTATGAATTATCTTTTATAAAGGTCAAGGTTTTTCCAGTCTAACTCGAAAAAATGGAACGCGATTTTGCATACATTACCGCTCATAACGGTGGAACTATAAAAAAAACCGGTTATTCCGGTTAGGGAGGCAATACGCATGGCAAAAAACGAATTCAATATAGCCGTTTTCGGTTCCTCGCAGCCGCAACCCGGTACGAAGCGTTATGAGCAGGCCTATCACATCGGCCGCGCAGTCGCCGGGGCAGGATGGGCAGTCCTCAACGGCGGTTATTACGGCATCATGGAGGCATCGTCCAAAGGTGCAAAGGAGGCCGGCGGATCGACTATCGGCGTAACCACCGACTTTTTCGGGAGAAAGGGTCTCAAAGCAAACGAATATGTCGACATGGAAATCCGGATGCCTGCGTATGGCGACCGCCTCATGAAATTGTGCGAGCTTGCGGACGGTTATATCATCATGCGCGGCGGTACCGGCACACTCACTGAGTTGTTCTTCTCCTGGGAGCTTGAGAAGAGAATTCCCGTTCCGCCGAAACCGATTGTGCTCTACGGCGAGCACTGGCCGCGGATTGTCGACTTTCTCGTAGAGGAGCTTCCGGACGAGCATTCGTTTTCGCAGCATCTCGATTTACTGGCCTATGCAACCGATCCAGCACAAGCGGTCGAGATTATCCGCGAGGGGTTGAACAACAAATGGAAATAGAATTACATAACAAGGAAATATTCAGGAAATGAAATGATATTAAAGTTGAGTTATAAAAAACTATTTGGTACATAAAATCATATATATTATTATTTTAAAAAAATATAATATTTTCTTGACTCGGAAACGAAATGGATATATATTAGTTGTTATGAACAAATATTATACGCCAAAAGAGTGGATAAAATATAATTTTAACAAGATTGCAAACAATCTTGTTGAGGCAAAGTCGGCGATTTTGACGTTAAAAACCACTCCGTATCAACGCTCATGGGTTGAGGAACTTCAAAAAAATCAGCTTAAACGTGAGGTTGCGGGCACTTCCCAAATTGAAGGCGCTGATTTTACTGACCGTGAACTTGAAGAAGCGATAAAAGAGACACCCGAACAACTCATAACACGATCCCAAAAACAAGCCCATGCTGCAAGCCAAACATACCGTTGGATTGCAAAACTTCCTAAAGATATTCCTATTACTATTGATTTAATAAAAGATATTCACAGGAGAATAGTAACCGGAGCAGATGACGATCATTGTGAGCCGGGCGTGTTACGTAAAAGAGAACAAAACGTTACGTTTGGACAACCGCACCACAGAGGGGCAGAAGGCGGGAAAGAATGCATCAATGCCCTTAACGGGTTAGTAAAATCAATAAATAGAGATTACAAAGGGCATGATCCGGTTATTCAAGCATTAGCCGCTCACTACCATTTTGCTGCAATCCACCCATTTAGCGACGGAAATGGAAGAACAGCACGGGCATTAGAAGCTTTAATGTTACAAAATGCCGGATTAAGCGATATTTGTTTCATTGCGATGTCAAATTATTATTATGATGAAAAAATATCGTATTTAAACGCATTAAACGATTGCCAACTTCAACATCACGATATCACTTCGTTTTTACAGTTCGCCTTAAAGGGTATAACAATTCAAAGTAATCGTTTACTTACTGAAATTCAAATAAATATCCAAAAAGCTATTTATCGAAATGTTATGTATGATTTATTCGATAGATTGCGTTCAACACGTAAGAGAGTGCTTGCTGAACGACAGATAAAAATCCTTAAGTTACTATTACAAAAAGACAAATTGTCATTCATAGAAATATATGAACTTTCAAAAATTCATTACAATAAACTAAAAGCACCAGAAAAAGCATTTATTAGGGATATTTTTAGATTAGTGGAATTAAAAGCGGTTGAGTTGAAAAATAATGATAAAGATAAAATTGAATTTAAATTGAATTTATTTTGGCCTAGAGAAATAACTGAAACGGACTTTTTTAAACGAATTAAAACTATGCCAAAAGCTAAAACCTATCCTGCGCTTCATTAGTTCTTTTACCCAACCAGCTTATGGAAAAACTGTTGGTCATCCCGAGATCGCGGTGATGTGAGCCGCGGTATGAAAACCGCATCCCGGCGACATCGACTGCCCCGAGAAAGTCGAACCGGTCCGGTTCGGTTCCCCCGGCGGCGCCGATTGTCAACTCCCGCATAATCTCCGCAGTAAACCCCGCGGTGACTGAGGGATCATACCGTCTGATTTTCGACACCGAGCAGAGCACAGTCATGTGCTCAGCCATCCTCCACGACACCGAACACCGAGAATGGCCGTCCACCGGCTCGCGCGATTCACCGAGTTCCGCGCCAGTAATATCCTCAAACGCAGCGGCAATAAAGACCGACTCGAACGGATGGCACATAATCCCGAGATCGGCGCCGATTGCGGAGGCCTGCCCGAATCCTTTGATACGCATAGCAGTTCGGGTAAGGCGTACCCCCGCGCTGAGATTACTATAAGGCATAAATGTCAGCCCGAGTTTTTCCTGATCCTCACCGTACAGATCGAATCCCGAGGCGTTAACCGACAGCGACATTCCCACAGGGCCGTACCTTCCGCCGCCGTGGAACGATGTAACCGCAAGGTCTTTCATCCCGAACGGCTCGCACCATCCGACAACCGCGAATCCGCCGGTCATAAACGATTCGGCGCCCGGATAGAGCATCGATGATGCAGTGAGTGTCCCCGCCGCTGGAACCGAGAACCCGCTGTCGAATGCGGTCACTGTCTCAATCGCCGTCGCGTTCCCTGAGCAGCAAACCGCGATCATCGCCGCACACACGGCTTGAACAAGATATGTGAATGAACGTTCTATAGCGTATCCGTATCGATAGAGGATGTATTCCGTATTCTTTTCAACTCACCGCGCCGTTTTTTTCGATCGAGGCGTTTCTGTTTCTCACGGTGCGGTACCGCTGTTTTCCGCCGCGAACGTTTCCCCCTAAGCGCCTGCGCCATAAGCCCGGCGAGGCGTTCGGTCGCCGCCTCACGGTTCGCACGCTGTGTCCGGTGTTTCTGCGACACGGCGCGGATAACGCCGTTTTTATCAGTCCGCGAAGACAGCGCGGTCAGTAGCCGCTTTTTCTGGTTATCGGCCAGGAACGGCGATCCGGCCACATCGAAAAACACGGTTACCCGGGTATTTACCTTGTTCACATTCTGACCACCGGGACCGCCGCTCCGTGACGCCCGAAACCAAAACGCGTCCGCGGGGATTTCGATGCTGTTGTTTATTCGTATCATTTGTTTCTTATCAGTACTCATATAATGTAAATCATAAGTTATAATATCTTATTTGTCAAAACATGAATTTACGGAATTCTAAAAAAACGCTTGACTATTCTATAAATATCCTTTACCTTTTAGGTAAAGGATATTTATAGAATAGGGCTGTTATGGAAATAACATTTAAAACCAATAAACTTCAAAAAATATTCAGCTCATCAAGTTCTTTAATTCAAGAATATGGTGTTGACCGTGGAAAAGCCATAAAAAAACGTATTAATTTTATAATGTCTGCTACAAATCTAGCAGAAATTCCAACTGATAAGCCCTTTAGAAGACATTCATTAAAAGGTAAAAGAAAAGGTCTGTTCGCAATAGATATAAATAAAAACTATCGATTAATTTTCAAGCCAAATAATACACCCTTAACCAACGACAAAAACTTTGGACTTAATTTATCACTTATAACTTCTATAAAAATATTAGATGTGGAGGATTATCACTGATGACTCTCAATAAAAAGCCTTTCGTTCCAGATTATGCGACACATCCTGGTGAAATTCTTCAAGAAATACTTGAAACGAAAAATATTACTGGTGCTGAACTTGCAAGGAGAAGCGGCTTATCAGAAAAACATATAAGTCAGATAATTAATTGTATTGCTCCGGTAACTCCAGAAACAGCTATTCAACTCGAAAGAATATTAGGTGTTTCTGCAAATATTTGGAACAATCTTGATGCACAGTATAGACTTTTTATCGCAAAAGAAGCTGAAAATAAAGACTTTGAAACTCAAAAGAAATGGGCCGAAAAATTTCCATTAAAAGAATTAAAAAAAAGGGGATTGTTACCAACAAGCAATAAAACTTCAGAAACAATTAATGGTCTTTTAGATTTTTTTGGAGTAGGTAATATTTCAGCATGGGAAACTCAATTTAACAGAATGGTCGTTTCTTTTAGACATTCACCAGCATTTAAAAGTAAAAATGAATCACTTGCAGCTTGGTTAAGAATAGGTGAAATCTATGCAAATAATATTGATTGTAAAAAATATAATAAAATTGCTTTCCTTGAAGCTCTAAGAAAAATTAGACAATTAACAAATGAAAAGCCAAGCTTTTTTCAGCCCAAATTAACTGAATTATGTAGTAATGCTGGAGTTGCAGTAGTATTAGTTAAAGAATTACCGGATATCCATCTTAGCGGGGCCACAAGGTGGCTTAACACAAACAAGGCAATGATTATATTAACATTAAGACATAAAAGTGATGATCATTTATGGTTTAGCTTTTTCCACGAAGCCGGTCATATTTTACTTCATAAGAAAAACACTGTGTTTATTGACGGTTTCGATAACTATTCGGACGATTCAGAAAATGAGGCAGATCTTTTTTCTGCAAATTTTTTAATTCCTGAAAAAGATTATACGGAATTTTTAAAATATAATACCTCCGTAACAAAATCAGCAATTTTGGAATTTGCTGATAAGATTAACATTGCACCGGGTGTTATTGTTGGGCGATTACAACATGATAATATAATTAACTACAGTTATCATAATAAATTGAAAAGAAAGTTTTCACTTGGTTAATCTTTGCATAATACTCTAGTTTATTCAGAAAAATGAATCTTCATTTATTCACGTTGCAAACCTTGTTCAGTTCGCACACCCGGCAGCCCCTACCGTCCTCCGTACCGCAATCGCCGAGTATCCCCGGCCGCACTAATGCGAAATCGTATCTGAGCGGGTCCTCCGGATCGAACCGTTTCAGCGCTTCGGTGATTTCCAGCGCCATCCTCCAGCCCGGCGATTTCCGCGCGGTCAGGTCAAGCAGGTTACTCATGCGGGCGATGTGTCGGTCGACCGGGATGACAAGCTGAGACGGCCGGATGAAATCCCACAGCCCGAAATCGATGGCGTCCGGCCCGCGGACCATCCACCGGAAATACAGCGCAAGCCGTTTGCACGCGCTGCCATCCGCAGGCGACGGCACTAAATAGGATATGCCTGTGCGGTCAGAGTTCTGTGTAAAGTCGCCGGTGAAACCATCCCGTATCCGCATAGAAAAGCCGGTCATGGCGTGTTCGACCGATTCTGCCCCGGGATCGTACACCGTCCGCACGAATTCCCCAATTGCGCCATACTCGTTCAGTATCCCGCCGAGCGTGTAAAAAAGGTACGCGATCTCCCCGCCTGTTGTCCAGCGGTGTTTAAAATTTCGGAATACGGATAGCGCACGACTCATTGTCAAAGACCGTGCAAAATCCGCCGGAGCGTTCCCGGCCGCTCCGAGCGCCGCTCCGACACTCTTACGAATCTGTCCCGCGCCGCCGTACGCCAGACATGATGCGATCATTCCGGCAATCTCGATGTCGGCGGCCGAATCGTACCGGTGTACAATTCCGACCGGATCAGTATCGAGATAGGAATGGCCGTACTGTTCGGCGAGACGGTCGAGGGCGGATTTGAGTGAATGAAAATTTTTCACAGTACATCTTTCGAAAAGAGAATAACGGTTAACAATAAATATATATTAAACAACAATCAAATTCATGTATTAATACGATTTTCCTGTTTAAATACTTTTAAATCCTATGCTTTTCCTCTGCGCATTCTGCGTTGGAAAATTTTTTAAAAATAAAATCATTGACAAAACCGCAATTCCTCTTTATAATTATTTACACATAGAATTGTAGTAATTCACGCGAAACGGCAGGAAATCCCGTTTCGCTTTTTCGCCTTTGGAGCAGAGAACAATGATATATTCGACACACGATAAAGTAAAAGTACAGTCTTCGACAAAAATTATTGAGAATACTTCCGATAACCTCGCGCAGGAAACATATACAGCCGCAGGTAATGCACTGACTGTCCTCACCGCGCGTTATCTGAAAAAGGATGCGGACGGTACCGCTGCGGAAAAACCGCATGATATGTTCATACGGGTCGCGCAGGTAGTGGCTGGAGCGGAGGATTTGTTCGAGGGAAGCGGAATTGCCAAGCGGGTGCAGACGCTGTTTTACAATATGATGGTGACCGGTGAGTTCCTGCCGAATTCGCCCACGTTGATGAACGCCGGGCGCGATCTCGGGCAGCTTTCGGCATGCTTTGTGCTGCCGGTCGAGGATTCCATGGAATCCATTTTCGAGAGCCTCAAAGATGCCGCGCTCATTCATAAAAGCGGCGGCGGTACCGGGTTTTCGTTTTCACGGCTCCGTCCCAAGAACGACATCGTCAAATCCACCAGCGGCATTTCGAGCGGGCCGGTATCGTTCATGTCCGTGTTCGACGCCGCCACCGAGACAATCAAACAGGGTGGAACCCGCCGCGGCGCCAATATGGGAATTCTCAGAGTCGATCACACCGATATCAGAGAGTTCATCGCCTGCAAACGCGACAACACAAGTTTCGGGAATTTCAATATTTCTGTGGCAGTCACCGACGAGTTCATGGAGGCGGTCAAAAACGGCGATCTATACAATCTGGTCAATCCGCACACCGGCAAAGTCACCGGACGTGAAAAAGCCCGCGAGATATTCGACCTGATTATCGAGAACGCCCATGCCTCCGGCGATCCCGGGATCATTTTCATCGACCGCATGAACGAAAAAAATCCGCTTCCCCATCTTGGCGCGTTCGAATCGACCAATCCCTGCGGCGAACAGCCGTTGCTGCCGTACGAATCCTGCAATCTCGGCTCGATCAATCTTTCAAAAATGGTCGCGGCAGACGACGGCGGTGAAGCGGTCATCGACTGGGAACGGCTCGGCCGAACGGTCCGGCTTGCGGCACGGTTCCTTGACAATGTTATCGAGGTCAACAAATACCCGCTCGCGAAAATCGAAACCGAAACAAAGAAAGCCCGCAAGATCGGGCTCGGGATTATGGGATTCGCCGATATGCTTATCAAACTCGGAATACCATACGATTCCGAGCAGGCAGAAACTGCCGCCGGAAAGGTTATGTCGTTCATCGACACCGAATCGAAAAATGAATCCCGTCACCTCGCCAAAATCCGCGGCGCATTTCCGGCATTCGAGGGCAGCGTTTACGACCGCCGCGGCGAGCCGCCGCTCAGAAATGCGACTACGACCACCATCGCGCCCACCGGATCGATCAGCATTATCGCCTCGTGCTCAAGCGGAATAGAGCCGGTATTTGCGTTGGCATACACACGCAACGTCCTCGGCGGTGCGTCGCTGTCGGAATTCCATCCGGTCTTCCGAGAGATGGCTGAACATGCCGGCATTCTTGACGATGCAACCCAAAAGGCGGTGCTGGAATCGCCCTCGCTCGAACATCTCGCCTCGATTCCCGATTCGTTCAAACGCATATTCAGGACTGTAGCGGACATTTCGGTCGATTGGCATATCCGTATACAGGCGGCGTTTCAGAGTCACACGGACAACGCCGTGTCGAAAACCATCAATTTCCCGGGGAGCGCAACGGTTGCCGATATTGCACATGCATTTACTCAGGCCTACGATTCCGGGCTGAAAGGGATTACCATTTACCGGTACGGTTCGAAAGACAATCAGGTGCTGACCTTTGACAGGGGCGGTAAAAAAACAGCCGAACCGGTCAAACGTGCCAAAGTCAAACCAAGGCCGCGGCCTCCCCAGACCAGCGGCACAACAGAAAAAATCAAAACCGGCTGCGGCAATCTGTACGTAACTATCAACAGCGACGAACGCGGCCTCTGCGAGGTGTTCTGTCAGATGGGACGGTCGGGCGGATGCACATCGAGCCAGTCCGAGGCGATCAGCCGTCTTATTTCGCTTGCGCTCCGAAGCGGTGTCAGTATCGACGAAATAGTATCTCAGTTGAAAGGCATCCGGTGCCCCTCGCCTATTTGGCAAAGCGGCAAGATGATTCTCTCGTGCTCGGATGCCATCGCGACCGCTCTCATGCGCGCCCCCGGCAGCGGTGTGCGGAACGGCGCTCAAAACGGCGAGCAGTCCGAGGAAATTCCGGTGTTTACACAGGACGCCGATACGATGAAACTGTCCGGGGTTATCGGGCGAAACGGTTCCGCCGTATCGGGCATGGCGGGAGTCTGCCCCGATTGCGGCCATGTTCTCGAAAACGCCGAGGGCTGCCTCATGTGCCGTGCATGCGGTTTTACCAAATGCATCTGACTGTATCACATCCCTATAAATATTCATATTTACGACGATAAAACGACGGCGGTATTGATTTTTTTTGCTTTTATGGCGATTATATATCATATTGTTGCATTATATTGCAATTAATATATCCGTAACTCGCTACCGGAATCATGTGTAAACAGCAGAATCGTTCAATCCAACGGCGGTCTCATGGCAGACAATCCGAACAGTTCATTCGGCAGCCTTCCGGTTGCCCTTGTCGGCGAGATTATCGGGGAAAGCGGTAAAATCGCCGAGGATATCTATGCGCCGTTCCGTGATATTGCCCAAAAACGCGACGCGATCCGCGAAAAAATGAATACAGACGGACTTATTCTATTAAACGGTTCTTCCGGCGGCGACATCGTCTCCTCCTGCGGAATTGGCACCGCGCATTCACTGAAAAAATTCCTTGCATCCGATTTTGTCTGCTGTGCCGCGTTTGGCGCGGAGGGTATACTGCCCCCATCGGCTAAACCAGTCTGGACCGATCCTGCCCACCGTGCGGTATTTCATACAATCGCCGACCATCCTGAAAACGGACGGCTCGCCGCGGCTGTCGCAATGGAACTTACCGTTGAACTCGCTACCGGCGCTCCGCACAACATTGTGCTTCTCCGCGGTTCATTTATCACACCGTTTGCCGTGTTCATGGACTGTTTGAAACATGCCATTGCCGCGAAAGATACGATGATGGGAAAAGAATTTCTGGGAAGGGTAAAATCCTCAGTCATGGCGTTCAAAAAGATTTTCCTCTCACAATTCCCCGGGGCGGATGCCAAAATACGGGCGGGAATTATGAATTCCTCGCCTAAACGTGAGATGTCGTCGAAACTTGGTTTGCCGCCGACATTTGACGAGACCGTGCTGTTCACGCTCCTGCTCTCCCCCGGCGAATATACCGCGCCGGTGCCTGCGGACCGTTCCGAACTACAGCGGATCAAAGCAATTCCGATCAATGATCCGGCGTTTTCATCGGTCCGCGACAGTATCGCTGTATCTGCCGAACGTCTCAATGTCGTTTATTTCAGACCGCATTCCTGGACACGGGCCATGAGAATCGAGATCGATTCGTCCGTGACCGGCGATCCCGCTCTTCTAAAACGGCTGCTTGATACGGTATCGTTCCAATGCGGTTCACCCGGTGTTTCGGAGCCGTATCCTCTTTCCGCAGCCGAAAACGTAGTGAAGAGCATGACCGAAGCCTTACCGACCATCCGTGAAATGGTTGCTGCACGGATCACCTGTGGTCACGGGGACGATCTCGGCAATATTTTTTCGCTTCTCATGGGAGTTGATTCGTGGACATAACAACCGACAGAAAGAACAATAACTCAGCCGACCGTTGAGAATATGCGGCCGAACCTCATAGAGGAGATTCGAATATGGAACAGGAAAATACCATCGCGACACAGGACATGACCAAATCACAAAGCCCGCCGCCGAAAGGGAAACCCGCTCCGACAAAACCGAAATCCAATATTATTGTCGAATCCGAACAAATCGGCGTTATCAGTTC
Source organism: uncultured bacterium (assembly GCA_964497605.1). Classification (GTDB taxonomy): domain Bacteria; phylum Latescibacterota; class Latescibacteria; order Latescibacterales; family Latescibacteraceae; genus Latescibacter. The sequence goes on from CAZCDQ010000044.1 coordinate 15,718, forward strand.
ACCATCCTCATCGAGCGAACTGACCATCGACGTGCTCGGCAGCGCGGCCGGAAAAAAACTGATCGGTGAACTCGCGTATTTCCATTTTTCACAGGACAACCTGCCACATTACGCCATCGGCCAGATGACCGGTGTGAAACTGCGCAATGTCCTGCTCGAGGACCCAACGACAAAAAAACTGATCCGCGAGAAGGGCGTTATCGACGCTGTCAGCGGTGTACAGGACACGTTTCAGGGAAATATTTCAGTCAGCGCAGTGTTCGGAGAGGACAGTGAGCGGTATTTCCCGAGCCTGATTGGAACCGTGCCTCCGACCGGTACGCCCCTCAATCTTGTGACCGACGACGTGCTCGACAAGATTCTTGAACGCTACCGGAATCAAATTTTCTATCTTGGCAATGTGTACGGCTCCACTCCGCGGCTGCCTCTGTGGTTCAGGCATTTCGGCCGCGGGGAGAACGGCGCAGGCGAGGCCTATCATATTGGTGTGTTCGGGAAAACCGGTTCGGGAAAATCGGTGCTGGCGAAAACCATTATGCTTGCCTATGCCCGTCACCCGGAAATGGCCATCTACATAATCGATCCGCAGGCGGAGTTTGCAATGGACGTGCAGGGGCAGATCAAAGAATCGCCGTTCGACCTGAAACTGAATCCGATCCTCAAATCGTTCGGCAAGGAAATCATCGTAAAAAGCGCCAACGAACTGGTATTGCAAGGCTGGCCGCTCTTTACCGAGGTCATCCGCGAATCGAATTTCTTCCCGAAAATAGGTGTAAAAAAAGCCGACGAGAAAACGCTTGCCTCGGAGGATATTGTTCGGGCGCTGAAAGGCAAATTCAAACTGACCGAGGTCACCTCCAAAGATGCGTTTTTCCAGGCGTTTAAATTTCTCGGCAGCGAATCCTCCAATGAACGTTTTTCACAGATATTCAAAGATTTCAGCTACCATCAGGATAAGTTCGACGCGCTCTATGCATCCTCATGGAAACCAGTCTGCGAGCTGTTCCGGGAGCGCAAGGGTGCAATCACCATACAGGAACTCCTGAACCAGACATTCAATAAATCCGCCGACAGCAGGCCAATTGTTATTTTGAACCTGTCCGCGTCGAACGTCAAAGGTATTTTCTGGAATGACGCCATCCAGCTTCTCGCGGTGAGGAGTTTTCTGAGCTTCCTGAAAAATACCGCGGAGATGGCGTATATGCGGAACACGTTCCTGAATACGCTGGTGATTGTGGACGAGGCACACCGTCTCGCTCCGAGCGACGAGACCGAAGATGAGGCTCTGGAAAGCGTCCGGCTTACGCTCATCGACGCAGTACGAACTACCCGAAAATACGGACTCGGCTGGCTGTTCATCAGTCAAACGCTGGCGAGTCTGCCGAAACCGATTATCGAGCAGATGCGTATCCTCTTTTTTGGATTTGGGCTCGCCTACGGCAAGGAATTCGCGGCGCTGAAAGAGCTTGCGGGCGGCGATTCGAGCTCTCTGGAGCTGTATCAGTCGTTCCGCGATCCGCATAGCGCATTCGACGCGAAATCGAAACAGTATAATTTTATGTCCATCGGCCCGGTATCACCGTTATCGTTCTCGGGAACACCGCTCTTTTTCACCGCATTCCCGGATCCGAACTTTTTCCATAAGATCAACCGCTTGATATGATAACGATATTTAATAAAGATCAAATGTAAGATTAATTTGACATTGTCAAAAAAAACAGTAGATTAACTCTGTTATAACAGCAGGAAGAAATTACATTCTTTAGCCCTGCGCTGCGGATAATACGTTGCGGGACAGTAAAATAAAAAATATATTCAAAACGTACGGCATTTTCATTACTCTTGGAACATTATTTGCATTTTATTATACTGTCACTGCCGCCATTGACAGTTTATACGCCGAAACATGACACATGATAAAAATTTCCGGGATACCGATATGAAAAATAATAATCGTTTCATTTGCTTTTCTCTTATCCTGTTACTGATACTTTCGGCGCCGTTATATCTCTCTGCTCAAAGCAATCCAAACCTACTCAGCAAACTGCGCGTTCTGACTCTATCCGAGAATCCGGCGCGAGAAATTACAGAAAACAGACGAACCGGTCCCTATAAACCGCGAATCCTTCCCGGCGCTGAAAATCCGGCGCAAAAAACCGCTCAAACCGAGGGGCTTGTATCCGATCCCGGCACACAGATTACCTTCACCGGAATGTGGAAAGACGACCTCGACTGGTCCCCCGATGGTAAGTGGATCGTGTATTCGCAGGGCGGCGATATCTATGCGATGAGACCGGAGGGCAGCGTCCCAACCAACCTGACAAGAAATATCGAGGGGGATTGCTATCTGCCGTGGTTCTCAAATACAAGCGCCGGCATAACATTCACAAATTACAATGTGTCGACCGGCATTCATACTCTCGAATACATCTCGATTCTGGGTACCGGACATGAGGTTATTTCAGAGAGTATGCTTTCCGCGGCGTGGAGCCATAACGGCAGATATCTGGTTTACAGAAGCTATGATACCTCGGAACTTATTATCTATGATAATGAATTGGGATCTCTGACAAACCTCGGCGCCGGTGATTATAGTTACGGCAGTTCGTGTTTCAGTTTCACCGATAAATATGTATTCACCACCATACTGGTCAATGGGTTCGAATCAAGAATTGTGAGGATTCCGGTCGGCGGCGGCGAACCGCAGCAGATATCATTCGGCGAGGGCGATCACTGGAAACCCGAAAGCTCACCTGACGGCACATGGGTTATGTATACCGATTTATCGGCAAATATGCTGATGGCGCTCAATACGTTTTCGCTTACATCGACACCGGTATTCGACGAGGCCGGCGTAACAGTGGGACGATTCTCCCCGGATGGAACGCAGTTCTGTTATCTGCGCGAGGGCGACGGTGCGAACGAGGTATTCATTACCGATTTCGATACGTCCTCATCGGAAACTCCGCTACTGTTCATCGAGGTCGTTTCCCCCAACGGCGGCGAAACTCTTACTCCGGGTAAACCGATTACCATTGAATGGAATTCAAGCGGCGTTGCCGCAGTCAGGATCGATTACACAACCGACGGCGGCACAAGCTGGAATGTTGTAGCGGAAAATATTAACGGCGGTCTCGGCAGTTTCGATTGGATAGTACCGGAATTAAACTCCGATCGGTGCCGCATCAGGATCGCCAGCATGACGGTCTCGAATTTTGTCGCAGATCAGTCGGACGGGAATTTCACTATCGTAAAATCCAACTCTTCTATCGAACCGGTTCCCCAGACCGGACTTGTGTTCAAATATCCGCTGACGGGCGAAGTAGTCCTTTCCTCGCCCGCGGTCGGTGAGGACGGTACGGTCTATATCGGCTCTGATGACGGTAATCTCTATGCGGTGAATCCTGACGGCACTAAAAAGTGGACATACCAGACCGGCGGCCCGATCTGGAGTTCGCCCGCCATCGGCGAGAACGGTGTCATCTATATCGGTTCCGACGACGGCTTCCTTCACGCTGTCAATCCGAACGGCACAAGAAAATGGAGATTTCATACCGACGGTCCGGTGCAGTGCTCTCCGGCTATCGGACAGAACGGCATTATTTATTTCGGCTCGTACGACAATATTTTCTATGCGGTCAATCCCGTCGACGGCACGGAGCGATGGCAGTATGAGGTCGGCACGATTATGGTTTCCTCGCCGGCGGTCGGGTATGACGGTACAATCTATTTCGGGGCAATTGACGGCAATCTTTATGCGCTACGGGCCAACGGCTCGTTTGAATGGACATTTCCGACTGGTGGGGAGATTTACTCCTCTCCCGCCATCTCCGAGGACGGCACGGTTTATATCGGTTCGAATGACAGAAACATTTATGCGGTCAATCCCGACGGTACGAAAAAGTGGAACCGGTTTTTAAACAATTACCCCGAATCATCCCCCGTTATCGGCCCGGACGGCATAATATATATCGGCGTTCAGGACAACAACTTGTATGCAATCGATGGATACGACGGAACCGTGATTTGGCAATTTGGCACGCGCGACATCATTGTTTCCTCCCCTGCGGTTGGTGCGGACGGTACGGTCTATGTCGGTTCTGCCGACATGAATATATATGCGGTGAATTCCGATGGATCGCTGAAATGGAATTTCACGACCGATGGAAGCATTTGGTCGTCGCCGACACTCGACGATAACGGCATTCTTTATATTGGCTCGCGCGATTGGCATCTGTATGCGGTCGACACCGAAACCGGACAGGGCATGGCGGAGAGCCCATGGCCAAAACTCAGACACGATATCCGCAATACTGGAAAAGTCTTTACCGAATCGACTTCTTTTCTCATGGTCACATTCCCGGACGGCGGAGAAAATCTGCTTCCCGGAACCGATGTTGATATTACATGGTCGCAGACAGGTGTCGCGGCGGTCAATCTGCGATATTCGCTCAATAAAGGCCTGAGCTGGAACATGATCGCCGACGGTGTTTCGGCATCGCTCGGCAAATACCGCTGGACGATTCCGCAGGGTATCGATTCTTCCGACTGCCTCGTCAGGGTTATCGACGCCTCCGATCTGACAATCCGCGATGCAAGCAACAACCCGTTTACAATATCGCCCGGGGCGTATATTGAACTCACCTCGAGAATCGGCGGCAGCAAACTCGGCGCCGACGACACATACACGATTACATGGGAATCGAACGGCGTTTCCGAAATCGACATTACATATTCCACCGACGGCGGCACAACATGGAAGAATATGGCGATCGGTGTCAATGCCGATATCGGAACATATACATGGATCGTCCCCGCAGATTTCTCCGATAACTGTAAAATTATGATAACGGATTCAGCCGATGCGGGCATATCGGCATCGAGCATTGGTGCGTTCTCTATACAGTCGAACAACTTCATTACAGTGACATCGCCAAAATTCGGCGACCGCTGGACTGCGCAGTCGACAAAGCAGATCACCTGGGAATTCAACGGCATATCCAATGTGAAAATCGAATATTCGACCGATAACGGCTCCTCCTGGCAGACGATTACAGCAAGCGTTTCTGCCGCCACGGGATCTTACGGCTGGACAGTCCCCGATACCGAAGCCGGGCAGTGTTTAATCAGGGTTACCGATACTGCAAACGCGTCACTGACCGACAACAGCGACCGGTTCGAAATTATTATTCCCGAACTCATTATCACTCACAATCCGGTGACCTCATCCCGTGAAAACGAACCGATCACGTTTACTGCAAATGTCGAAAGCGAGAGTGAGATCGAAAGCGTCACGCTCTATTACGACATCACGGGAAGCAGAAATTTCAGCGCCCATGAGGTCGCGATGGAATCCTCCGACGGAACGACATATTCCATTACGCTCGATGTTGGCATTTTTACCGCATACGGACTTGAATACTATATTCAGGCGAAAGACGAGAGCAATCAGAATACACGTTCCCCGGCCGACAAGGGATATTATTCCATCAGCGCCGTCGTGTCGGATATTAAATCCACCGAAACCCTTACCGGCGGCTCAGCCCAGAATGCTTACCGTATGATATCGGTACCGCTCGAGATCGATTCGAAGTATGACACCATCGAAAAACAGATGGGCGAACTTCTGCCGGAGGGTGAATCCGGAACCGGCTGGCGGCTGTTCAGGTATGCGCCAGGAGAAACAACAGCAGACGAGTACCCAAATATAGAACCTCTCACCCCTGGCACGGCATACTGGCTAATCTCCAAAAGCGATTTTCAGTTCGAGGCACCGCCGGGAACAACAGTCTCAACCGCCGAGGAATACACCATTACACTCAAAGCCGGCTGGAACGACATTGCAAATCCGTGGATGTTCGATATATCCTGGGACGATATAGAAAATCCATCCGGCGCCGAACTCAGCGTGCTTTATATGTATGACGGTTCATGGTCCGATCCGACCTCACCGCCAAAAACGCTTGAACCTTGGAAAGGCTATGCGGTCAACAACATGACCAATGTGAATGTGGTTATCAAGCTTAATCCGAATCCCTCGGAAAGTATTGCAAAACCGGCGGTCGGTGACGGAGATATCGCATGGAGTATGTCGGTGAGCGCATTTGCCGGCAAGGCGAAAGACACCGCGAACCATTTTGGACTCCGGCGGGGTGCGCTGGATGAGTGGGACAGATACGACCATCTCGAGCCGCCTTCCATCGGCGAATATGTATCGGTATCGTTCCCCCATGAGGACTGGGATCGGTTCCCGCAGGCTTACACAGTCGATTTCCGTCCCAGCGCCTCGGAAAATTTGTCGTGGGATTTCGCGGTGAAAACAAACATCCCCGGCGAAAAGGTCATCCTCACATTCGACGGTATCGGGACGCTTCCGGAGGGATACGGCTATACGGTGATCGACCGGCTGAACGGCACGGTTGTTCCTGTTTCGGACGATACGTTCTCTTTTATTTCCGGCAGCGGCGCATCGGAGCGGCTGTTCACGGTTGCAGTTGGCGACGACCATTCGCACGATAGGTATGAGCACGTAACCGCACACGCAGAATTTCTGACCGCGCGATGCTATCCGAATCCGTTTAATCCATCGACCACCATCGATTACGAACTGCCGGCAGCGGGCCGAGTGCATTTCACCGTATTCAATTCGCTCGGTCAGGCTGTGCGAACGAACGACCTTGGGATGAAACAGCAGGGTGCGCACAGTTTCGTGTTCGATGCGACCGGAATGATTTCGGGGCTGTATTTTTACACGCTCAAATGCGGAGATTCGTCGGTCACCGGGAAAATGGTATTTATGAAATAGGAGATATCTTTGAGAGAAGCACTTTTTATTAATGGTGTTTTTGAGAGTGTGCTTGAAGAAATACTCGCTGCTCAAAATAATTATCCAGAAAAAATATTTTATCTCCAACCACATGCATCACAAACGATAAAAATGCTGAAAAGTGCTCGTCTTTCAATTAATAAACCCGTACCGCTTTATATCTCAACAACAAAACAACTTGATCAAATATGTTATGTTGCAGAGATAATTAATTGGGAGGAAAAAAGCAAATTAACCCAAGAAGATATTAATGTTTTAAACAAATATATAAAAAAATTTCAACCAAACGAGGAAGAAATATATTTAGAGATAGAAGGGAAAAAATGTGTAAACTTAATATCAATTAAAAAATTGATAAAAGTAACAAATCAAATATCAGTAAAAAATTTGATAAAAATATCTGATGGAAAGCCTATTAAGCCGCGTACTCGTGCAGGCGGTTGGTCTTATGTTAGGCCACTATCTTTGCTATCAATAAAAGAAACTATTGTTGAAGAAAATTTAAAAAAAGAATTTGAAAAATCTGTAGCAAAATCATTAGAAGACAGTGACGAGTCAAGAAAACGTCGATTAATAAAAGCAAATAAATATCCTGAAAAGATACAGACATTATCTTATGGATATCGAAGAAACGCAGATGTTGTTGCCGAAGTATTAAAAAAAGCAAATGGCAAATGTAGCTTATGTCAAGCAAATGCACCATTTCTTAAAGAATCAAATGGTGAACCATATTTGGAAGTTCATCATTGGATTCCATTATCGGAAAATGGTAAAGATACTGTTGACAATGCGTGTGCATTATGCCCTAATTGCCATAAACAAGCTCATTTTGGAAAATATAAAAATTACATTAGTAAAACCCAACTTGAGCGATTTTTGCTATTGAAAACCCTATCCGAAAGGGTTATC
>CAZCDQ010000045.1:0-12525 GCA_964497605.1 uncultured bacterium
TGGCAATTCATGCAGCGGCTTGAAAATGAATGGAACCGGGCAAATCGATATGATCACCCACTGACTGTTATGGCTATAGACGCGGATTACTTCAAAAAAGTCAATGATACATACGGACATCATGCAGGCGATATTGTCCTCAAAAAATTAGCAAATACATGTGTTGCGTCGCTCCGTGAAACGGATACTTTTGGAAGAATTGGCGGGGAGGAATTTGCGGCAGCGCTTATTGAAACCAATTCAGACAAGGCTTTTGAGATTGCAGAGCGCCTACGTCAGAATATTGAAAACACTACTATTGTCACAGAAGAAGGTCAAGAAATCTCTGTAACGGTAAGTATTGGAATAGCTTCTCACAGAAATAGTACTATAGCGCAGCTTATAAAAATGGCAGATAACGCCCTTTATAAGGCGAAAGCAGCAGGACGAAATTGTATTGTAATATATGATGAAAAACAGGAAGAAGAAATCAAACTAAAAGTAGAGATATAACTCTGGCAATTGAACAATCACCTGCCCTCCCCCCTATTGATCCACCACAAAGCTTATCATGGCACATAATCAGGACGGATATTTTGTAAATTTGGATTATTTTTTATTTGGTTATCAAGTTAAGTCAGCAACGGCTGTTGTTCCACCCTCACCCCCCCCTATCCCCCTCTCCCGCCAGCGGGCGAGGGGGAGCTGTAATACTTACAATTAACCCCTTGTCCTTTTTACTGTAAACTTGTTTCAGGACAAGACACCTCTCCTTTTAAGGAGAGAATGAAAGGGTGAGGTTGTATTATAATTATTTGGTCCATCGGATATAAAGCTGACTTAAAGGAATAACCGGAAAAAGTAATAATTGTATAAATTGCGCAAATTATACAGACAAATGCACGTTTTTTCAAGCAAATTATTTTTGTATTTTCTCCGCTCTTTTCGGATATTGTCCCTATCAAATAAAACAAACATCCCACAGGAGAAAATCATGACCCGTCATACCCGCACTGAACAATACCGCAAAAGCCATTGCATCGCCGCACTCATTCTTCTGCCGCTTCTCATCTTCTCGCAGGCGGCCCTCTCCGATGTCACCCTCCCCGGCATTTTCGGGAACAGCATGGTGCTTCAGCGCGATATGGAGATTCCGGTTTGGGGGAAAGCCGATCCCGGCGAGGAGGTCACCGTGACGCTCGACGGCGTGACAAGATCGGTGAACGCTGATGTGGATGGAAAGTGGATGGTTCGGCTGCCCAAAATGAATGCGGGCGGACCGTACAGGATGACCGTGCGCGGGAAGAATACGTTTACATTCGGCGATGTTATGATCGGCGAGGTCTGGCTGTGCGCGGGGCAGTCGAATATGGCGTACCGGGTAGGGAATCTCGAAGACGTTTCCGTTAAACTTGCCGATTCGGACAATCCGCTGATTAGGATGTTTACCATTGAGCGATCACGTCACGAGCAGCCGCAGGACGATATTCTGAACGATGCGCCGGAGTGGGTGGTTTGCACATCTAAAACGGTCATGAATTTCTCCGCGGTGGCGTATTTTTTCGGGAGAGACATTCAGCGCGAACTCAATGTGCCGGTCGGACTGATAAACTCGTCGTGGGGCGGCACACAGGCGGAGATGTGGACGCCGCGCGAGGAGATAAAGGACGATCCAGCGCTGAGGCCGATGATCGGCCGGTGGGAGGAGCTTGTCGCGGCGTATCCGGAGGATATGAAACAGTATGAAACTGAGATTGCGGCATGGAAAAAAGCGCAGGCGGAGGGCCGCACCGATATGAAACGGCCGTACCCGCCCCCGGGAGCCTCGCGGGCGGAATCTCCGGGCGGGATATATAATGCCATGATTCATCCGTTGATACCCTACGGCATCAAAGGCGCGGTCTGGTATCAGGGCGAGTCGAATTCCCAGCGGGGCTATCAGTACCGGACACTGCTCAAAACCATGATTAGAAGCTGGCGCGATAAATGGGGGCAGGGAACATTTCCGTTCCTGATCGTTCAGCTTGCGAACTGGGAGACCGACACGAATCCTTATACGCCCAAGGACGGCGGCAACTGGCCGGAACTCCGGGAGGCGCAACTCATGGCGCTGGAGCTTCCCAACACGGCGTTGACAGTCACCATCGACCTCGGCGAGGAAGCCGATATTCATCCGAAAAACAAATGGGATGTTGGGTATCGACTTGCCCTCAGCGCTCTGAATATCGCGTACGGGTATGACATTGAATATTCGGGTCCGCTGTACCGGTCGGTTTCATTCAAGAAGAATACCGCTTTGGTGACATTCAGCCATGAAAGCGGTTTCTCCGCACGAGGCAGTCAATTGAAAGGGTTCGAAATCGCCGGTGCAGACAGGGTCTATCATCCCGCCGAGGCCCGTATCAAGGGGAATGCGGTGATCGTAACAAGCCCGGACGTTCCCGAGCCGAAAGCGGTCCGTTATGCATGGGATGACTATCCCTTATGCAATCTTTACAATACCGCGGGATTGCCGGCCTCGCCGTTCCGCACCGACAACTGGGAGCGCGAGACACAACATATCTTACGCCCGTATTTCTGGCGGGAATAATAAGGATGCCGTACATGTAACGCCTGTCGGTGACGCAGTTATATCTGTTTCACACACCACCGCACGGCGTTCTGCTGAAGTTTGACAAACTCGGGATGCGTGAGGATTTCAAGCGTATGGCCGGGCGCCATGAAACAGACGCGGCCCCTGCCGTAATCGTATGCCCAGCCGGACCAACATGATGGGCCGAATCCGCGGTCGCCGAGGCGTGCGTCGTAATGTTTGTCGCCCTCGATGTTGTTATACATCCAGCCGTCGATGGACTCGTTGATCATGAATGTGTAACGGGGGTCCTTGTCGTACTGATTGTAATGATGCTCGCCGGTCACAACGAAATCGTTCACACCTTTGGTGATGGGGTGATTGTGATTGGTGATTTTTACCCGGTAGGGACGTATTTCGGTATGCTCTAACCAATATCCGCCGATAATATCCCGCATAATTTCTGTGCCTCTTCGTGCAATATCGGTACTGTTATGCAGGAATAATGCACCGCCGCCGTTTTTGATAAACGACTGAATCATTTTTTCCTGCGCTGCGGTAAATTCCCTGTAATGCATGGTAATAAACAGTTTATATCCGTCGAGAGACGGCACTTTCACAGGGTCCTGTTCATAATCAATACTCATCCCGAGACCGTCCGCAATATTTGCGTCAAGAGCCGTTTGTACAACCTCAAGCGGTGTGCTTCCTCCGGCATACGCGAAAGCATCCGCCTGACGGTTCTGTCCGAAAACCTTTGCAGAAACGAGTGTGTTCGCGATTCCCATTGCTCCCAGTGTCTTGATTGCGGATCGGCGGTTAACACGGTGTTTCCTATGCATGGTCGAACCTCACGATTTAAGTATGATATGTATGGATTTATTCGGATGACATGTCCGGGCAAATGAAACGAAAATTAAATAGAATTTAATGGGGAACGGCACGAAATAGCAACCGTTTTCTCGATATGCCGTTTAATAATAGAAGACTAAAACCATGTGAGAATGATTAAACAATCCCGAATCACTGAAAACTTGTTTTCAATACTGCTATAATATATTATATTTAAAATCTACGGGCGATTAGCTCAGCTGGTTAGAGTACCTGCTTCACATGCAGGGAGTCACTGGTTCAAGTCCAGTATCGCCCACCATGTAAAACAAAGGCTTACAAAATAATTTGCCTCTTCGCAATATTTCCATGTTTTAATAAGGTTAAATATACAATGAAATTATTTACTTCTCTGTTTGCCATTGCTTTAATAATATTCATTGGATGTGAAGGTCCAACTGGGCCACAAGGTGAGCAAGGAGAAAAAGGGGATAAAGGAGATGATGCTGAATTTACAATAGTAACTGGCACTTTGCTTGCAGGTGATATTAACGAAGATAATTATTGGTTAATTCAAATTGAAGAGCTAAAGGAAAATTGGGTTGTGGTTGCATATGTTAGATCAGGATCGCAAAATCCTTGGTTTGAACCAGATTGGGATATATTAACCGATGAAAAGGGGATAACGACTATTGCAATATATGATGATGATTTTATTGACCCTGGCTATGAGTATCGAGTCGTGATTCTTCAATAATTTTAATTAACAAACTGACTTTGCTTTTCCATATAACTCATTATGCCATTATTAACTTTCAATGTGGACCAGACATTTGGTGCAGGTTACTGAGAAATTTATGCTTCCAAAATTACTCATTATATTCATTCTCGTTCCTTTGGTTGAACTATATTTTCTTATCGAAATAGGGAAATTAATTGGAACACTATCTACTATAGCGCTTATAGTATTTACCGGTATTTTAGGCGCTTTTCTTGCCCGTCGTCAAGGTCTAGGTGTTATTTATCAGATACGATATGAAATGTCTAATGGGAGACTTCCTGCTTCACAATTTGTTGATGGATTAATTATACTTTTAGCGGGCGCTGTTCTTCTCACACCAGGAATTGTTACAGATATTCTCGGCTTTTTATGCCTTATTCCATATACCCGTGAAAATATTAAAAAATTATTGTGGCGATGGTTTGAAAAGGCAGTTCATCAAAATAGAACACATTATACTGGATTCAAATAATTACTATGCTCATATAGACTGGGACGGAAAATATTAATGCAATGACTAACTATGATAGTATTCCATAAAAAGCTATACATGAAACCAATAATTATTTTTTGTCTTTTTACGATACTTATATCATGCGGTTTTTTCGCATTTGCTCAGCAAAATAAGAATACAGCTTTGCAACCATCAACGCAATCCGGTGCAAGTTCAAGCGATAAGCATGCAGTATAGAAACCTTATGGATTCATATTAAATACAAGGAAGTTGATACTGTTATGTGGATAAAATGGCTACCATGGAGGCTGCTGGTAAAATACGCCGCCCAATCGGGCGGATTTTTGGATCCAATTGCGTTATTCTCAAAAATGAGCAGGTTTGCTCAGCCATCCGAGGTCGGTGTACCTATTGAACTCCTCCGTGCCGGAGCCTTATTTCATGCACGTGGTTTAATTAACAGCAGAGCTATACAACAGAATCTGGACTGGATATGGCCATACTGGGTGAACCGTCAGTTTGATCCGGTAGACACCTCTTTTATACCCAGAGCATTTTCAATCACCCATGTCAATCTTACTCATAGAAACTGGGTTGCCGTGGGAATACCGGATTGTACTGAACTACCAATTGTGGACCCGAGAGGCCTTGTCACTCCGTTTTTCGACAGCTGGTCGGTTGACAGTTGGATTCTGGGCGATGACGGGGGTAATCTGATTCCCGCTCATCTTAATTCCGTTACTCAGTATCAGGATATAGAGCACGATAGCCTGAAAGTGATTACAAAATCAGACGTAAACGGTATGCAGCTTCATTCGGAAGTCGAGGTTATTATTGCTGAGGGTGATCCATTATTAAGGATTTCTATTACCGGCAGCTCTACCAAAGAAGGCTGGCTGGCGATAGCTCTTCGCCCGTTTAATCCGGAGGGTATCAGTTTTATACATACGATATCCGGCTTAGAGAATCGTAATGGATGGAACGTTGACACTGATCAGGATGTTTATTTGCATTCGGCTCCTGACCGGTATGTTTTCTCGAGGTATAAAGATGGAGATGTTTTTCAAAGAATACCCAATGAAATTGGAGATAATCACATAACATGCAATATAGGAATGGCGAGCGCGGCGGCACTCTATAAACTATCAACCGGGGCTGACTGTAACGTTGAGGTTCATGTGCCGCTGTCGGATAACAAAAGCTTAGATAAAACATATCCTGCAAATAAATCACTTACCGATATATGGAAAACCACTTTAAAAGATAGTACACAATTAGATATACCGAATGAAAAAGTCAAATGTCTTTACGATAATGCCCTGCGAACTATTTTGCTTCATTCGCCAGATACAGAGGTGTTTGCGGGCCCGTATACCTATAAACGTTTCTGGTTTAGGGATGCCGCTTTTATTTTGAGCGCCATATTGAATACAGGGCTTATCGATAAAGCCGAACATGTCATAAATAATTTTCCGGCATATCAGAAATCATCAGGGTATTTTGTTTCCCAGGAAGGAGAATGGGACTCCAACGGACAGGTATTATGGATCATTAAACGATATCTGGATATGTCCGGGAAAAAATGTAACGAAAACTGGCTTTCCATGATCGAAAATGCCGCTGAATGGATTTGCCGGAAACGTTTAACAAAAATACGGGATGTACCGCATGCAGGTCTCATGCCCTCGGGTTTCAGCGCCGAACATCTTGGGCCGAACGATTATTATTACTGGGATAACTTCTGGAGTGTCAAAGGTCTTAAGGACGCAGCATCAATCTTTGAACGAGCAGGGAACAGTGTGCTGGCTAAACGATATAATTATGAGGCTGATAGATTTCTTCAGGATATTGAACAAAGTATCGAACATGCTGCAAAACTAATAAATTCTCAGGCAATACCCGCCTCACCCTACAGACGACTTGACAGCGGAGCAGTTGGATCTCTTGTTGCCGGATATCCTTTGCAGTTGTGGGACGGAAATGATACACGTATTCGTGAAACTGCAGATTTTCTTTTTAATACCTGTTTAATAAACGGAGCTTTCTTTCATGATATCGTACATTCAGGTATAAATGCCTATCTCACATTGCATATCGCACAGATATATCTTAGGGACGGTAACAAACGATATTATTCGTTATTAAAAGCAATTGCATCACTTGCTTCACCAACGGGGCAATGGCCAGAGGCCATACATCCGCAAACGGGGGGAGGCTGTATGGGAGATGGTCAACACGTTTGGGCTGCAGCTGAGTGGATCAATCTAATTCGAAATTGCTTTGTGTATGAAGAAACTGAAAAAAGAAAACTGATACTGTGTGCAGGAATTCCATATGAGTGGTTAAAGGAAGGCAAACGTCTCTTTTTCGGTCCGGCACCGACTAAATATGGTACAATTTCTTTACATATAGAAACGGAAAAGGATTCTGTTCGTGTGTCATGGGATGCAAAATGGCATGACAACGTACCGGCTATTGAGGTAAAAATTCCGGGAATTGTTTCGAGAGAGCCCGATCCTGAAGAAACTTCGGTTATTTTGCATTTATGAGGAAATAAATATGAATATTGTTATGATGACAAATACTTATAAACCGTTTGTCGGCGGTGTACCGAGGTCAGTTGAGACATTTTCGGAGGAATACAGAAAGCGCGGGCACAAAGTATTAATTGTTGCTCCCGAATTTGAGAATATGTCAGAAAACGAAGAAGATATTTTACGAGTTCCTGCTATTCAGAAGTTCAATGGTTCGGATTTCTCATTGCCGTTACCGGCAGGAAGCTTGATGGATGCAGAAATCGAAAAATTTAGACCGGATATCATTCATTCTCATCACCCCTATCTCATCGGCGATATGGCATTTCGAATAGCAAGGAAAATCACTGTTCCGCTGGTTTTTACGTACCATACGCAGTATGAAAAGTATACACATTATGTTCCGGCTGACTCAGACACATTAAAACGGTTTGTTATTGCATTAAGTGTTGGATATGCAAATCTCTGTGATCACGTATTTGCTCCGAGCGAAAGTCTGGCGGATATCATTCTTGAACGGGGAGTGAAAACTCCGATAGATATTCTTCCGACTGGAGTAGATATTGATTATTATAAAACAGGTGACAGGACACGGTTCCGTAAAGAAAGAAACATTGACGAAAATGCATTCGTTATTGGATTTGTCAGCAGATTGGCGCCTGAAAAAAATTCTGATTTTATTGCACAGGTAGTTACATCATTTCAAAAAAAACATAACAATTCGCACTTTTTTTTGGTTGGGAGCGGTCCGTCTGAAAAAACTATTAAGGAGATTTTCAAAAAAAATAAATTGGATGATCGGTTACATGCTTTTGGTACACTCAATGGCCGTGACCTCGTGAATGCATATCATTCTATGGATGTATTCGTATTTGCCTCAAAGACAGAAACTCAAGGTATGGTTGTTAGTGAGGCCATGGCCGCAGGTATACCGGTCATTGCATTGGATGCAAACGGAGTCCGTGAAGTCGTCCGGGATAAAATGAACGGCCGTTTGTTGAATCGGGAAGATGAAAAAACATTTGTGAATGCGCTTCAATGGTATGTTTCGCTGGATAAGCATGAGCAGGACAAATTGAAACTGAACGCATTTGAAACAGCACAGAAATTTTCGAAAGAAAGATCTGCTAATCATGCTGTCGAAACATATAAAACGGTTTTGGAGCAGAAATCGAACGCAATAAAGAAAGATTCCAGCACATGGGATGATGCAAAATCATTTATCAAAACAGAATGGAATTTATTGAAAAACATCGCAGGTGCCGCTGAAGGCGCTCTTAACATGCCTTTCAATAATAATATGATAAAAAATAAGTAAAATTCGAAGCTGTCTATTATTAAAATTCTGTCATTAGAGCCAATTTCAAAAGTCACAACTTCGACCGATTTAAAAATATATCCCCCTTAACAAGTGGCTTGTCCGAAAAACAGGAGGATTATATGAATCAATGAGTTACGAAGATACCCCCTTATCGAAGGGAGCACGTCAAGGCTCTCTTTCGGGCAATATCCCGACTTTTGAAATTGCCTCATTATTAAAATAATAACCGTTGAATATTTATAATAATAATTTATATAAACCTAAAAGAATACAATTATTTATGTTACATATATTAACTATAAATATTCATAAGGGTTTCACAATTCTAAATAAACGATTTATGCTACACCATCTTCGTGACGCAATTATATCTATTCATGCAGATATTGTTTTTTTACAAGAAGTAATTGGTGAGAATACAAAAAAAGCAAAAAAACACCGAGACTGGCCTGATAAAGCACAACATGAATTTATTGCTGACATTCATTGGCCCGAATTTATTTATGGTAAAAATGCAGTTTATGCCGAAGGCCATCACGGTAATGCAATTTTATCAAAATTTCCAATTATTCATTCAAAAAAGTATGATATTTCAACGAACCGTTTTGAAAAACGCGGTTTTTTATACAGTATTATGGAAATTCCGGATTACCAGTCGCCATTACATTGTATATGCGTTCATCTTGGATTATCATCAAACTCGAGAAAAAAACAGATGAGAATGCTGAATGCATTTATAAGGCAGGAAATAAACCCTAACGAACCTATTGTCGTTGCAGGTGATTTTAATGAATGGAGAAAAAAAATAAATGGGAATTTCGATACATCACTTAAATTATTTGATGCTGCACTTGAATCGACTGGTAAAACAGCTCTTACCTTTCCATCGATATTACCAGTATTACCGTTAGATCGTATATATATACGCGGTTTAAAACCGATAAATTCGAAAACATATTGTGATGAAGTCTGGTCAAAACTTTCTGACCATGCTGCGTTAGTAACTGAGGTAGAATTCGATTATACTGATGGAAATAATTAAAAAACTCGCCATTGATATATTTGATAATAAATTGTTGTAATTTATAGAATATTTTTTTACTAATATAGAATATATTGAGCATATTCCGATCATGAAAATATTTTGGATTTTTCTTCAATTTTTTCTTACTAATCTTGGTTTTCTATTAGCATTTATTCTATTATTACATATTCTCAAGGAACGAAAATCTCCGCCTAGCACTATTGCATGGCTGCTTGCAATAATTCTCATTCCATATATTGGTGTCCCATTATACATTGTTTTTGGCGGCCGTAAAATTAAAAAAACGGCTCAAGGTAAAAATATTGTTTTCCATAATGAACAACAGGATTTATTACAAGAAAATAATAAAAATCAAGATTCAAATAATATTGTTTGTAATATTTTCCCTCTGCGAGAAGGCAACAATGCATCTCTAATATTAAGTGGTGAGAAAACGTTTCAACAACTCTTACAGTTTATTAAAACAGCAAAAAAAAGTATCTACATTGCAACGTTTATTCTAAGTAATGACGATACCGGCAAAGAAATAATTGATTTATTAACTCAAAAAGCCAGAGAAGGATTAGAAATTTGCCTGCTTCTTGATGCGCTTGGTTCACATCGCATTTCAGGTGATTTTCTTGGGGAATATAAATCTGCAGGCGGGAAATACGCGTTTTTCATGCCAATGATACATCATCCTTTTCGTGGTAGAGCAAATCTAAGAAATCATCGAAAAATGATTTTAATTGATTTTGAAATTGGCGGTATGAATCTGTCTTATGAATATTTAGGGAGTTATAGTGATCCTAAACGCTGGAAAGATATTTCACTATCTGTCGAGGGGCCTATCGTAAATGATTTGTATTCTGTATTCCGCTCGGACTGGAAATTTGCGACAAAAGAAGATTTGCCTTCTTTTAAAAGGGGGAAAAAGACTAAAGAATATAATAATCATATTCCTCTTCATTTACTTCCAAGCGGTCCTGATGTAGAAGAGGATACACTATATGATACAATCATAACCTCAATATTTACTGCTCAAAAAAGAATATGGATTGTGACCCCATATTTTATACCGGATGAATTACTTTTAAAATCAATATGTATTGCAGCAAAACGCAATGTGGATATTCGGATAATTATCCCAAAAGTTTCGAATCATCGTCTTGCTGATGTGGTTAGAAGAAATTATTTACGTGAGATTCAAAAGGCTGGCGCAAAAATATTTCTGTACAAACCAGGAATGGTGCATGGAAAAGTAATAATAATAGATGATTCTCCTGCAATTATTGGTTCTATGAACATTGATATGAGAAGTTTTTTTCTCAATTTTGAAATTGCTCTATTCATTTATTCAAAGCAGATTGTATCGCAGTTAGATTCATGGATAAATAATTTAATGAAGAATTCAGAGCTTGGTATAAAAAAGACTAATATGTTTATTGAATTTATTGAAGGTTTTGTCAGACTACTCTCGCCTTTATTATAGTTTATTTATTGATTTGTCTCCCAGAACAACTCGACTAAAAGTAAATTAACTGAACATTGCCTGATATAGCAAAACAGCATTGAAAAACAGTTGCAATCATTGAAAATACATCATACTTTTCTCATTGTATCCAAATTGTTCTGACAGCATATTATCGGCTTACTTATTTTCTTGCTTTAGGCAAGCTACGATTATATTCAATGTTTCTCATGCAAAGGTGAAGATATGAAAGAAAAAACATTACGAAAGACACACCGTATCACCGGAGTATCACTTGCCGTTTTTATTATTCTTCAGTCGATCAGCGGTATCGTGCTTACCTTTGAGGATATTACCGGTTCATATTATGATAATTTTCTCAGAGATATTCATATACATCTCGGCTATGCAGGTACGGTATATCGTATAGCGCTTGGCATGGGTCTTCTCTGGTTAGCTATTTCCGGGCTTATGATTTACTTAAGAATCAGAAAAAGGCAAAATATCAAATAAAACCTCCCAAACAAGGAAAAGCCATATCATACTGTTTATGTAACAAGTAGTAATATCTGCATACTTCTCACAGGCGATTAACTCAGTTGTTTAGAGTACCCAATTCACATGCGGGGAGTCACAGATTCAAATCCATTTTTGCCCATTATTGAAAACGAACTTAAAATAAACACTTCTCCTATTTCAAAAAATTAATCGATGACATCTTTCCTTTGAATCTTCATGCCCACAACATAATTTTCTTTGAATGAGGTCCAAACAAAAAAACTGATCTCGATAATCTGTCCGCTTCAAATTTCCTCTTCCCCCAAGATAATAACAAACGATGAGATAGAGATATATTCTCCAATTCCCTCTTCTGTCACTACAGGAAATTCCTCATTTGTAAAGTTTAATAAAAGTCACTCATTACATTAAAGACATGTTCATGCTTTTCAACAGATATCTAATTATTTAAAAATAATTGTATAACATCTACAGCGTATACTTTGGCTACTGATTTTAACCGATGAAACCTCATACAATTGCACTCAATCAAACATCACATTTAAAGGAGGCATCATGAAAAGCAGGGTTTTGCTCGCAGTATTCGTTTCAGCGTTACTATGTTCTGGAATAGCATTCGCAACAGTTACCGGTACAGTCAATGATACACTCGGCCAACCGGTTTCCGGAGCGACTGTCTCATTCACAGACGAAGCCGACACCAACGTGGTATTCACCGGTACCACGAGCGGTGACGGTTCATTTGTTCTTAATGGTATTGTGACCATGGTTGAAGAATCTCCCTCAGCGTTCCGTCTTGAACAAAATTTTCCGAATCCGTTTAATCCTGTCACAATGATTCCTTTCACCCTTTCCGAATCCGGACAAGTTGAAATACTCATCTACAATTCTATGGGCCAGCAGGTTCGGAGGCTTCTCAGCGGTTATTATTCCGCCGGTTCGCATTCTATCATATGGGACGGTTGTGATGATTCAGGATGGAGTGTAAGCTCAGGGATGTATATTTATCAGCTTAAGGCATCGGGACACTCCCTAAGCA
>CAZCDQ010000045.1:12535-16466 GCA_964497605.1 uncultured bacterium
GCTTACAAAGCCGGCAGCACCCCTGTATCCGTTGGAATACCCAAGGTAAAGAAAACGGCTGCAATTGAAATTTCCGAAGCACATCAATACACGGTTACTATAGAGGCCGATGGATTTGAAACATTATCCCGCACCGGTGTTACCATCGACTATTTTAACACGCTGAATTTTGAAATTGCAGCTGCCAACGCTGATTTTAACCTTAATATACTTCACACAAATGATGTCCATGCCCACTACCAGCCCTTTTCAGTTTACGGAGTTGATGGTGATTTCGGAAGTATGGCACGTATCGCTGCGTTGAATAACCGAATCAAAAATGAGCGGAACAATGTTCTTCTCCTTGATGCCGGCGATCAGTTCCAGGGAACTCTTTTCTACAGCATTTTTAAGGACCAGGTGGTCAGGACACTGATGAACCATGTCGGTTATGAGGCAATGGCAATCGGCAACCATGAATTCGATGATGGCCCTGACGGTCTTGCGGCATTAATGCAGGGGCTCGATTTCCCGATTGTTTCCTCGAATACAGATGTGTCTGCGGAACCGCTGCTTGCAGACGAGGTTTCCCTCTATGAAATCATAACTGTCGACGGCCGAAAGGTAGGTATAGTTGGCACAACAACGACAGAAACCGCCATTCTTTCAAGCCCCGGTGACAATGTCACATTCATTGACGAAGTTGTGGCTCTTGAAGCGGCAGTTGACAGTTGCGAAGCTGCCGGTGCAAATGTAATCATTTGCCTCAGTCACTCAGGATACTACCGTGACAAAGAAGTAGCTGCGGCAGTAAGCGGAGTCGATGTTATCATCGGCGGTCACAGCCATACCTACCTTTCAAATACCGACGAAAGCGCTGAGGGCGAATATCCGACAGTTATCAACTCACCTGCCAGTGAACCGGTTCTTATCGTGCAGGCGAAAGCATGGAACGAGTACCTCGGCGATCTGAAAGTGACATTCGACGATAACGGTGTCGCTACTTATTGGTCAGGCGAACCGATCCACACGATTACCGGTATTCCCGGCGATCAGATAGTGAAGGGTATCGTTGACAACCGTGAGGCCCAGCTTGAAGTATATACATCCACAGTTGTCGGTGAAACATCGGTAATGCTTGACGGTGAACGCAATAATGTCCGCTATGGAGAGACAAATCTGGGCAACCTTATCTGCGATGCCATTCTGTGGCAAACACAGGCTGAGGGTGTTCAAATTGCGCTTGCAAACGGCGGCGGTATCCGCTCCTCAATCGAGGTCGGCGAAATCACCATGGAGGATATCCTCACCGTCCTGCCGTTTGGAAACACAGTGGCCACATTTGGCCTTTCAGGCGCGAAACTTAAAGAGGCCCTTGAGAACTCAGTATATAATGCCGCATCCCCTGATGAGGGAAGCAGCGGACGGTTTCTTCAGTGTGCAGGCATGAAATACACTTGGGATCCGGCACAGCCTCAGGGCAGCAGGATTACCGAGGTTTTGGTCGATAACGGTGAAGGCGTATATGTTGCTGTTGAGGATGACACTATCTACAAAATTGCCGCTAATAATTATATAAGAAACGGTGGTGACGGGTATGATGTGTTTTCCGTCGATGCAGTCAATCCCTATGACTTCGGACCAATACAGGCCGATGTGGTAACTAATTATATAACATCACACTCACCTGTCGCTCCGGCGACCGAGGGGCGGATCACGAAACTGGACGCTGAGTAAGACGCTGAGTAATTTAATCTGCTCTGAATTTCAATATAGATGCAAGAAAGCGGAGTACCCAATCCGGGTATTCCGCTTTTTCTTTATCAATACCTTGTTCATTGAAATCCGTATAAATACTGTTTACACGGCAAGCTTTCTCACGGAATTATTCCTGCGAAGCTTAATATCTTTTGTCAAATTCACCGAATCTCAATTCGTAAGGTTCTGTGTTCTCCTTTTGATTCCACGTAACTTACTGCGTGATATTTCATTTAGCCCTGAACTTTGTTCCGGAGTAGTTTAATACTGAAAATGTGTCAGTTTGAAAAAAAAAATCGCTTATCCAGCTAAATAAGCTTGTAACCCTGGAAGCCTCAGAAAACCTCACCCTTTCATTCACTCCTTAAAAGGAGAGGGGGGTTATTTATCCTTTTTTGCAGGGGTTTGATTAATCAAACCCCTGCAATGCCTTAAAATCTTTAGAAAACTATTCCAACACTTTCTGTGCATTCGGCACCGTATCTGCCGGTTTTACTTTATACCAAGCGTCGACAATGTTACCGGTTTCGTCCACAAGAAACGAGGAACGGATAATCCCCATCGATTTTTTACCGTACATATTTTTTTCGCCCCATGCACCGTAGGCCTCGGCGACCGCATGATCGGGATCTGACAAAAGTGGAAATCCGAGATCGTGTTTGGTGTCGAATTTCTTTTGTTTCTCCGGCTGATCGGGACTGATGCCGACCGCGGAAATGCCGAGATTTTTTAAATCAGGCCGTGAATCGCGCACGCTGCATGCCTGCACCGTACATCCTGGTGTATCGGCTTTTGGATAGAAATACACAAGTAGTTTCTTACCCGCAAAATCAGAGAGTGCAACGTTTGAACCGTTCTGATTTGTAAGACTGAAATCCGGCGCTTTATCGCCCTTTTGTAGTTTTTTCATTTGCCTGCCCTTTCGATAAATTATAGTAAAATAACTATAGTATTACACTAATATTAGTACAGGAAAGTTCCCGCGGAAATGTCGAGAAGAAAAAGAACATTACCGTGACGGGGCTGGACGAATTCTGCGGGAAATTCCGGTTTATCGCTACTCGCGATATGTTCAAGCACATGCCGTTTGTTTGCTCCGGCGGCGATGAATATAATATGTTCCGAGTTGTTGATGACCGGGAATGTCAGCGTGATGCGCTCAGCGGGAGAAACCGGCGATGATGTCGCCGCGGTGAATGCTGTACGTTCGTTGAGAGACGGCGACTCCGGAAACAGCGACGCCGTATGGCCGTCCTCACCGATGCCAAGCAGCATCAGGTCGAATGCCGGAGACTGTGTGCCATGCATAGCGAAAAACGTTTTCAGGTGGTCCTCATACACCGCGGCCACGATTTCCGGAGTTGCTGTTTCAGTCGGGATAGTATGGAAATTGTCCTCGTTCAGTGGAATCCGCGATACGAGGGTTTCGCGGATCATACGGGCGTTGCTTTCATCGTGACCGGGCGGAACAAAGCGCTCGTCCACAAGGAACAGATGGACGTTATTCCAGTCGACCGGACGGGGATCGTCTGCGATTCTACGGTACAGCCCGGCAGGGGTGTTCCCGCCCGACAATGCCGCGAAGAAACGGCCATGCGTCCGGAGCGCCGTTTCATATGCATCTCTCCACAGTTCAAGCGCATATTGATCGAGACTGTCAATGTCCGTGAAAGCATGAAATGTCCGATGTCCACGGGTTATCGTTTGTTCGGGATGTGTCATACCGTCTCCAAGAGAAAATATCAGTTCATCTGTGCCGCAAATTCGCCGATTCGTTCGTCGGATATTTTCGAAACATTTTTATCGGTCTTGGCGATTTTTTTTATAATGAACCGTTCGAGAAAATTCATTCGCTCGAATGTGAATGCGCCGCCGAAAAGACCCGATGCCGCAGCATGACTCCGCAATTCACCCGGGTACGCATTGTCGAACTGTTGCTGAGCTTTTTCTCCCTCCTCCATGCAGCAGAGAAAAAGGCCGACTTTTTTATCGAGAAGCGCAGACAGATTTTTATCGCAGAATGTCCGGATGCGTTTCTGGATTTTCCCGGCATGGATCGATCCGCCGATGATCACGGTTTCATACGGTAAAATATCGATGGGACCGCCTTTGATATTGATAATGTCGATATCGCCGTTGAGTTTGCCTTTGAGCTTGAACGCGCATTCCTCAGCACAGCCGTGCTGCGAGGCGT
>CAZCDQ010000045.1:16476-23197 GCA_964497605.1 uncultured bacterium
GTAGACGATGAGTATTTTCACAATTCCTCCCTCCTGAAAATCTTAGAACCGGTACGTATAATCAAGCTTCAGCATCGCCGCGCGCTGAATGGTGTCGAACCGGTCTTTCTCGATTTCGTAATGCTCATCGAGCATGTGGTTGTACACGAGATAAAGATCGCTGCCCACTTTCGGTATCCAGTGAATGCGAAAATTCACATTGACTTCCTCGGTGAAATTATTGTATTGCACGAACGTCGTCGCATTCAGATCGGTTGATACGTCCACAACCATTCGGAAACCGTAATCCTTGGTGGTGAATTCTTCGGTACCCACCGAAAGCGTTCGTACACCGGCGTCGGCCGACAGGGCAAGATGCCTGGATGTTCTGAAAGTGAGGGACGATCCGATATCGTTCTGTGTGCCGTCGTAATAATCACCCCATTTTGCGAACAGGTGCCCCGATACCTTCCTCGTGGTGCTCGACCGCAGAACCGCCATATAGAACCACCAGTTGTACGCCCCCTGTTTCACCACCGTATCCTTGAACATGGTAAAATCCTCTTCCACATAATCGTAGGCGTTCCGGTAATTCACCGTAAACGTGTCGCCGCTTTCGGTTTCGATGCCGAACGGCCGGAATTCCATGTCGCGGGCGATGAGTTTGTCGTTCATGTCGGTGGTATAGTTGATATACACCGGCTGAGTAATAATTTTTTTTATATACGGTAGGTCGACCCGCGGCGTGTATTTAAAATTCCAAATGCTGTTTTTGAGTCCGGTACGGCGGACAAATCCCACCTCGGGATCGAATCCCGGATTGATCTGGTGATAGAGCATATAATTACTGAACGTATCGTTCGGCAGATTCAGATATAACCGTCCGGCAAGCGTATCGTCCGCGTTCCCGTCGGTGGCAGTGCCGGCAAGATATCCCTGAATGTTCAGGTTCTGATCCCCGAAAAAATTGTTGGTCAGATAGCCGAAATCAACACTAACCGCCTGATTATCGTGTCCGTCAGCATCCATGAGATTGGTGACAATAGCCCCGATATAGGACTGGTCGAGCACATCTTTTCTCATCCGCGCGACCAAGTAATTCGTCCCCGGGATACCGTGTTTCTCCCCGGTCTGCATATTCAGAATACCGAGTCTGAATGTTCCGGTCTTCTGCATGAGTTTCGCGCCGGCAAGAATGGGTATGTCGCGGCGGTCGGGAGAAATACCGATACGCCGTGAATAGAACAGGCGTGTGCCGCCCTGGGTGAAATCGAACAGATCGGCTCCCTCGAGGAAAAAATCCCGTTTTTCGGGATAGGTAATATCAAATCGTGTCAGATTGATAACCTCGCGGTCGCTTTCGATCTGGGCAAAATCGGTATTAAACGTGAGATCGAGCGTTGTGTTGGTCGTAATACCGTACTGAATGTCGAGCCCGCTACGGAACGTATCGTTGGAATTACTCCCTTGCTCTTTTTCGATGCCGCCAAGAACATAGGGGATGAGATCGAGCTGACGGCTGCTTTTGAGCGGTCGCTCGATTGTGAGCGATCCGGCTTTGGAAAGCTGATTGATACCGTCGTTCAGCCCCCACGCACGCCAGAGAACCTCCTCGTTTTTTCTTCTGATCCGGCGCCTGAAATTGATTCCCCATACTTGCGTATCGGTATTCGGGAATTGCAGCGTTTTAAACGGTATGATAATCTCGCATGTCCATCCGTGGTCGTTCACGGTGGATGTGACATCCCATATACCGTCCCAGTTTATATTTGCTTCAGAACCGCCGACAAAGGTGCCGTCGAGACGCGCGCCGTTCGGATTCACTGTGAAATAAAACCCCATCCGCTTGTCGTGATATGTGTCGATGACAAATGTGAAACAGTCGTCGCCGCCTGTGTTGCCGTCGCGTTTCAGCTCTTTGCGGATGATTTTGTCCGGTTCCGAGTCGAAAAAAATGCCGCCGATATAAAGATTATTGTCGTCGAATACGACTCTGATCTCGGTCCGTTCGGTCGGTTCGGCGCCCTCGATGAGTTCGCGCTGGGTGAAATCGTCGATGACCTCAGTTTGTTCCCAGGCCGGCTCGTTCAGGATGCCGTCGATCCGGATGGGATCGTCGGTGTAGACGGCTTTTATCTGAGCGGAAAGTGTGGTGTTTGTTAATAACGCGAACGCGAACGCGATAAAGCAGCATAACCGAATCATGGGGGATTTATTCATAGAATAATATACTCCGGCGCATAATCAATAGATGTGACTATCGCATGAGGTTTTCGATTTCAAATTCTTTCAAAGATAATAACACGATATCCCACTGATTTCAATACATTTCTTTGATTCGATGCTGTCAGGGAAAACGTGCAGTCCGCAGACAATCGAAACCGGTTGCGTCATCCCGTTAAATTGTGTATCCATAATATCATATAGATGTCGGTAAATAAATCATATATTCGGAGGAAAACAGTGAGATCGATTCATAAAATTGTGTTATGTTTCGCCGTATCGGCATTTCTGTTCAGTTCTGCGGCGGCTCCGCAGACCGGCGGCGAATGGCCGGCGTTTCACGGTAGCGACCGGTCAAATAAGTCGCAGGAGGCCGGACTGCTGAAATCGTGGCCCGACGGCGGGCCTAATATGCTGTTCGAGATCGAGGGTCTCGGCGACAGCATGGAACCCACATTTAAAACCGGCGATACGGTCCTGGTTGATTCCTCACGAGTCCATATGAAATCAAACGGTTTTTATGTGTTCAAGCTCGAAGAGAATTTGTATGTTAAAAGGGTGGAGCGGTTGATTGACGGCAGGATAAAAATTCAGAGCGATAATTCGAAATATGAGACTATTATTTTGGAACCTGAGAAGGTTATGGACCTGGAGGTTTTCGGGCGGGTAGTTTGGCGAGCGGAGACGATGATATAATTAAAACTTTTTGAGGATTTTATGCATTTACCTGAAATTGGTACAATTGAAGCATATGCATTAATTGTTGATATCAATCAATTCACTCCTATGGTTTCTAGGTCATCAAAAAGTGATTTTATCGCTCAATTTGTAAGAGATGTGCTATCAGGCTCTATTAAAATGATTGAAGAGGAAGGTGGCATAGTTGTTAGTTTCATGGGTGATGCATTATTGGCTATTTTAGAAACATCCGAAGATGTCTACAAATCATGCGCAGGAATAGCAAAAGATTTAGACAGACAATGCGAATATATAAGTGAAACTCAAAAAGACTATCCAGATAATTGGAGTTATGCTCAAAGGGGGATAAGTTTAAAAATTGCTATAGAATTTGGATGGATAGATATTTCAACAATTTATTGTGATTACCTAGGAAAACAAACTTTATTGATTGGCCCTCCTGTTAATTATGCAAATAGGATATCGACTGCCTGTGTTGGGAATAGATGTTTAGTAGGTCCAGAAGCATTTAAACATGGCATGAATCAATGGATAAATTATGGACCATATACAGTAAAAGGTAAGAATTGCGAAGGCAAATATCAATATTGGCTTATGGATTTGGGCGATATTTGGAGAGAAGGTAAAATAGAACCCGGAGAAGACACTTACTGGGGATAAATTTATAGATTTATTAGAAAGAGTTGTAATACTAATAAGGAATTAAAAAAATGAATATTAAATACTTATTTGACATTCCAATTTATTGGTGCGATGGAGAAGAATTCAATAATAAATACGATCAAAATTTGAATAAGTATATGGGAAATATTGAGAATTTATCAGATTATTCTTTAAATTCTGATATTCGCTTATTAATTGAAAGTACATTTTGGAAAAACTACATTGCTCCATGGCGATACAATCAAATTGTTGGTTGGATAAGAATATATAAGCTCGAATCTCAAATTAGAGGGGAACTTTGGTTTATAAATGCAAAACGTTTTTCACGGAATTTACGGAAAAAACAATTTTCATTACATGGTGAAGCATTTGAAATAAGTATTTGGCCAGAACAAAATTCAAACCAAATATTTAAAAGTATTTTGAAAGCTTGCATAGGATTTAGAAATAATTTTATTCGCAACATATTCCTTGATATGGAAAATTTTAATGAACTTGGTAAATATGTTGATTGGCGCAAATTAATGTCCACATAAAAAAAGACTCAGAATTTTCCCCTGAGTCTTTATATGTATTTACTTTGTTTTGAGGCTAAAAAAACGTCTTTTCGGATTTCAACTTTATTATTCTTCTGTCCCAAAAAGAATAGATGATGCTTTTCGAATATTTTCACGAAATTGTTTTCTTGGTATGGATGTGTCAACTTTTGTTAGAGCATCTGCCTGAGAGAAACGCTGTTCACTTTTTGATAAATAATTTTTTTCGTTACATACTCCACTATTGCTTCTCGTCGTATTACGCGTCATTTTCATCCCCCTTTTTTATCTAGATACTCCCAAATCTTAAAATAGTTTCAATAAAAGATATGGCTGGATATGAACGGATTAATTCTGCAAGAGTCTTCTTGAAGATTTTGTTGTTCATATATCCGGCACTCTCAAAATAAATTATACATTAATGGTGGATAACATATTGTATATAATATTTTTGTGTTTGTTCGCAAATGGGCTTTACAGGTGTTTTCCATTTCAAAAAAGCATATTAAACAGTGTTATCTAACGCAATGAAAAACTCAATAGTTTGGATATGTGTAATGTACATGTTTTGCTATGTTCAATAGTTGACATGCAAAAGTAATTGACAAAAATTAGGTAATCCATTATGTTACAAACAATTATGCGGTGATAATACATGAGACCATTCTTGTTTGGAATAATTGGGGCTGTAAATTTGCCGGAGATTTGATGGAACGAAATGTCAACTGTATGAACTCGCGGGTAATTATCGAGTTTGTCAAACGCGAATATCCCGGTTTGACGGAAACGCTGCTTGACGATCTCGATCCGTTTCTCGATACGCTTGACGATGCCGAAGAGTATCTTCTCGACGAGCACAACTGGATATCGCAAAGCGTTTGTGTTAAACTGTTCGAGCGGGTTCGCCAGCATTCTGGGAATCCCGAAATTGCGCGGTTTATCGGCAGAGAATCCATAATCAACCGCCGATTCGGGTATGTGGAAAATATTTTCATTAAGGCAATCGGCAATCCTCATAACAGCATTCTTCGGGCGCCGTATATTAATGCGAAACTCAATAAAACGAAGTCTGTCGAGATTCTCAGCGCCGATAAAACCCACGCAGTCATCCGTCTGAACTGGTTTAAGAATATCGGGACTACAAAAGACATCTGTCTCTATAATATCGGGATATACGAGGCGGTGCCGGCTATATGGGGCCTCCCGATGGCGAAAGTTGAGGAGCGCAAATGCCTTTTCAACGGCGACGACTGCTGCGAATATGCTTTTGAATGGACAACGAAACCATTTTGGGATAAAGTTAAAGGATTTTTCAGAAGTGAGGATGTGTTACGTGAATCCATCGCGGAACTTGAACGCGAAAAGGCAACGGTTGCCCGTAAATACGAGGAGGTTGAGGATCTCAACCGTGAACTTCGTAATCGTGTTGACCGACTGATTTCGCTTAATGCCTGTTCGAAAGCGACCACGTCGATTCTCGATGTCGATGTTTTGCTCGATGAGGTCATGTCCCTGATTGTCAATATTATGCATTTCGACCGTGCGGTGATCATGCTCATTGATCACGACAACAAAGTCATGAAACCGGTGAAAGGAGTCGGCGGCGGCTCTGAAAAGGATTTCGAACGAATCCGGGGCTACAGCATCCCGCTCGATCATACCTCGAACATACTGGCTCGGGTCGTCGACTCCGGCATCGCGCAGATTGTGACCGATGTCGATAAATCGTTCCTCCGCAAGGAAAACATCATTCTGAAGCTCTTCAATCCGAAATCGTTTGCGGCGTTTCCGCTTATAAACCGCAATCAGGTTATCGGCGTTCTTGCGGCCGAGCGGCTGAAAGGTATGAATGATTTTACCTCAAATGATATCGAATACATGATGAATTTCTGCAGCCAGATCGCAATCAGCCTTGAAAACGCCCGGCTGATCGAGTACATGAAACAATCGTTCGTATCCTCGATTCTGTCTCTCGCGACTGCTCTCGAAGCGAAAGACGCCTACACCCGCGGTCATTCCAACCGCGTTGCAACGTATTCGACAATTTTGGCGCGGAAACTCGGGCTGGACGAGGATCAGGTGGAATCGATCCGGCTGATGGCGCTCATGCATGATGTGGGTAAAATCGGTGTATCGGACAATATCATTAATAAACCCGGGAAGTTAACGAACATGGAATTCGATTCCATCAAACAGCATCCCGAAAACGGCGTCCGGATCATCGAACCGCTGCTTCAGAACAACGCTTCCCTCCGTCATGTGCGAAGCCATCACGAGTGGTATGACGGATCGGGGTATCCGGATGGTCTAAAAGGTGAAAAAATTCCGATTGAGGCGCGAATTATGGCTGTCGCAGATTGTTTCGACGCAATGACCTCCGACCGTTCATACCGCGCGGCGCTGAGCAAAGAATATGCACTTGCCGAAATCGAAAAAATGAAAGGATCGCAGTTCTGCCCGAAAATCGCCGATATGTTCATTCAGACGGTTTCATCGATGACGGATGACCTGTATACGCTGATAACGACTGAAACCAGTAAAAACCAGACACTTAATTTGTAAAATATTCTTCTTTACCCATTACTTTATTATCCGCAAGGATGCGTTTATTCCCCACAATA
>CAZCDQ010000046.1:0-23156 GCA_964497605.1 uncultured bacterium
ACGTTCTTGGGCAACCGCAAGGGTTGCCCCTACACAAGAATCGCTCAATTTAGGAGTTTTCATTTGATTTCGGCAAAGCGCATGAGAATTATTCCGATACGATTTAGTGCTTGATTATTTACCTATTTATCATATAAATGAACTACCCCGGACTGAAGTCCGGGGAATTCTTTCGATTAAAACATATATAATATTGTTATTTTTGATATTAATCGAATATGGCATGGCTTGCCTTTGCCTTTTTCTTATACGTTCTTGGGCAACCGCAAGGGTTGCCCCTACACAAGAATCGCTCAATTTAGGAGTTTTCATTTGATTTCGGCAAAGCGCATGAGAATTATTCCGATACGATTTAGTGCTTGATTATTTACCTATTTATCATATAATTAACATGAACGGCAAATTACCGCGAAAGGAAACTGTTATGCAAACACGGACAAAAAATAGCTATATTATCCTAACGATGATTTTCAGGCAGGAAGAGGATATGTGGACCGGTGTTTGTGAAGAACTTGGCACTGCCGCTGACGGCGATACATTCGATGAAGTTTCTGAAGCGTTAAAAGAAATGGTAACCATTCATTTAAATACGCTTGAGGATGTTGGTGAGTGTAAACGTTTTCTTAAAGACCACAATGTAAAAATACGCCACACCCCCCCAAAAGAATCTACAAAATATCCCATTCCCAACGATCCGAATCAATACATTACTCGCCAATTGATACCGCTTGGAGTTTGTTAGTGACGGACTTGCCTGCCATATCAGGTAAGCAATTAATACGTTTGCTTGTAAAAGACGGTTGGGAGATTAATTGGAAGAACCGGTTTAAAAGAATTAATTGACAAACACGGCATCGAATAATCTTCCCATCCTTGAGTCGGCATTATCTGATCCACATTTTCCAATAATTTTTAATAGTATTACCACACCAAAAGTGTTGCATTTTGCAACAAACGCACTTTTCGGAGCCGATTTATTTACCCGATAATTTTGCGCACAAAAGTGAAATTTATGACTGGTAACAGTTTAGGGAGTTTTGAAAATTTTTTAAAAATTATTGACACATAATTTCTGCTTTCCCATATTATAACAAGCTTTGGAATTTCCTGAGCATATCCTCTCATATAGTTGTTTTTTATAGGTTTTTAGCCAATATGCTTTTGCTTTCTATCAATGAATTATCCCATGAACTTTCTGTGCCAACCGAGGTGATCGAAGACCTTGTAGAACGCCGTATCATAACCCCGCACGGCGGCAGGGCGCGTCTCGGTGAACTCCGGTTTTCACGTAATTCCATCCCGGTGATACGCCGGAAGATCGCGGAATTCGTTCCCGCGAACCGTTAATGATATTCACCATCTCTCCCGAACGATATTCGGCGTCATTTTTTCGTTTAATTATTACCGATAAAACCGGTTTATCCCGCATTTCGGATCATATACAAAAAAACGATTGACTTGACGGTAAAAACTTGTAATCTTGTTGGAACATTACACAAATCAATCGTCATTATATATTGGAACGAGAATTATGGACGGTTTTTTCGACACAATCATGCAAAACCTCAAGACTATTAACTGGGAGGGGCCTGCGGCGTTTGTGGTCGCTGTACTGGCAATTTTTGCGTTGTTGCGGAAATTTATGCTGATTTTTATGATAATTCTAACCGTCGTAATCGGCTGGGGCGCCCAGGATATGATTATTTACAATCTTCAGACAAACGATAAGCTGATAAGCGCTCCGCTTCTGGTGTATATCGTTGGCGGTATTGCAACATTCATTCTTGCGATATATTCGTTTTTTAAATCCGACTGATAAAAAAAAACGCCCGAGAATCGGGCGTTTTTCGGAGGTTATTCTTTTGGGGGCCATTCCGGCGAGGGTTCGGTTTCCACATCCGGTTTTTTTCCGCACGATGCAGCGAAAAGCGCGGTCACAACTGTGGCGACACTGGCCATCAGATAATTAAAAAAAGCTCTTCTCGAATCCATAATTTCTCCATTGTTTTTTGTTTATCGTGAATCTATATTAAAAATATATAATCTGCAAAGACAAGTCAAGGTTTCATTGCCTTACTGCAACATAAATTGAGCGATATATTATAATTAAAACATATATAATATTGTTATTATTGATATTATCTGAATAAGAATATGAACCAATTGGTTTATGCATTTTCCGTAGTGGCATGGCTTGCCTTTGCCCGTTTCTTATACGGTATTGGGCAACCGCAAGGGTTGCCCCTACACAAGAATCGCTCAATTTAGGTTCAACATAAAATATATGTAATTTTATTCTCAAAGTCGAAAAAACATTATGCTTTATAAAAATTTAACTTGACAAAGCGGAAAAATCTTTACATTAGTATATTATCTGGTTCCTGTGTATAACCATTACTCTTCGAAAGGATCGAACAATGTACAAAAACCGTGTTTTTACTGTAACTGTGATAATCCTGGCGCTTTCAATGCTTGCGCTTTCAGGGTGCGCCTCCAAGAAACAGCTTGCAGTCATCGACGAGCAGAAAGCCGAGATTGACAGCGCAAATGCGAGAATTTCAGAGCTTAATTCACAGATAAGAACACTAAAAAGCACAATTTCCGACACCGAACGTCAGGTCAGGGCCGCCGAAAGCGAACGGAGAAAACTGTCGAATTCCATCGACAGTATGAAATCCCAGATTTCGAGACTTGAACGAGAGAAAAGCGGTCTCGAGCAACAGGTTGCCGAGGGGAAAGCGTCACTTGAGCAATCGACAAAACGAATCTCCTCGCTGAACAGCCAAATTAATTCGCTCAAAGGAAATATCGCCGATTTGGAATCGCAGATAACCGCAAAGAACGAAGAGATCGCATCGCTTGAAAGCAATCTCGCCAAACTGAACAACGAAATCTCGAATCTCAACGGTCAGATCGCCTCGCTTCAGAACGAAAAGGCCGCACTGATGACCGAGCGTGACGAACTTATTGAAAGCAAGAAAAAAGTCACCACGACACTGATAATTATCCTCGCAATCGTTTCGCTCATTGCTATTGTTGCGATCGCGCTGGCGATGAAAAAGAAATAATGCATTATGCATATTGAACGAAAAAAGCGGCGCGATCCCTCAGGAATCCGCCGCTTTTTTTGTGCCATGATATTTCGATAAATCATGAGCCCGGTCACTGTCATCGACAAAAGACCTACACCGAGAACAATCCGTCATACACTGCCGGCATAAATGATATTGTTTTTATGCAGTATTTAAATGATACATTTTTGATAATTAGAATGAAGATAGCATACAATAATACGCTCACAAATAAACTTCTTGTTTGTGTCACTAACGTGATTTTGATATGGGAATAATCAGTATAAAATGAGATATCTCTATTATTTCTGGAGACATGCAAATGATTCATCATATCGATAAGCTTTATATTATTGATACGACTAGCCCGTTTTTTGTCCGCAAAGTAAAAAAAACCATCAACTGGTCAAAGATACCATACAATGCCATTGAAAAAAATGGTATTATCCGGCGAAAGGATTATAAAAAAATACGTTCAAATTTTGAGACATATATTAAACGTATTGCTTCACTCGGATACAACGCCATATCAGTTGACCAACTGTGCTATCTTGTGAATTTCGATTTCTATTCAAAGAAAACGAAACGTAAAATATTTCGATATCAATCCTATTTCTCCCAGCTTTTTTCCGTCGCCAAAGAACGTGGACTTAAAATTTTCATTAATACGGATGTCATCTTCACAAATAAACAGATTGATTTATACACCAATGGTCGTTTCAAGAATTACATCGATTTGTTGAAACATGCAATCGAAGCACTCTTTCATGTTTACCCGGAAGTCGATGGTGTTAATGTACGGATTGGTGAGGCTGATGGTGTCGATGTAAAAGGAACATTTAGAAGTAAGATTATCGTCAAGACACCTCGTCAGGCAAATTCCATGATAAAAACACTGCTTCCGACATTCGAGGAAATGAAAAAACATTTCATATTTCGCACCTGGACTGTCGGCGCGTACCCAATCGGTGATATGATGTGGAATTACAAGACCTATGATGCTGTATTCGGCGACATTGAAAGCGACAGTTTCATAGTTTCTATGAAGTATGGAGACACTGATTTTTTCCGTTATGTCGAACTAAACGAGCTTTTTTATCACGGAAATCATCGTAAACTTTTGGAGCTTCAGACACGTCGTGAATACGAGGGATTTGGTGAATACCCGTCCTTCATCGGCTGGGATTACCATAGGATATATGAACGTGTAAATAAACTCGATACTTTTGCTGGTGTTCATGTTTGGTGTCAAACAGGTGGATGGTCGCGATTTAGTAACATTACATTTTCTAAGGATACATCTTACTGGAACGAACTCAACACAGCTGTTACTATAAAACTGTTCAAGGATGGAGCAACGGTCGAAAATGCGGTTGCTGCATATGCCGGAAATAAAGGAACCGACGATCTCATGGAATTCCTTCGGCTGTCTGAAGAGGGGATAAAAAATGTCCTCTACGACCCCGAAATCGCTTCACAAGAATTATATTTCAACAATGTTCGCATCCCGCCGCTCGTTCATGTTTTTTGGGATTATGTGACTATCACCGAGTTCATCATTTCCTTTTGTAATCTTTATGCAAAAAACGGTTCGCGGTCTATAGAAAATGCTGAGCACGGTCTCATGTGTGTACGTAAAATGAAAACAATCGGTGAAAAGCTCAATTTACCGTATGATTACGAATTTCATTATGATACCTTCGAACTTTTCAATTATTGCCGTAAAATGATATATTCCGTAGACAAAGAAACCATCTTTAATGAACTTATGGACAAAATTAGCAAATATCGAGTACAACATCCTGGCACGTATCATTTCCGGGTAAGCCTGACACCGAAGAATGTGACAAAGAATATGCATTTTATTCTTAATACGTTCACCAGGGAGGGCAAAAATTACCGGCCGGTCGACCAATTTCTGTTTAATCGTTTTACAGCTGTTCTTTTTCGTATTATGATTCGAATGACCCGAGAGAAATATCCTGCGTTTATCGACAAACAAAGTATGTCGCTTGATGCATTGTTTTCATAAATTCGTTTATCGAGATACCTCCGCACGTAATCGATACGCGCTTGAACTTTCACAGACAATTATCGTGGAGGGGTTTGATGAATCAAACCCTTACATATGCAATACCAGTTTCAAAAGGATAAATAAAGGTGGTTATCCCCTTTAATCAGCAAGACACAAGAATGAGTATACTTTTTCAAGAATTTCACACATTATATTGTAATATGATTAGCTAACGGGATAACCGAATAAAGAAATAATAGACATGATTTAGACGATTAACAAGATGAACCGATATAACTAACGTTATTAGCTTTTTTTAATATCCCCCCCCTGATTTATCAGCATTTATTGCACCGGTGTTATTTTTTCATGCGATATTCTTCGCGCTTGATAGTAAATCCGGCAAAATGCCGCGCGGAATGATTTGGAATTTTGCACACAAACATCCGTTTTAAACCACATTTTTCTTTCCCGCGTCAATTATATATTGTCTTAATCTCTGAGAACAGTTATGATACATAAACTTTATATGACCTAAATTGAGCGATTTGGTATAATGAAAACATATATCATATTGTTGTTATTGATATTATCCTAATAAGAATATGAACCAAATGGTTTATGCCTTTTCCGTAGTGGCATGGCTTGCCTCTGCCTGTTTCTTATACGTTCTTGGGCAACCGCAAGGGTTGCCCCTACACAAGAATCGCTCAATTTAGGTATGAAAGAGTATACTCAATCACTATAAACCAACCGGAGGAAACTCAGTATGAAAACCAGACTCACCCGCCGTAAAGCGCTGGCCGGCGCCGCCATAACCGGCCTCGCGCTGGGCGCCGATACATCCCCCCGCGCATGGAACCTCCCCAATGTGGAGGGCGCCGGATATCTCAACCAGTGGAGCCCGGCAAAAAATGTCAAACGCGATCTGAGACCGGGGCCGACGCCGATCCGGCTGAGCTGTGTCGCCAAGGGGCTGAGCAGCAAAGGCGATTTTGGCGAACAGGTCAAGGCTGTCCGCGATGCCGGATTTACCGCGGCGGAAGCGTTCCATACCGGATGGCGGAAACTGGAGGATTCGCAGGTACGCGAACTGCAGGCGGCGCTTAAAGAGCACGATGTATTGTTTTACAACATGCATGTCTGGGACAATATCACCCATCCCGATCCCGCGCGCCGCAAGAAATGCCATGACGAATATCTCCGCATTATCGAATGCGCCGAACAGGTGGGCCTTAATTTCGTGCTTCTTCATACCGGAAGCCGCGCCGAGGGTACACCGGGCGTTCCCCACCCCGACAACTGGACAGAGGAGACATGGAAAATGTCGGTTGATGCGCTGAGAAAAGTGATCGACGATACCTCGGGCAGCAGGGTCAACATTGCGGTGGAGGCGATCAATGCTAATAATTTCAACAATCCCGCCGCTCATGTCAGGCTGAAACGCGATGTGGGCGACCGTCTGAAATTCACCCTCGATCCGACGAATATGCTGTATGCCGGTCTGGTTTTCCGAACCACCGAACTGTTGAACACCTGTTTCGAACTTATGGGCGAGGACATCATGTATGCGCACGCCAAGGATGTTCAGTGGAGAGGGATGCTTCCGGGAATCCAATGGGTTATTCCGGGAGAGGGTGTGATGGATTACGAGGTCTATCTGACACATCTCAGCCGCCTCGAATCGACACGCGTGCTCATGCTCGAATTTCTCCGAGGCGACGATCAATACGCTCAGGGGAGAGAATACATCGAACATACAGCCGAAAAACTCGGCGTTACAATTTACAAATAGTACTGCTGACACTCTACCAGCAATACATAATAAAGGGGAAATTCATGGAAACGCGAAACCTATTTAATAAACTCTGTTTGCTTCTCTTACTGTTTCTCGCAGCATTCAGCACAATTACTGCCGCACAAACGGACGGCGAAGAATTTGAACCTCGGTCGGGTCAGCCCGGAAAGGATGTCGTATGGGTTCCTACCACACAAGAACTTGTGCAGAAAATGCTTGATCTGGCGGAGGTGACTGCCGACGATTATGTGATCGATCTGGGCTCCGGTGACGGCCGTACAGTCATTGCGGCGGCGAAACGCGGCGCCCGCGCGCACGGTATCGAATACAATCAGGAGATGGTCGAACTATCGAGAAAAAACGCCGAGGAAGCGGGCGTCGGCGATCGTGCGACATTCGAGCAAGCTGATATTTTTGAATCCGATTTCTCTAATGCAACAGTCATTACCATGTTCCTTTTGACCTCGATCAATGTGAAACTACGTCCTACACTGCTTGAACTTGAACCGGGAACGCGTATCGTCTCGAACACATTTTCCATGGAGGATTGGGAACCGGACGCCACCGAGTCGCTCGAGGATACGTATTCTACCTGGGCAACGGCTTTGATGTGGATTGTGCCGGCAAAAGTCGCGGGAACATGGCGGCTGCCGAACGGAACATTGAAATTGGATCAAAGTTACCAGATGCTCTATGGCACACTTGATACCGGCAATAATTCTTATACCATCGAGAATGGCAGAATGCGCGGTTCAGAGATCAGTTTTACTGTCGGAAATGCACTCTATACCGGCGTGGTTAACGGCACAACGATCGAGGGAACGATCGATACGGACGGCAGTGACCTCACATGGGAAGCCACTTACACGGGGAATTGACAGACTGTGCCATTCAGGTAGATATCATCTTTGTGTAACAGTATTATCATTATCCGGAAAGGAGCGAAAACACATGGAACGAGTCACCCGCCGGAAATTCATCCGTAATAACGCGGCTGCTGCCGCTGCCGGAGCGGCAGGCGCATCGGGATTAATCACGCCTCAAAAGGCTCATGCAACCCGGTTAGGCAAAATCAAACTTGCCATGCATCTCAGTACCCGCAACACCGACCGGCTGAAAATCTGTAAACAGCTCGGTGTGACCCATGCCATCACCGGCGCACCGTTCGGACGTATCCCGCGTGATCAGTACGGCGCGGCGGCGAAAAAGCTCAGAGACGATTTCGCCGAGGCTGGATTCAAAATTGCCGGCATCGAGGGACATCCCGTTCCGTTCGACCTTATAAAACGTGGTGTGGACGGCCGGGATGAGGAAATCGCCAACACCAACGCCGCAATCGAGGCGCTGAGCAAAGCCGGTATCGATATGATTTGCTATAATTTTATGGCCGGTTTAGGCTGGTACCGAACGAAACACGATCTCCCGGAACGCGGCGGCGCAATGACAAGCGAGTTCTCTTACCCCGATTCCGAAAAACAGGGACCGACAAAATGGGGCGAGATAAGCGAGGATAAAATGTGGGACAATCTAACCTATTTCCTCGAGCGTGTCATCCCGGTTGCCGAGAAATGGAATGTTAAAATGGCCGCGCATCCGGACGACCCTCCCATCTCGCCGCTCAGGGGTATTTCACGGATTCTGACCAGCGGGGACAATTTCCGCCGGCTGATGAATATCTGCCCGAGTCCGGTGAACGGGATCACATTCTGCCAGGCGAATTTCAGAGCGATGGGCGAAAACATCTATGAGCTTGCGCGGGAATTCTGCGAATCGGGCAAGGTGTTCTTCGTGCACTACCGCGACATCGAGGGACAGGCGTATCGGTTCCATGAGACGTTTCACGATAATGGGCCGACCGACATGCCGAAGATGCTCGAAATATATCACCGCGCGGGATTCGACGGGCCGATCCGTCCCGATCACGCGCCGACGCTCGAGGGCGAATCCGAGAATAGCCGCGGCTACGGTATGAACGGAAAAATATTCGCATTCGGCTACATGATCGGCACTATGGACTCGCGGAACATCCCGTTTGAGTAATTATTGAGAAAATGACATAAAATAGTCTTATCTGGAGGTTTTTCACTATTCCATGGAGGTCGCAGTATGAAACGAGTTATGGTCGTATTAACAATAATTATGGCGATTACTTTCTTTCTGCCTGCATTTGTCGCTGCGCAGGATGTTGTCATATCAAGAGAGAATCTTATAGCCCTAACACCTGAATGGGACGGCGAACGGTTCCCGGACGGCCGACCGAAAGTTCCTGACGAAATACTTGAACGGTTAAAACTTGTTGAAATCGAGGAAGCCTGGGCCGCGGTTCGCGGGCAGTATCCACAGTGTTTTGAGGGTAACTGGAAATTTACACATCTCGATCCGACTGAGGTTCTTGTGGGACGTGCCCTGACCGCAACGTTTGTCCCTTCACGACCAGATGTCGATAAAGCGCTCACCGAAGCA
Source organism: uncultured bacterium (assembly GCA_964497605.1). Lineage (GTDB taxonomy): Bacteria > Latescibacterota > Latescibacteria > Latescibacterales > Latescibacteraceae > Latescibacter. The sequence goes on from CAZCDQ010000046.1 coordinate 9,347, forward strand.
GGACATGCCCAAGGTCATATCGGCGGCAGGAATTCCTGGCCTATCGATATGCTTGAGAAAGGCGATGTGTATGTTGCAAACTCATTCGGCAGCGTTGTCTGGGGACCGATTATCGGCGGCAATCTCGCCACCGCGATCTACCGGAACAGTGAGAACGGCATCGTGTTCGACGGCTCTATCCGCGATCTCGGACAAATTCAGGGCATTGAGGGTTTCAAAGGCTTTGTGAGAGGATGGCATCCCTCCTGGAACACAAGCAACATGCTGGTCTCGATCAATCATCCAACCCGCATCGGAGATGTTTGTGTCATGCCCGGCGATATCGTCCTTGCACGGCGTGAGGGAATCGTTTTCATTCCGCCTCACCTCGCCGAGCGGGCAGCCGAAATGGGAGAATCGACACGGCTTCGCGACGAGTTCGGATTCCTGCGGATCAATCAGGGTGTTTACACTCCCGGGCAGATAGACCAGCGCTGGACAGAGGAGATGAATAATGACTATATGCAGTGGCTCGAGGAAAACGCCGACAATCTTCCGGTTGATAAAGAGCAGGTTCTGCAGATTATTGAACGAATGAAAAATCCGCCGCAGCGCCGCGGAAGACCCAGTGAATAAGCTGACAGGTTTTATAATAACTGTAATGGCCGTCTGTTCCGGCAAAACGAGGACAGTCATAAGGAGCCGTCAATATGGCAAAAATAACACGACGTAATGCACTTATTGCAGGCGCGTCATCGACGACTTTCATGTTAGGTACAGATGCACGGGAGGCGCAGGCGACATCTCCTGAACGCTGGGCGCCGGATTTTCTCATGCCCTGGAGTCCTCCGCCTGGGCTCAAACGCGATCTCACGTCCGGCAAGACTCCAGTACGCCTGGCCTGCAGCGGATACCGGCTTGAGGCGCCCGATGACGGCAACATCGATGCTGTGGTAAAACGGGTGCACGACAATGGGTATACCGCGGCGGGAGTGGGCGGCGGATACGGCAGCAGGAACCTCTGGGCAGAGGCCTCCGACACGCTCGTCGCCGACCTGAAAGCCGCCATGAAGAAATACGATGTGCGGTTCATCGATATGCACAGCATCGCAAATATGATTCATCCCGATACCACCGAGCGGGAAAAAATGCACCGATGGGTCATCGCGCAGATGGAGACCGCCGAACGTGTCGGCTGTCCTGTCATTACCGGGCACGTAGGTAGCCGAGCGCCCGGAGCCGTTCATCCGCATCCGGAGAACTGGACGATGGAGACGTGGAATATGAGCGTACAGGCAATAAAACGTCTCATTCGCGATTCGGCGGGTATGGACATTATATTCTCCATAGAACCGAATGACATGGTGCAGGTCAACAATCCCTGGGCCTGCCGGCGGTTCATCGACGATGTCGCGTCGGAGCGGGTTAAAATCTGTCTCGATCCGGCGAACATGACCAATCAGGCGTTCCATTACCGCATGAGCGAATACATCGAAGCCTGTTACGATCTTATCGGCGAGGATATTTATATCTGCCATGCCAAGGATATCAAGATAGAGAACAAGCTTCACCCGTCATTTGTCGAGGTCCCATTAGGACAGGGTGCGATGGATTACGAAATGCATCTGGTCGGCATGTCCCGTCTAAAACATACCCGCGTGTTGCTCATCGAGCACATGAAAATGGAAGAATATGCGGAAGCCCGCCGTTATATCAACGGGCTTGCTGAAAAGCTCGGAATCGCCCTTATCTGAAACGGAACGGCACGTCTACGCCGTTCCGGCTTTCATAAATTTCCCGGCGCCGTCCGGTCCCCATTCCTGCAGAAATTTGTAAGGGCCGGGCAACACAGTATCGGCGATTATCTTTGTAACTTTTCTGAGTTTATCGAGATGCGCATCCTCCTCGGGCGAGAGTTCGGGTTTGAAATACGCCTCGATGTTTTCATATAGTTCTTTAAGCGTATACATCCCGCCCATGGTCGTATCGGCATTGATTTCGGATTTGATGATATAGCGGAGCATCGCCTGTGGGAGACTGATCTCGCCGGTCTCGTCGATTTCCTCAGAGGCCTCGAGCAGATGCGGAATAAACCACTCGCTGGCGAACGGTTTCATGACAATGACACCGATCCCGCGGTCGCGGAGCTTTTTAACCATCTCCGGCACACCCTGAATTTGATCGCCGCGGTAGTTTAGATTGTGATAGAAGTTATGCGGGAATACGACGTAATCGATGGGATAGACATCCAGAATCGGATCGAGTTGATGCGGGAAATGCACCGGCGTTCCGACTGCTCGGATAAGCCCTTTCTCTTTCATTTTGAAAAGCTTGTCCCAGTTCGCGAACCGTTTGTCATTCGCCGTATGACAATAGTTTCGCGCGAGATCGATATGGTCGCGGCGAAGCATCCGAAGCATCCGCTCGACCCCTCTCTCAACATCGAGGCCCACCGGATTACCCTCGTACGCGCTTTCGTATTCGGTCGCGTGGAGGGATACCAGCGTCTCGTTTTTGACCGGCTCGAGATACCGTCCCATCGGCTCAAACTGATGAGAGCTTTTGTCATATATATCGAACAGATTGATACCGAGATCGTGCGCCTCGCGAATCATGTATTCACGTTCCTGCGCATAGGGGATCAACTCGGCGGTCATGTGCGATCCGAATGTAAATTTTGATATTTTTATCCCGGTTGTTCCGAGTTCGGTCATGGGCATGGCGCCGACAGGACGCTTTCGTTTCTCTTTCAGGATTTCCGGCGAATATTCGACCTGGCCGCGTTGAAGTTCGATCTTTTTCCCCAGCATCGAACATCCGAGATTACTCAGCGCGGCCATCGCAGCAGACGATTTTGCAACAAACGCCCTACGTTTCATGGATTATCTCCTTCCATCGATTATATATAACTGTTCTCATATATGATTTTAACTTAATCCGGTTATCCAGTTAAGTCAGCAGCGGCTGTTGTTCCATCCTCACCCCCCGTCCCCCCTCTCCCGCCAGCGGGCGAGGGGGAGATGTAATACTAACAATCAGCCCCTCTCCTTTTCAGGAGAGGGAATGAAAGGGTGAGGTCTTCTGTGGCTTCCATGATTACAAGCTTATTTAACTGGATAATTTAATATAACAATGCAGATTTCATATTTAAAGTTTTTTTGTTCCAGTGATGGAAGATATTGACTTGATTGCGTGAAAACGTTAATATGTTCTTACCGAGATAATAAATCAACAGAGAATTCCCAATAAAAGGAGACACCATGCGATTATGCTGTAACGATACCGGTATGAACATCACCCGTTCGGTCGCGGATAACGAACCGAAAATGAAACAGCTTCATGATATCGGTTTCCGGGTGATCGGCATCCACGGCGCTGATCAGGCATCCGAAGACGATATTCTGCGTTTTAAAGATCTTTGTGCAAAATACGACATGAAAGTCGCCATGTCGCCGAACGGCGCTCAGCCGGTTCATCCCGATTTGTCGAAACGTAAGGAAGAACATGCGCAGATACAAAAACTGCTCAAAAATATGCAGCAGCTTGACGGCGACCTGGTCCACATCACTGGCGGCAGTTATGACGGCTCAGGCTGGTGGTATCACCCGAAGAATTTCACTCAGGAGGGACTTGACGATTTAGTCAACGAAATGAAAAAAGTCGCCCCCTATGCTGAGGATACCGGTATTGCCGTCTGCCCGGAAACAACCCAGTGGTGCATTCTCAATTCTCCCGAGCGGATGAAAGAATATATCGACCGGGTCGATTCGGAATACATCAAGGTCACGTTCGATCTCACCAATCATATGCGGCCGGACAGGATTTCCGATTCGGGCCGTTTCATGCGCTGTGTTATCGATCTGCTTGGGGACGGTATTGGGATGCTTCATGTGAAAGACGTCACACTTACGGACGGGCTGGTCATACACATCGACGAGGCGCCGATGGGCACCGGACTGCTCGACCATGCGGCAATCATGAAAGCCTCAAACGATCTCGAATCCTGGAAACCGTTTTCGCTCGAACATTTCAACGAGCGTGGTGTCGATGGAATGGTTCAGCGTGAGCGGGCATACAAACATATACAGTCCGTTGCCAAGCAAATTGGATATACCTGGACCAATCCCAACTGCACGCGGAAACGTTGGCTGAACGGCGATTGCCGATAACACATAATTATCACTTATCCGAACCGGAGTTCTTGTATGAAAAAATCAGAATGTATATTGATGCTCGCTCTGATGCTGCTATGCGTATTCGCCGCATCCTGCGGGCAAAGCGGCGGCGTTATTACCGGCGAATTAAAAACATGGCACCGTGTCTGCCTTACGGTGAACGGCCCGCAGGCTGACGAGCAGGGCGAGGTAAATCCGTTTCTCGATTACCGGCTCGATGTGACATTCACGAACGGCGGACGGTCTTTTGAGGTTCCCGGATTTTTTGCCGCAGACGGAAATGCATGGGAAACGAGTGCGACCGGCGGCACTGCATGGCGCGCATATTTCACCCCCGACACACCGGGCGAATGGCAGTACACTGCGCGTTTGCATTCAGGAAAGAATATTGCCATAGAATCGGGCGGCAGCGATGCCGATCCGATTATATTCAGCGGATCGTTCACGGTGACGCCAACAGATAAAACCGGCAGAGATTTCCGGGCGAAAGGTATGCTCGAATACACGGGCGGTCATTATTTCCGGTTTGCCGAATCACAGGATTATTTTCTCAAAGGCGGCGCGGACAGCCCGGAAAATTTTCTGGCATATAACGAATTCGACGGCACATTCGATGCCGATGCCGGTTCGGGAAGTTACGAGCATATCGGCGGATTTATCCATACCTACGAACCGCATATCAGTGACTGGAATCAGGGCGATCCGACCTGGCAGGGCGGCAAAGGGAAAGGCATCATCGGCGCGCTGAACTACCTCGCGGAAAAAGGCATGAACAGTGTATATTTTCTGACCTATAACCTCGACGGCGGGGACGGACGCGACACGTGGATGTGGTCGGACGAGAACGAGCGGGAACGGTTCGACTGCAGCAAACTCGACCAGTGGGAAATCATATTCAGTCACATGGACAAACTGGGTATTATGCTTCATGTGGTGACTCAAGAGACCGAGAACGACCGAAATCTCGGCGGTTCGGCGGGACTGAATCCGGTACGCAGACTGTATTATCGTGAACTTGCCGCGCGGTTCAGCCATCACCCTGCGCTGATATGGAATCTCGGCGAGGAAAACAACACCCCCGATCCCGACCGGAAAGATATAGCCTCATACATCCGTACGATCGATCCTTACGATCATCCTATCACAGTGCACACTCATAACAACCGTGCAATGACATTCTATGACGGCATCCTCGGCGATGCCAATTTCGAGGCAACCTCGATACAGGGGAATATGGAGAATTACAATAACGATGCAATCGTGCTCCGTCAGCGCTCAACCGACGCCGGCCGTAAATGGGCTATCTTCGGCGACGAGCAGCCGCCTGCCAGCAGAGGCATACTCCCCGATGCGAACGATCCCTCGCACGATATCCCCCGTAAATACGCTCTCTGGGGCAATCTGATGGGCGGCGGCGCCGGTGTCGAATGGTATTTCGGTCACCAATACCCGCACATGGACATCAACTGCGAGGATTGGCGGTCACGGGACATTATGTGGGATCAGACACGATACGCGCTCGAATTTTTCCACACGCATCTCCCCTTTTGGGAAATGACACCGGACAACGAACTCACAACTGCCGCGGATGATTATTGTTTCGCCATACCCGGCGAAATATATGCGGTATACCTGCCGAACGGCGGATCAACCGACCTCGAAGCCGGCGGGAATAATTTGGATACATTCACTGTACAATGGTATAACCCGCGGACAGGCGGGGCGCTTTCGAACGGTACGGTCACCTCATTCGGCGGTTCGGGGAAACAGAGCATCGGCATGCCGCCCGCAGATACGGACAAAGACTGGGTCGCGCTTATTAGAAAACAATAATCCGTCATTATTGCGTTCACCAAATAAATTCCGGCAGCAAGATACACCGTGATAAGGATACTGGATTACACAGTATCCTTATTAGTTTCAGAGAAAAAATTGCATCGCAATGAAATATATGAAAGGTATGACATGTTTGATATACATGAAATGATTGATTTGTGTTGCCTTTTGTATTATATTACGTGTATGGAAACGAAGATATACACATAACAATCAGTTTTTATTATAATTTGCATAAACTCTCTGTTTTTGAAATTATGGATTTATTTTATATTACATTTGTGTAGTGGAGTCGACAATGAAAAAACCGACGGAAAAAGAGCTTAAATCACGGATTTCAGAGCTTGAAGCGCTCGTTGAAAAGCAGACCGCCGATTTTGAAAGAATGAAAAAGAGGCATGCGGATACGAAAAAAAAGCTTTCGCATACTCGGGAATCACTCAATGAAATGGACGAACGGTTTCATTCTTTATTTCATCAGCCCTCCGTCGGCATCCTCTTTCTCGATACAGATGGAAATATAACGGACGCGAATAAAGCTATCGGCAAAATATTTGGGATACCGTCCAAGGATTTATCGCAATACAACGCATTCAAATTTTTTAAAAACAAAAAAATGCTTCAGGCGATAAACGAGAGCCTTTCGGGAAAAATCAGCTTTTTTGAAGGCGAATATGTTTCGATTCTGAATGGAAAGAAACTATTTTTAATCGTTATTTTCATGGCTCAACATGATATAAATGGAAATGTAATCGGATGCATCGGTATCGTTCAGGATAAAACTGAATTTTTTTATATGCAACAATCATTGAAAGAGAGCGAAAATCGCTATCAATTTTTATTTACGCAGCCGACGATGGGTATTGTCTATCTCGATGCGGACGGAGTTATTGTCGATACGAACGAGGCGTTTTCCAGAATTATTGGATTTCCGTATGATAAGCTGGTCGGATTAAACGTAATTGAATCGGCAACCAATAATCAAATGGTAAATGCCGTAAAAAAAGCTCTTACGGGAAAGATTACAACCTATAACGGCGAATATGTTACGAAGATCGGACATAAAACTTATCTTCATGCGGTCATGCAGCCGCCCTTTGACGATGACGGTAATGTGACTGGCGGAGTCGGAATTTTTGAGGACCTTTCCGATCGCATCAAAGCGGAAGACGCCCATAAAAAAAGTGAGGAAATGCTGAGAAGCGTGTACCGAACTGTTCCGATCGGAATTGGGGTAGGCGCCGATAGAAAAATAATTATGTTGAACGAAAGTTTTTTAAAATTCACCGGATATTCTGCCGATGAATTAATCGGCCAAAACACCCGTATACTTTATCCCGACAACAACGAATACAAACGTGCCGGAAAACTAATCTATGATAATCTGGAAAAAGAGAAAATTAAAACTTCCGAAGTAAAGTTTAAACGCAAGGACGGTGAGATTATCGATGTATTAATCAGCTCAAGCCTGCTTAATCCCAAAGACCCGTCCATGGGAGTGACTTTATCATTCATCGACATTACAGACCGCAAAAAGGCAGAAAATAACTTAAAATATCATCTTGCCCTCGAAACTGCCGTATCTGAAATCTCAAAAATCTTTATTACACCTGATACGGTTGATATTGATAACATGCTCAAGATTATCGGGAGCGCTGTTTCCGCAGACCGAGCCTACCTGTTCCGTTTTAGCGATGATTTAACGATGATGTCAAATATAAACGAGTGGTGTGCCCGGGGAATCAAACCGGAAATCGATAATCTGCAGAATATCGATTCGGAGGCCATCCCTTGGTGGATGAATCAATTGAAAAATCATGAATCAATCATTATTGAGGATATGAGCGCTCTTCCACATGAAGCCTCAGACATTAAAATGCAGTTGGAACAGCAAAATATTAAATCGTTGGTTGCCGTGCCAATCATTCTTAAAAAAAATATACTCTGGGGTTTCATGGGTTTCGACGAAACGAAATATCAAAGGAAATGGCAAAGCTTCGAAATACAAACGCTTCAGGTTATCTGCGATATGGTTGCCAGATATATCGGCCGAATACACACTGAGAAAGAAAGAAAACAGCTTGAAATGCAGCTTTTACATTCACAAAAAATGGAATCCATCGGCCGTCTCGCCGGTGGGATCGCACACGATTTCAACAACACGCTTACAGGAATAATGGGATATGCAGAGCTTTTGAAAATGAAATTCGAGGATACTGATTCTCTCGAAGGTGAAGCCGCGTCAGTGATTCTGGAAGGTACCGAACGTGCGGCGAATCTTACCAAGCAGCTTCTCGGTTTCGCGAGAGGCGGAAAATATCGGCCGGTTGCGCTGAATATCAATGAGGTTATCAAAAACACGAACAAACTGATTGAGAAAAGTTTTTCAAAAGATATTCGTTTGACGTTTCACCTTGACGGAGATATCGAATATGTAAAAGCGGATAAAACTCAGATGGAACAGATTTTGACCAACCTGATTATTAATGCCAAAGATGCTATGCCTAAGGGCGGCCATCTCATTTACGAAACTGAAAATGTGTCTCTCGACGACAGTTTCGGGGAGCAGTACGCCCATTTCATTCCCGGGAAATATGTAAAATTTTCGGTTATGGATACGGGAATCGGTATCCCTAAAAATCTTCACAAAAAAGTATTCGAACCGTTCTTTACGACGAAAGAACAGGACGAGCGACTCGGATTCGGGCTTGCGACGGTCTACGGTATCGTAAAAAATCACGAGGGGTATGTGGAGCTGTTCAGTGAACCGGACGAGGGAACAAGAATCTCTGTCTATCTTCCGTCAATAAAAGATGAGGAAATTGCCATAGCCGATAATAGCAATACCCCGCTCAAGAAAAGCGACGGCGAAACGATACTGCTTGTCGACGATGAGGAAGAAGTAAGAAATGTAACCAGACTTCAGCTCGAGATGCTCGGTTACAAAGTCATTTCCGCCAGCAGCGGCGCCGAGGCGATATCTATATATAGATCGCGTTATAATGAAATCGCGCTGGCGCTGCTCGATGTCGTCATGCCGGATATGGACGGTTTGGAAACCTATAAAAAACTGAAACAATCGAATCCCGACATTAAAACAATCGTTATGAGCGGATTCTCGAAAATGGGAAAAGCTTCCGATCTGATCGAACTCGGCGCAAAGGGATTTGTTCAGAAGCCATTCAGGCTTGCAAACCTTTCAGAAACTATAGACCGCATCCTCAATACATGATTCCCTGTTCATACTTCTCCAACTAACGGAATATGCGTTCGTCGATCCAGTCGGGATACGGTGTCGGCGCTGTCCAATTGTCCGAAAGGGTATCAACCGCAACCATTTGACCGTGATCCTCCACATGCGATTTGAATCCGGCGAGAAATATCCGGTTCATTTTCAGAATATCGTCATATGAAAACGGCATTTCCCCGGTCTCGAACATCTTCTGCATGTATAATACGGTGGGAAAATTACGATAATACCGCGGACCAAGCACCGGATCGGCGGTGTTTCTGGCGTCAAAATCGACCCAGTCTCCCCGCGCACCGGGTTTTGAGGCATAGACACGAAGATTGCAGTACGAACAGTGATTCCGCACCTGCACCTGTGTCGCCATGAATTTGGTTGTCTGATCCGGCGCCCCCTCTGTTTTCACACCGCGAAACAGAACATTCAAAGTGCCGTATGTCCAGGGTGTCGGATTTGTCGGTGTCACATCCCGCCACCATCCGTCCGCCTGCTGGCTTACCGATTCCACATCGCGCCCGAATGCGGTTGTCAGGAAATAAAGTCCGTGAATGCCGTGCTGGGGATAATCGCTTGTAGTATAATTGTAACCGGTTGCTGCAATTATCTCTTTTCCCTCGCTGCGGAACTGCTCAACTTTCTGACGGCTGAGAAAGGCTTCCTCCATAATCGCATGGGCATCGCATGACAGGATCGGTGTATTATTGCGGCGCGCACGGTCGACAATCGATTTTGCGGTCCGCATGTTTAGGCCGATTGGGCGATCGATATATGTTGGAATTCCGGCCTCGAGATAGGGACGCGAAAGCTGTTCCCACCACGGCGCTTCGAAAAATCCGCCGATAATGAGCGCGTCGATCTTCCCAACCATATCGTCATAATTCTCTACCGCAACACAGCCAAACCGCTCTGCAAATTTCTGTGCGTCTGCGGGCCGTGAATCCCAGCAGTGGGTGATCAGCATATTCGTTGTCCTGCCCGGCCATCTGCTCCCCTTGACCGGATTGATCGCCGGCGCCCATAAGCCCGCATGGCTGTTCGAACCCACACACATAAATCCGACTTTGATGAAATCTGGCGTTACGCTTCTCTGGGCCGTTGCTCTCGTTGTCATTGCTGCAGCGGCGCCTCCTGCAGCGGCCGCTTTCCCGAAAAAGCTTCTTCGGCCAGTACTTACGCTCATGATTACGCTCCTTTTTATTTTTTATAATATGCAGTCAGCATTTCTCTGCGCCCTCTTTTTCAGCGTTGAAAAATAATTACATATTTATTCGATATCGATTACATTAATCAGCAGTTTTTTCGCCGGCGCTGACTGGGGACGGCCGCTTTCTATCTGGTCGAGCCAGTTCATTGCGGACAGTATGATCTCCCCGCGGCCGAGTCTCACGCGGCCGAGCCCGCTCAGAACCTCTTTTCTCCCCTCGTGGATCAGCCCAACAATCAGGTCGGTGCCGAACGGGTGCAGTTTGAGGCCAGAGGTGATTCCCTGCTTACCGTCCCCGACTGGCTGATAAAAACACTGATATTCCCAGTTCATGCTCTGCGCCTGCGGAAGACCTTCGAGGAATTTGTGATATGCCATGAAATACCGGCCGTCGTCGCGCCAGTTCACGATTCGTCCGTTCTCGAAACCGCTGTCGTACGTGGGCGGTTTTGACATGGAATACCGGTTGAGCGCCTCACCCCATCTGTTTGCGTTATCGAGAACGATCAGCCGCGCGCCGTTCATCACCGCACGCATCGCCGTATCGATCTGTTCGGGAGACAGCGCATCGAAATCATGCTTCCCGAATACGATGACATCGGCATCAGGATCGTTCTGCACACCGTGACCGTTCAAAAACGATTCAATTACGCCGTCATCCTCATACACTTCCACCGCTCTTCTTCCGATCCTCCGTAGTATATCGACCGCGAAAATATCGTCAAATCCCGACGCTTTTTCAACGCCCTCTTTTGTGATCGCCGCACGGAGTTTCCAGTAGCCGGGTTTGTCGATAAAAGGAAGCTCAACGCCCTCGACCAGCAGCTCGCCAAACTGTTCACCGCCGGTGACTGTCACATCGTACTGTATCCGTTCAGCGATATTGCCGTCTGGATCGGTCAGTGCAAGATCGAGCGTACATTTCCCGTTGAGGTCGAGTTCGTTGACAATGAAAATATCGGCGACCGGCGCAAATCCGAGCGGCATAACCTTATTGCGTAACTTCACCGCGACATAGAGCGGCTGCGAGTAGTGCCGGAAAATATCGGTATCCGCTGTGGAGAACCGGTACATATCGACAAAGTTATTATGCGGAAAGGTCGCGCCCCAACTATTGAGATCGTAACCGTCGGCGATATTCGAGATGCGGACATTCTCAATATTACGGCCGTGATAATAGTGGACGTTGCGGGCAAGGCTCCGGGTCAGGCTGTCCACTGTGGGATATGCCGCCCGGTATCCAGATTCGTCGAGGAAAGTGTCGAAAAACTCGTACCACTCGAGATGCTGACGTTCCCTGAAACCGGTTGCGCCGTCTGCCGCAAGCTCGTTTTTGATACGCTCAAGGCTGACTTGCGTTCCGAACGATCCCTCCTCGCCCCAGAACAGGATTTCGCCGGGATCGATACGGTTGAGCGAATCGGCCCGCACCGGCGCCCGCGGATGATCGATCACACCGCGCCAGAAAAACCGAGGATTCGAGTAATGGGTATCCACATTCACCGGAAACGAAGACCAGTGGTGATGATCGATCCATCCCCAGTCATAAATGGTATCGTCGAACGGCAACATGTGCGATTTGAATGGGCTGGGATCGGTTATGTTTTCGTTGTAGTTCACCGAGCGGTCGCGGTCGCTGTTATAGGTGAGAATACGCGAGGGATCGAGTTGGTGAATCAGCCGCATATCCTCGAGTTCGGTTTCGGTCGGCGGTTGTGTCGCTTCGTTTTTCAGGTTGTATATGATCATCGAGGGGCAGGACCGGTCGCGGAGTATCATGCGTTTCGTTTTAATCCATCGCCAGCGGTCGGCCTGTTCGTCGTATGCCTCGATATTGTCCTCGGGATTAGGCATAATACGGTACCCGCCGGGTTCCTCGTATGTCAGAATGCCGAAACGATCGCCGTAATCGATCACCGGCGGCTGCCCGATGGCACGGTGCAGCACTATCATGTTGAATCCGAGTTCAATCAAAAGATCGCGCTCGCGTTCGGCAATCTCTTTTGTAGCGAATATGCCGTTCTTCGGCCAGAACCCCCGCCCCATACCGGCAAGGAGAAACACGCGCTTTCCGTTAAGATAGAACCGTTTATCGCCGTCCGTCTCTTTCACCGTAAAAAACCGGAATCCGAACCGCTGTGAGGCGCTGTCGAGAATAGCGCCGTCGCCGCTTTGGAATGTGAGTTCGGCCTCATACAGCGCCGCCGCCTTCAATTCACGGTATCCGGCAAGCTCCCACAGTTTCGCGTCAGGAGCGTTCACATCGAACGGCAGCTCGGCGCCGCCTGCGGGGATGGACGTTTTCACCGTCTTTTGCCAAACCATACCGGCGGGATTGTTCCATTCGTGGACTGTAAGCGTTGCCGTCCCTCTGACTTCCGCACCCGAACTGTTCCCGATACCGGCAAATACCTTTACCTTTTTCGGATCCGGCTGATTCTGCACATAGATATCGTCCACATGAATCGCATCGGTTGCCCTGAGCGTGACCCCGCCGGTGATGCCGCCGAAACCGTTCACCGCGGGCACGAAATTGTCGCCCCATCGCATGAGCACGTTATCGTCCCACGTGAAATTCCCCACCGGATCGGTAATCCGCACATCGAGCGAATTTAAACCGTCGAACCGCACCGCATCGGTGATGTCGCATTCGAACGGCGTATTGCCAATGACATCGTACCCGACAAGCTGTTGGTTGAGAAACACCTCTGCGCGGAGATTGACTTGCTCGAAATGAAGCGTAATGCGTTTGCCTTCGAGAACGGGATCGAGCATGAATGTCCGGCTCCACCACGATACTCCCACATAATCGCCGCCGTTCAGCGGAATCGTACCGCCGATCTCGCCCCAGTAATGCTCCTCGACCGTCCCGGGGACTTCCACAGTTTTGCCCTCCGCAGTCTCGAAATCGTCCCAGCCGCAGGCGGGCGGATTTACCGGAAGTTCTGAGATGGTCACTGGCGGAAGGTATACCTCGTCATCCCACCAGTAGGCGGCATGATCGAGCCACAACCGCCAGCCGGGGCCGTCAAGCGCAGTTTCGTATCTGCCGGAGGAATCCGCGGCGGACAAAGATAACTGACAAAATATCAGCAAGAATAGCATGAAAAAGAATCGGCGCATCACAGGTAAGCTCCTTATGAAAAGCGGTTTGTAATAAAATTTATTTTCTGTAATTCTAACAGTATTAAACTTATAGTATATAATATTTATAAACAAGTTTTAATGCAAAATAAGACAATATACTGAGAACAAATTTCTTGCAAGGGAAAGCATAAATTGTATATTGTATCTATCACTTATTCTTTAAAAGTTATCAGTAGTGTCCCAACATTAGTCAAATAAATTCAATTGGTTAGGATTTTCATA
>CAZCDQ010000047.1:0-22952 GCA_964497605.1 uncultured bacterium
ACTTTTATTTTACATTTGAGAACTTTTGACTGTCGAGATAACAAATAAAAACTTACTTTTTTCAAATCGAATACGAAAGAGCATAATCATGAATAGTCATACCCGCCTTTTGCCGTTTACCTCTGCATTCATCCTCGTATCTGTCCTTTTCGCGGCAGCGTTGGAGGCACAGATTCGTGCGGTTTATACCGAGACACCGATCAGGCTGGACGGTATTCTCGACGAGGAGGCATGGAAAACGGTTGAACCTGTCACCGATTTCACCCAGCGGGAACTGACAGAGGGCGCCCCTGCCACTGAACAAACAGAACTCAGAATCATGCACGACCGCAACAATCTCTATATCGGTGTCATATGTTACGACCGCGAACCTGATAAAATCATCAACAAAGAATTGCTTTGGGATTCTATGCTGAGCGGTGATGATTACATCACATTTATTCTCGATACCTACAACGACAAACGCACCGGCTACTATTTCTCGGTCAACCCGAACGGCGCAACATACGACGGTACGTTCGAAACGGGAGATACGCACGCCAACGTGAACTGGGACGGCATATGGGATACCCATGCGCGGATAACTGATACTGGATGGTCGTGCGAAATCGTCATGCCGTTTAAAACGTTGAAATTTCCTGCAACCGATACACAGACCTGGGGATTCAATTTCCGTCGGAAAATCAGGCGAAAGAACGAGTGGGTGCTTTGGAAAGCCTGGAAACGGAACGAAGGTATTATGATGCTTTCCAAGACCGGAACGCTCACCATAAACCGCGAGATCGACAACGGCCTTCAGCTCGATACAAAACCCTATCTGCTCACGGGTGTGAACAAAGAGGTAAATAAGGACCCCGAAAATACCTTTAAATACGGGCTCGATCTCAGGTACGGATTAACCTCGAATACCACAATCGATATTACAACCAAGACGGATTTTGCCCAGATCGAGAGCGATCAGGATGTCATCAATCTCACACGCTACAGCCTCCGGTATCCGGAAAAGCGGGAGTTTTTCCTTGAAAACTCGGAATTGTTCTCATTCTCACAGGGTATGACCAATCTGTTTTATACCCGCCGTATCGGTATCTCGAAAGACCGTCAGGCCATACCCATTCTCGCCGGAGCAAAACTCGCTCAGAAATCGGGATCGTTCAACATGGGAATCATGTCCATGCAGACTGAGGAATCCGGGAATACGCCCTCGACAAATTATTCGGTCATCCGGGTGAAAAAGGATATGTGGGAGCAATCGCATATCGGATTTATCGGGACAAGCATTCTCGACGCGGACGGGCACGATAATCAGGTTATCGGAGCGGATTTCGTGTACCGGACTAACTCGTTCCTCGGAGACAGGAATTTCGAGGTTCAAAGTTATCTTACCGGCTCGTTTACTGACGGAAAAGCGCACGAAAGTATGGCGGGACGGATATATGTTCATTATCCGGACGATCTCATGGATACATTCTTTGTGTATCACGCTCTCGGGAGCGGATTCAATCCCGAACTTGGATTCATCAGCGGCAAAGATCCCGGCGTCCAGCAATACATGTTCGTATACGATTTCACACCGCGGACCGCAATTCCGGGTATAAAAAAATTCGAATTCCAGCCATTATTTTTCAATTATTATACAGATACGAAAAACAAGCTGATATCGAGAACGGTAAAATTCTCGCCGTTTGGTATTCTCACCGATGCCGATGATCGTTTCAGCATCAACATCGAGAATGCGTTCGATCTGGTGGACGAGGCGTACGGTTCCCTGTACGGCAGCACTATCCCGCTTGGCGGCCACGAGTGGTGGGAATACAGCGCAAGCCTCCGGTCAAGCTCGGCAAGGCCGGTGTCATTCAGCGTAACTTCTTCTGTTGGAGAATTCTACAACGGTGACCGTGAAAACTACAACACATCGTTTACGCTCCGCCCAAGTATGCGCTATCAAATTTCGGGGAACATGCGGTATAACAATATGAAATTCGATAACCTGAAAATGATCACCCGTGAATACGGCGGCAGGCTGATTCTCAATTTCACCTCACGGATGTCGGCGAACACATTCGTCCAATATAACAACGAATCGCAAAATGTGAATGTTAATTTTCGTTTCCATTACATCCCGAAAATCGGCAGCGACATCTATATTGTATATAATCACCTGATGGATGAAGACGACCGTTTCCGGACACTTCAGAACGCCGGTATGCTGAAAATCAACATCACATACCGTATCTGATTATCAACTATATCCTCTTCGAACCATCGTGGAGAGAAGACAGTCCGTTGAAAAATTCGCTGACCTCTTGACTTCAATATCGCAATACATTATATATCGAAAATTGCGCGATAACTACAATCACGCATCAGAAATAACAACAGCCGTCATACAGCCGCAAACACCGATATAAAGGACACCCGCCAATGACCGTACGGATTAATACACCCATCCCGGGGCCAAATTCGAAAAAATATAAAGCCCTCTCTGAAACCTACGAATCGCGGTGCCTGACACCTCAGGCACCTATTGTGTGGGACCACGCCGAGGGTGTCGCAGTATGGGATGTGGACGGCAACCAATTTCTCGACTGGACAAGCGGCGTGCTGGTCACTAATGTGGGACATGCTCATCCGAAACTCGCCGATGCTGTAGGGCAGCAGGCGAAACGACTCCTCAATTGCTATGATTTCCCCACTGTCGAGCGGGTCACACTCGCCGAACGGATGGTGAAACGAGCGCCGGACAATCTCGACAAAGCATTTTTCGCCACTGTCGGTTCCGAGGCGGTCGATTCGGCGGTACGGGTTGCGAAACGGTTCACCGGTAATTTCGAGATAATATCTTTCTACGGTGGCTTCCACGGCAGAACGGTCGGCACCATGAGCCTTGCCGGGAAGACATCCACAAAGAAAAAGTTCGGGCCTGTCGTTCCGGGTGTGATACAGGTTCCGTATCCCGATCCATACCGAAATCCATTCGGCTCCGTCAGCAGCGATGTGAGTGCGCAGTGCCTCGAATTTCTGGATACCGCGGTCGATGCGCAGTCAACCGGATATCTTGCCGCACTGATTGTGGAACCCTACCAGGGCGCCGCGGGATTCATTTTTCCGCCGGATGGTTACCTGAAATCGCTTGAATCGTGGTGCCGAGATCGAAATATCGTATTTATCCTCGACGAAGTCCAGTCGTCGTTCGGGCGCACCGGAAAATTCCTCGCCCTCGAATGGGAAGACCTCCGCCCGAATCTTGTCTGCATCGGCAAAGGCATCGGATCGGGTATGCCGATCTCATGTCTGCTCGCCGAATCGCGAATCATGGCTTCACTCGAAGAGGGCGACATGAGTTCGACATGGGGAGGAAATCCCATCTGCTGCGCGGCCTCTCACGCTGTTCTCGATATTTTCGAGGAGGAAAATCTGGTCGACAATTCACTAAAAATGGGCACATACATGAAATCGCGGCTCGAAACCATAAAAGAGAAATGCTCGTATCTCGGCGATGTCCGCGGCCGTGGGCTAATTATCGGACTTGATATTGTCAAAGACAAACGAACGAAAGAGCGCGATCCCGAACGAACCCGCACGATTATCAATGAATGCTGCCGTAACGGGCTCATCATCGGCGCAGTATCGGGCAATGTCATCCGAGTCGCGCCGCCGTTAGTGATTACAAAAGACGAAGCTGACGAAAGCCTCGATATTATGGAAAACGTGCTTACAAACCTGAAATGACCGCACGAACGAAATGACTGACAACGAGATAATTCTAAAAACCTGCACCGGCCTGCTCGGCGAAACAACCGCGTTTCTCGACCGGCTTGTTCGTTACGATTCACGCTCCGGTTATGAGAACGACGCGGTTCAATGGGTGTTTGAACAATTTGACGGAATCTCGGATGAATGTACTCTTGTCACGGTTCCCGAGGATATTGTGGACGATCCCGATTACTCGTTCCGCATCGACGACCGCCCGTATGCGGGACGGCCGAATGTGGTTGCGGTTCTCAAAGGCAACGGCACCGGCACCGGAAAAAATGTGGTGTTCAACGCCCATATCGATGTGGTACCTCCCTCGGCCGACCAGGAACGGCCGTTCGATCCATATATTGAGGACAATGTCATGTACGGCCGCGGGACCTGCGACGACAAGGGACAGATTGCAGTTATGTGGACTGTGTTTACCGCCATGAAACGGCTCGGGTTGAAACCTCGCGGCGATGTCGTCCTGCACATTGTTATCGAGGAGGAGACCGGAGGCAATGGCACGCTCGCGCTTATTCGGGAGGGTGTGGAAGCAGACTGCTGCATCAATCTCGAGCCCTGCGGCAATAATATCATGACATCGGTTCGGGGGGCGGTCTGGTTCACCGGGACCGTGCATGGCCGCGCAGGTCATTCCGGTTCGGCAGGCTCCACAGTCAGTGCGCTTAAAATGGCTATCGAGGCGATGAACATCATCGAGGCCTACCACGATGAACTGCTTAATGAAACAATCGGCGACGATCCTCTGTTTGCGCAGTATGAAAATCCCATGCCGGTGACATTCGGCCAGTTCCATGCCGGAGACTGGCCAGCGATGGCGCCCCGCACAGCGTTGTTCAAAGGTGTGTTCGGGCTGCTCACAACACCGAAAGAAACGGTCATGGCCGAGATCGAGCGCCGTGTCAGGACATGCGGCCATGAATGGCTTCACGACAATTTCAAGATTTCGTTCCAATACCGTCACGATACCATGAAGACCGATCCCGAGCTGCCGTTTGTGAATACGCTCGCCGGATGCTACCGCGATATGGGTGTCGAAAGCAGGATCGACGGTATGACCGCCTCCACCGACGGTTGGTTCTATAATAACATCCTCGGGATTCCGACAGTTGCCACCGGCTGCGGCTCAATTGCGGACGCACATACGAAAAACGAACATGTGGCATTGAATGATATTGCTATTGAGGCTGCTGTGCTGATATATTTTATTCAGTCGTGGAGTTGATTGAAAATCGTAGAGGCAGACCTGTGTGTCTGCACTCAGAATAACATACCATGATGGGCGAATACATAGGTTCGTCACTACAAAAATATGCTGACTGGCTAAAACAAAAACAACCTTACTATTTGTATCTACCGGGAGAAAACGAATATGTCGAATATGCTTTTGAACAATCCGATGACACGGTTTGTCAGGAACGTTGTCGGGCCTGCGGCTATCATGGCGGCGGGAATGATCGGCGCCGGGGCGGTGTCCACACGGCTGCTTGCCGGAACATGGTTTCGCTTCGAACTGCTTTGGGTAGCGCTGTATGTGATTCCGATGGTGATTTTCACGCTTGACTCCGCCTCGAGGATCGGAATTATTTCCGGCAATAGAGGCATGCTCGACATGATAAAAACCGAGATATTCCCGGCACTCGCATGGATTATGTTCATTCCCCAGTTTCTGCTAAATATTGTTGTGAACATCAGCCAAATGTCGGTGATGACCGAGGCTGTGTATGGTGTATTCGGCATCGATCTCCCTTCTGGCGGTGCGGTTACACCGCTGAAAATAATCATTGTTCTTGTCCTGACCGCAATCATCGTATATTCAATCGTTGCGGGCAGTTTTAAGCGCCTTCAGAACGTAATGACCGGGCTTCTCATACTCATTCTGCTTTGTTTTATCGTGGTAGCGGTCAAAGGTTTGATGCAATGGGCGACCTGGACCGGCATTCTCAGCGGACTTATCCCGAAAATACCCGCCGACCTTCCGGTACGTGGATCAGACGCGGTACGAAACGGATTCACACAGCTTATGTCTATCGCCGGGCAGGCGCTTCCCGCGGCAGTCTTTCTCTCCTATGGTTATTTTACCAGCAATGCCGATTACACCGAGGCTGACCTGAAAAAGAATTTCAACAAGTCGGTGCTTAATTTCGGCTTCATCTGGGGACTGTTCTCGGTCATGGTCGTGGTCGCAGGTGTCACCGCGCTCCATAACGTCTACACCGGCGCGGACGGCGGCCTTCACTATTCCCAAATATCGACCGTCCCCGAGGCTGGAAAGGTCATAGCGCCGGCGCTGCCCTCTGCAATCGATTTCATCGCCACGCCGATATTCTCATTGGGACTACTTATCGCGGCATTCACCACAATGGTGTCGGTGGCGCTTATCATGGTGTATTTCTGCCTTGACGTGGTCGGGAAAGACTGGAAACTCAGCAAGGATAACAAAACGTTCCGATGGTTACTGGCGCTGTGGATAATCGTTCCTGCGATGCTCTCGCCTTTCTGGCATCTGGATGCGCTGATTCAGGCGATCCTTGCTATGGCGGGGAATCTTGTCATGGCGCCGCTTGCAGTATTGATTATTATGTATTTTATCAATAGCAAGAAATACATGGGCAAATATACCGCAAGCGCCGGGCGGAATATCGTTCTGGGCATCACGTTCGTATTTTCGATATACGTGGTTATCCGCGGTGTGGCGAATTTCTGGAATCAATACATTGGCTAACGCTATAGTTTAACGGTTTGCAGGGGCAGACCAGCATGTCTGCCCTTGTAATAATCGGGCAGTTATTGAACGGGCGAACACATAGGTTCGCCCTAAAAAAACAGGAGACTCAATCATGGATAGAAACACATTCAAAAAATATTTTAACGCATCCGATCTCGAACCGGAAATTGTCGAGGGTGATGTGGAACGATTCATCTATTCCGGCGAACATATTCAGACCATCGAATACCATTTCCCGCCCAACAAACAGTTCCCGATGCACAGTCACGAAAACAACGAGCAGATGGGATATCTTGTCAGCGGGAAAATGGGATTTTCAATAGGCGGTGTCGAGAAAATCCTCATGCCCGGCGATTTCTATCACGCTCCGGTCGGTGTCGAACACAGCGCGTGGACGTTCGACGAGGAATCAGTTCTGTTGGATTTCTTCTCGCCGCCAAGAGAGGATCTGATGAAGTAGGAGTCTGAGTTTCAAGGCAAGGACTTTGAAATATAAACATAACGGATCGTAGGGCAAACCTGCGTGTCTGACCTTTTACAGTTTTGCCGGACATGGTCCGGTCGAACACACAGCTTCGCCCTACAGGAAACACTCATAGCAATGTAATTATGACATTTAACTATAATTTTACGGAGGCTTTTATGAAGCAGTACAAAGATGTAACCTACGATTTTTCGGGGAAAGTGGCCGTTATCACCGGCGCATCATCCGGCATTTTTCAGGGAGTGGCGGTCGCCTATGGCGAAGCGGGCGCAAAAGTTGCGCTGACCAGCAACAAAAATACTGCCGGCTGCGAGGAAACGAAACGGCTCATCGAGAAAGCTGGCGGCGAGGCGAAAATCTATCAATGCGATGTTGCTGATGTCGCGCAGATTGAGACGACCGTTGCCGCGGTACTTGCGGATTACGGCAAAATCGACGTGCTTATCAACGGCGCCGGTGTACTGGTTCGTTCAAAATCTGAGGAAGTGAAAGAGGACGACTGGGATTTTGTCATGGATGTCCAGAGCAAGGGAGCTTTTTTCTTCTGTAAAGAGGTCGGCAGGCATATGCTCGAACGCGGTGAGGGCGGCAAGATTATTAACACTTCAAGCATGCTGGCATTCAACGGTGGTTATACCGTAGCGTCTTATGCCGCAGCGAAAGGGGCGATCACCCAGTTCACCAAAGCGCTCTGTAACGAATGGGCGGGCAAGAATATCAATGTCAACGCTGTGGCGCCAGGTTATGTGGTTACCAGGGTGACTCAGCCGCTGTTTGACGATCCTGTTCGCGGTCCGCAGATCACTTCCCGTATCCCATGCGGACGGTGGGCATCACCGGAGGACATGGCGGGGCCGTTCCTGTTTCTCGGCTCTGAATCGGCGGACTATATTCACGGTACAATTCTGCCGGTGGACGGCGGCTGGCTGGCGCGGTAAATCGCCGTTATAAAATATAAACGGGGAACGAATATTCCGCTCGCTCCCCGTTTTTTCTTGAGGTGAAAAATCTAACCAGTCGATTCAAATATTTTGGAATATCATCGACGCTTAGGTCTCAGCCGCAATGTTTTTTCCATAATCATATGCTTTTTTCAGACTTTCCTCATCGGGATTCCACAACGCTTTAAAACCGTCGTTTAGTATCGAAAAGCCCGAATCCTTTAAGGTATTCGTAATAACCGGAACCGATTCTCCGCTCCAACCGTAACAGCCAAACGCCGCCGCTTTTTTATCCTTGAATCCGAGTCCTTTGATTTCCTCCAGAAGTCCAGCTAAGGAAGACAGGATTCCCCGGTTAATTGTCGGAGAGCCGACTAATATTGCTTTCGATTTAAAAACCTCGGTAATAATATCGTTTTTATCCGTTTTTGCGGTATTGAACAGTTTCACGTTAACTGCCGGATTCTCAGAGTGTATTCCTTTCGCAATGGCTTCCGCCAGTTTTCCGGTTCCATTCCACATTGTATCGTAGATGAGTGTAATTTGATTTTCACGATACGCTGTCGACCATTCAAGGTATTTCTCGACAATCTGCGTGGGATTATCCCGCCATATAACACCGTGACTCGGCGCAATAATATCAATCGGCAGTTTGAGATCGAGCACTTCATGGATTTTCTTTTCGACAAACGAGCTGAATGGTGTAAGAATATTGGCGTAGTATTTGATGCATTCCGTAAACAACGCGTTTTGATCGACTAAATCGTTGAAAAGATATTCGCTCGCATAATGTTGTCCGAATGCATCGTTACTAAAAAGAACATTATCGCCGGTTAGATAGCACGCCATGCTGTCCGGCCAGTGAAGCATTTTCATTTCAACAAATACCAGCTCTTTCCCGTTACCGACTGACAGTGTATCCCCGGTTTTGACCGTTCGAAAATTCCAGTCTTTATGGTAATGTCCTTTCAGCGATTTCACACCATTGGCAGTGCAATAGATCGGTGTATCCGGAATATGTTTCATTAATTCCGGCAAACCGCCGCTATGGTCTATTTCAGCGTGGTTCGCGATTATATAATCAATAGAATTTAAATCTATCTCCTTTGCCAGATTCTTAACAAACTCTTTTCCGAACGGAAGCCATACCGTATCGATCAGAACATTTTTTTCCTCGGTAATAAGATACGAGTTATAGGTTGAACCGCGATGAGTCGAATATTCGTTTCCGTGAAACTGTCGCAGTTCCCAATCGATTTTTCCTACCCAATGAATATTATTTTTTACATTTGTTTTCATTTTCAAACCTCCTGTCACGATACAACTGAAAATCCTCTATAATTATTTCAGTTCGCATTTATATTGATTACACTTTAAATTACTTGCTATGATTTTAATTCGCCTTTGATACCGATTTCGACATCTGCATACGGTATCGTTTTTCCGGATTCGCTTACGGCCGACTGAATTATTTTCCCTAATCCGAAACAGCATGGTACCTCCATGTGTACGCAGGTGACCGATCGGATTTCGTTGTTTTTGAATATCTCGGTAAGCTTATCCTTGTAAAACGCCGCATCGTCGAGTTTTGGGCAGCCGACCAATAGTATTTTCCCTTTCAAGAATTTCTCGTGGAAATCAGGATATGAGAATGGTACACAGTCGGCGGCAATAACAAGCTCAGCGCCGTTAAAATATGGCGCACTCACCGGAACCAGCATGAGCTGCACCGGCCATTGTCTGAGCTGAGACTGACGTTCGACCGTTTTGGCAGACGTTTCTGCAGCCGTCGGGACATCATCTCTAAAATCCTGCATCGCCGAGCCTGGACATCCCTGCGGCGGACATTCGGAGGTTTTTCCCTCATTAGGTACTTCGATTCCATTTTCCACGAGATACTCAACCGCCTGATTATAAAAGTCGACAGCACCGTGACCTTTTAAATGCTCGAGATGCGCTTTTATCGTGTTTTCGCCGAATTTTACAATATTCGCCATCACTTTTTTCTCATCATACGGTTCAGCCTCGCGTTTCTCGACTGTGATCGCACCCTCGGGACAATGACCGATACACGCGCCAAGCCCATCGCAAAAAAGATCGCTCACCAGACGCGCCTTATTATCGATGATCTGCAGCGCGCCCTCCGGACAGTTTGGTACACACAATCCGCACCCGTTGCATGAATCCTCGTCGATTTTGATTATTTCTCTCACATTACCCATTGTCCCTCCTTATATTTTTTAAATTTGTTTTTCAAAAATAATTCGACACATTTTACGCTCATGAACCGATTTCAATATTAAACACCGCCTTATTGAAACTGATATCTGAAAGTTTCGTATTCGAAAGATGTTTTTCCACATCTCCAGCAACTTTTAAAAAATAACCGCCAAGCGAACACACGGAACCGTCGCACAACGCGATACTGAACATACACTTGTTATGCTTTTGCTTTCCCTCGATTACCTCGTAGATTTCAAAAAGTGAAATATCATCCGGTGGGGCAGATAGTTTATATCCGCCTGAGGGCCCGCGGGTACCCTCAACCAATCCCGCCCTGACCAGCCTGCCAAGTACCTTTGCAAGATGAGCCTCCGAAAAGGAAAACGTATCGGCAATTTCTTTTATCCGTACCAGACGACCGGGATTCCGCGACAGCATAACCATGGCATGAAGTGCGATCGAACCGGCCTCCGATATACCGAAAAAATCAGACATAATATGTTACTCCCAATATATAATGTTTTATTATGGTACTATAATACATGATTAATAGGCGAGTGTCAAGAACTTTTTAAAAAAAGTTTAGTTAATAAAACCAATCATAGGCAACTTTGCACTGACGAGTTTAAGGTTACATGCGATCATTAATCGGTTTTACTTGCATTTTTCTCTCGTTTTTCAGATTTTTAAATTGTATCCGTTTGTGTAACGTTCACATTATTCCGGTGGATATATGGGAACTCTTGTTTTTTATTTGGTTTTTGCGCTGGGTGTTTCTTTTATTTGCTCGCTGCTCGAATCTGTTCTTTTATCCATTTCGGTCGCATATATTGCGCTTCTGATTAAAGAGGGACACCGCTCCGGTAAAATCCTGAAACACATGAAACTGAATATCAATCATCCTCTCGCGGCAATTCTCACACTTAATACGGTTGCAAACGTTGTCGGTGCCGCCGGAGTGGGTTCGCAGACGTATCTTTTATTCGGCAAGGAATGGGTTGCGCTTGTTTCCGGCATACTTACATTGCTTATCTTGGTTTGTTCCGAGATTATTCCCAAAACCCTGGGCGCCGTTTATTGGAAAAGGATCGCACCCTATGCCGCATATCTGATGAAATTTTTCATTATTATAACATATCCGGTTGTCAAGGTTCTCGAATTCATCTCAAGTTTCATTTCCAATAAAAAGTCCCACGAAACAATCTCCCGCGAGGAAATTAAGGTGCTTGCCGAGATCGGTAGAAAAGAGGGCATTCTTATCGAAAAGGAAGCGCGTATCATCAAAAATCTGCTTCTTTTGAGCGAGATGAGGGCCGAGGATATTTTAACACCCCGTGCAGTAATGCTCGCGTTTCAGAAAGACCGGACGGTTAAACAAGTTCTGCAAGATAATCTTGAAATTCCATTCTCACGAATTCCCGTATTCGCCAGCGATCTTGACGAAATCGTCGGATTTGTGCATCAAAAGGAACTGTTGCAGAAATATTATACCGACGGTAAAAACAAACCGCTCGAACAGCTTCTGAATCCGATTTTTTCAGTTCCCGCGGCGAAATCCATCGCCGATCTCCTCGACGAATTCATCAGCCGCAGAGAACATATTTTTCATGTTGTGGACGAGTACGGCGGAACAGCCGGTATTGTCACGTTGGAGGATGCTATTGAAACGCTGCTCGGTGTGGAGATAGTCGATGAGTTCGATTCGGTCGAGGATATGCGCCTTCACGCCATCGAAAAATGGAAAAAGAAAAAAAGCGGGAAATAGCTGGTTGATTTATATTCTGTTATGAATCGAACATTTTTATCCGATATAGATATATCTCAAGAGGAATATTCCCGCAATAACATACATCAGCCACGGCACCTCTTTTCCCCGCCCCGCCATTAGTTTCAGCGTTGGGTACAAAATGAAACCGAACGCGAGACCGTGTCCAATGTTAAATGTCAGCGCCATCCCGACGATGGTCATGAATGACGGAATCGCCTCGGTCAAATCGTCCCATTCGCACCGTTTGAGACTTTTCGCCATGAACGCCCCGACCAGAATGAGCGCGGGCGCTGTTATCGGATACAGTTTATACAGCAGATTGCCGTCCGCATCGATCACCGGAACACCACCCCCGATCATGCCGACAAGCGGACTGAAGAACAGCGCCAACAGCATCCATACCGCCACCGTAATAGCGGTCAGGCCGGTCCTTCCGCCCTCCCGGACACCTGTCGTGCTTTCAATATAAGATGTCACAGTGGAGGTTCCGAGCGCCGCACCTGAAACCGTACCGATCGCATCTGCCAATAGAGCTTTGCCCGCCCGCGGCAGTTTACCGTCTTTCATAAATCCCGTCGCCTGCCCTACTCCGATGAATGTTCCGACAGTATCGCACATATCCATAAGAAGGAATATCACCAATACAGTCATGAGTCCAAGCTCAAGCGCACCGCGAATATCCAGTTTTAAAAATGTCGGTGCAATTGAGGGTGGTGCGGATACAATACCATTGTACTCAAGTATACCCGTTGACAACCCAATGACCGCGGAAATAAACATCCCGATCAGCATTGCGCCTTTGATATTCCTGACAATGAGAAAAACGATAACGGCAAGTCCGGTCAACGCAAGTATCGTCGGCGGCGCATGAAGGTCGCCCAATGTCACAATACCGCCGCCGGGATCTTTGATAACGATACCGGCCTGCACAAGACCAAAAAACGTAATTAAAATTCCGATTGCTGCGGGAATGGCATTTTTCAGCGACGCCGGAATTGCTTCAATGATCTTCTCCCGGAACCTTATAACCGAAAGAATCAGAAATATCACCCCCGAAATAAACACAGCGCCAAGCGCTTTCTCCCAAGCGATACCCATGCCGAGTACTACGGCATAAGTAAAATAAAAATTCTCTCCCATACCCGGGGCAAGCGCAATGGGATAATTGGCAAGGAACGCCATCATGAGACATGCAATCGCCGACGACAGGCAGGTCGCCGCCATCACCGAATCAAAATCCATGCCCGCAGCCGACAACACCGAGGGCTGCACGAAGATAATATATGCCATGGAAAGAAACGTTGTGGAACCCGCGATAATCTCTGTCCGCACAGTCGTATGGTTCTCTTTCAGCTTAAACAAACGCTCCAGCATCATACACGCTCCGTTTCATTGAACATCTGAGTCAACTTGATCCCGCTAATATATACACCATCCTTTTGCCATCAAGCGCGACAATAACGACACATAGTGTCGCGATAACAAATACAGCGAGCTGTAATTTGTTCCTGCAAGTGGCGTTTCTATATAGTTATCAACATATTTCGGGCATTTCCGTCTGTTCCGGCTGGCGAATTAGCCTCATAATCAGCACATATTTGTATGCTCGGCTTATCATAATTATATACAGTATTTTATACAAAAAAATAGTCAATATATTTCAAGTATCTCATCGTAACCCAAATGATTATATAGCAATTTCTTAACATTGCGATAAATGGATTTCAACATGTTGTTAATAAAACGTCCCGAACTTTCACTTCTTATGAATAAGAGGGATCGCTCGCAATATAATCTACAAATGCATCCACTTTAATCCTGCTTTTATATGCAACCGCATCTGCGATCATTTGAAGTGTTTGGTTGATCTTGCGAAGAGGATTGTCGTACAAATGAAAATCGCGGATCGGAACGGTCAGCATGCTCACTATAAATTCGGTCGCAAGTCCGGCATCGACCGGTTTGAATATTCCACTTTTGATACCGTCCACATAGACCGCATGAAAAATTCGTTTCAACGCTTCGAGAGTTGCCAGATAGATATCGTCATCATCAACATATAGATTCCAGAATTTGCCAATCTTACCATTTTTAATCCTGTCGTTGTATATATATCGGCAAAGGGAGATGAGTACGGTATCCGGATGAGAACCCGGCGGAATGGTATCGTCGAACGCTCGAATAATATCGACGGTTTCTCGCCAGATAGTTTCGCGAAGAATTTCCTCTTTTGAGGGGAACACCGCATAGAGCGTTTTTTTACTAATTCGCACATCCTTTGCGATCTCGTCGACCGTAGTCTTTTTATATCCGTACCGCCGAAACAGTTTTGCGGCAACGGGAATAATCGCCTCGATAAGTTTAGATGTGTGTTGAATGGTTGTTACCGACATGGGACTCCAGCTGGATACCGAAAAACCGTTTCAGTTTTCGAGTTTCTGCATAATATTCGAATTCTGCAGTTTTGTCAAGGTTTTATTGTCTGTTTTATTATCGCACCCTTTGATTTCTCGATGAAATTGATGTATATTTAAAAATTGTATTCTTTTAAAATGTTTCTTGCTAATTGCTGTGAAAATGTTATATATATTTGCAGACTTCAAAACAAACATCGGCAGAATCATGCTTCTGCACAACACAAGGAGGATAATACGTGGCAAAAGACTATGATATTTCAAGGCTTAAGGAAATTGCAAAAAATGCGCGCATCGATGTTATTAAGATGCTCGAAGAAGCAAAAGGCGGTCATCCGGGCGGCTCGTTTTCCGAGATCGAACTTGTTACCGCGCTTTATGCTTATGAAATGACTCATTATCCGGATAATCCCGATGCCGACGACCGCGACCGTTTCGTGCTCTCGAAAGGGCACGGTATTCCCGGCGTATATGCGGTTATGGCGCAGCTCGGATATTGGAGCAGTGACGATCTTATGACCCTAAGGAAAATCGATTCGCCGTTTCAGGGACATCCCGACTGTTGCAAACTTCCCGGCATCGAGGCCTCAACTGGTTCGCTTGGTCAGGGACTGAGTATTGCGGTCGGCCTTGCCCTCGCCTCAAAACTCGATAACGACAAATATCGTGTGTATACGATCATCGGAGACGGTGAGAGCCAGGAAGGTCAGATTTGGGAGGCCGCGCTGTCGGCGCCGAAATTCGGTCTCGACAATCTGGTCTGTATTCTTGACTATAACAAGGCACAGATCGACGGTTTCGTGTCAGATGTTATGCCCATAGAACCGATCGCTGACAAATGGCGCGCGTTCGGATGGCATGTAATTGAAATCGACGGTCATGATTTCGACGCAATCATTTCGGCTTTCGAGGAAGCCAAAGCGACCAAAGGCAAACCGACATTCATTCTTGCCGATACGGTCAAAGGTAAAGGCGTTTCGTTCATGGAAGGCAAAGTCGAATGGCACGGTGTTGCCCCTGATGCAGAGCAGGCTGCACAGGCAATCGCAGAAATCAGTAATTCATAATACAGCAGGAGGAAAACAATATGGCAGTTGCCACAAGAAAGTCGTTCGGCGAGGCAATTTTGGAACTCGGCGGAAAAGACGACCAAATAGTCGTGCTGGACGCAGACCTTTCAAAATCGACAATGTCGAAATTATTTGCCGCAGAATATCCCGACCGTTTTTTTGAGATGGGTATCAGCGAGGCCAATATGATCGGTGCGGGGGCAGGACTTGCACTGGCAGGGAAAAAACCGTTCATTTGCTCGTTTGCATGTTTTGTAACGGGGAGATACGACACTGTCCGTATTTCGGTTGCCTATGCACAGGCGCCGGTTCGAATTGTCGGAACCCATGTGGGTATCGGTATCGGCGAAGACGGTAATTCGCAGATGGGTCTCGAGGATGTTGGTCTCATGCGCGGCCTTCCGAACATGACTGTACTCCAGCCCGCGGACGATATCGAAACAAAACAGGCGGTCAAATGGATGGCCGAAAACGATGTCCCGAGCTATATCAGACTTACCCGCCAGGGACTCGAGGCGGTCAACGGCCCCGACTATACGTTTGAATTTGGCAAATTGGTCGAGCTTGTTTCGGGGAATGACATTACGATCATGGCAACGGGGGGCACAGTATATAACTCTGTAAAAGCTGCCGAGATGCTAAAATCGGAGGGTATCAGCGCCGGAGTGGTCAATGTGCATACCATTAAACCAATCGACGGTGACGGAATTCTTAAATATGCCGAAAAGACCGGGAAAATCATAACTGTCGAGGATCACAATATTATCGGCGGACTCGGTACGACCGTGGCAGAAGTGCTTGCAACAGCGGGATCCGGCAGTAAATTAATCCGTCACGGCTTGCAGGACGCTTTCGGCGAATCGGGGACATATGCAGAACTCTACAGGAAATACAAGCTCGATCCCGAAGGGATCGCTTCTGTTGTAAAAAGTTCGATGTAACGAATGTACATAATTGACGTATAAAAAAATACATGGATCCTTGTAGAGGAGGTTGGATAGATGAATGTAGTTGTCGACCCGCTGCTTTGCACGCAATGTGGATTGTGCGTCGATCTGTGCCCCGAGGTTTTTGAAATGGGCGTTGAGGCCGCCGAAGTTTACACGGATCCCGTTCCGCTTGATCAGATGGAATGTGTCATGGAAGCGGAAGAGGAATGCCCGGTCGAGGCAATATCGCACAGTACACATGATTGACAATCGACATGTCGATAAAATGGGGAGATGATATGCTCCCCATTTTCATTTTATCCTCAGTGTAATCTTACAGGTTTACTGAACGACAGGGAGAAAATATGAGGCTATGCTGGAATGACTGGTTCAACGGACCGCTGAGAAATATAACGCCCGAGGACGCAAAAACACTTTACGATATCGGATTCCGCGTCGCCGGCATAAATTCAGGAGACACCGAGGCCTCCGATGCCGACATCAACCGCGTAAAAAATATTCTGGACGACAACGGGCTTGTACCGGGACCCTACGGCGCCGGCCGAGCAGCAATTCATCCCGATTCGGCGGTCACCCGTGAATATAAGCGGGAGCTTGCACGGGCGCTCAGGATCGGCGGAAAACTCGGTTGCACAAGCCTCAGGTATTCCGCCGGGAGTATGAACCCGGACAATATCTGGATGCATCATCCCGAGAATCACACCCAAAAAGCCCTCGACATGCTGATCGAGCATACGAAAGAGCTTGTGCCGATTGCCGAGGATTCCGGCTGCATGCTCTGCCCCGAGACGACGCAATGGACTATTGTCGGCTCCATCGAGCGGATGAAGGAATATGTTGACCGTCTCGACTCACCGTATGCGAAAATCATTTTTGATCCTGTCAATCACATGAAATACGACCGTATTTACGATTCCGGCACATTTGTGAAAACTGCAATAGCGGAACTCGGCGACAGGATCGGGGTTATCCACGTTAAGGATGTCATGATACAGGATAAACTGCTTGTTTCTCACATCGACGAGGCGGAGATGGGTACCGGGCTGTTCGATCACGCCGCACTTATAAAAGCCTCGGAACAGCTCGAACCCTGGAAAACTTTTTCACTCGAGCATATCAATGAGCGGCCGTTAGTGAAAGAGGCCTACAATCATATCCAGCGTGTGGCAAACAGCATCGGACATCAATGGACCGATCCGCATTTAACCCGACCGCGCTGGGAAATGATGCGGGGTGAGCGTACAATTGTGGGATAGACGATAACCGGCCGCGGCCCTCGGCATCTGTTATGCAGGCTGCGGTATACTATAAAGGATATATCGATGAGATTATGTTTCAACGACTGGTTCGGCGGACCGCTTCGGGATATGACGCCCGAGAGCGCACAGGAAATCCGTGATATGGGATTCCGTGTTGTCGGTGTGAACAGCGGAGACGCCGATGCAACCGACGCCGATATCGACCGTGCAAAAAACATCATCCGCGATGCCGGACTTGTGCCGGGACCATTCGGCGCGGGCGGCACGGTCTTTCATCCCGATCCTGCGCAAACTCTTGAAATGCAGCGGCGTATCACGAAAGTGCT
Source organism: uncultured bacterium (assembly GCA_964497605.1). Taxonomy (GTDB): domain Bacteria; phylum Latescibacterota; class Latescibacteria; order Latescibacterales; family Latescibacteraceae; genus Latescibacter. The sequence continues at coordinate 17,926 of CAZCDQ010000047.1, forward strand.
TAGAGTCGCCGGCAGGCTTGGATGCCCGACAATCAGAGTATCCGGCGGCAGCTTTCATCCGACAAACCGCTGGATGCACCATCCCGAGAATCACACTCAGAAAGCGTTGGATATGTATGTGGACGCGACCCGCGAACTGGTCAAAGTTGCCGAGGACAATGCATGCGCAATCTGTCCCGAGACGACAAAGTTCACCATACTTGACAGCATCCCGCGCATGAAAGAATATGTAGACCGTCTCGACTCCGACTATGTGAAAGTGGTGTTCGATCCGGTAAATCACATGACCTCTGACCGTGTGTACGATTCCGGGACATTCATGAAACGGGCAATCGTTGAGCTTGGCGACCGGATCGGTGTCATTCATGTCAAGGATGTTATGGTGCAGGATAAGCTTCTGGTAACCCACATCGATGAGGCGGTCATGGGCACCGGCGTTCTCGACCACAGAGCGCTGATTGAGGCAACGAACTGGCTCGAACCATGGAAGACGTTCTCGTTCGAGCATATCGGTTCACGGAAACTGATTGTGCCCACTCTCGAACATATTCAGCGTATTGCGGGCGAGATCGCACATTCATGGACTGAACCGTCCATGACCCGTGAAAAATGGCTGAAAGAACAGGGAGCCTTATAGACAAAAATTCGAAACGATAAAGGAATATATCATGAGACTGTGCTGGAACGACTGGTTCGGCGGCCCTCTCCGGGATTTGAATCCCGAAGATGCGAAAACGGTCCGTAACATCGGATTCCGTGTCGTGGGTATCAACAGCGGAGATATCGACGCAACCGACGCCGATATCGACCGTGTGAAAAAAATATTCAACGACAACGGGCTTGTCCCCGGCCCCTATGGCGCCGGACGGTCGCCGTTTAACCGTGACATCTCAGTCAGCAGGCAGTATAAGCAGGAAATCGCCAAAGCGCTCCGGATCGCCGGGAAACTCGGCTGCACAGGCATACGTTTTTCGGTGGGCAGCATGCATCCGACCGATGTCTGGCGTCATCATCCCGAAAACCATACCCAAAAAGCGCTCGACATGCTCATCGAAAGCACCCGCGAACTGGTACCCATCGCGGAGGATAACGGGTGTATGCTCTGCCCCGAAACGAATGCCTGGACGATTGTGAACAGCATCGAGCGTATGAAAGAATATGTCGAACGGCTCGATTCCCGCTATGCGAAAGTGGTGTTCGATCCGGTGAATCATATGAATCCCCAGCGCGTGTTCGAATCCGGTGAATGGATGAGCCGTGCCATTGCCTATCTCGGCGACTGTATCGGCGAGATTCATGTCAAGGATGTGCAGGTCATGGACAATTATATGGTTCACATCGAGGAAGCGCCGATGGGAGCCGGGCTCATTGACCATGCCTCATTGATGAAAGCCTCGAACTGGCTCGAGCCCTGGAAAACGTTCTCGCTCGAACATATCCGGGACCGCAGCCTGCTGAAACCGGCATATGACTATATTCAGGGTATCGCCAATAAGATCGGGCATTCATGGACAGACCCGAACCTGACGCATGACAGATGGAACAAGATGCAGAATAAAGTTTGATATTGTATGATTATTAGTTATTATAATTTTTTTTTAATTTTGTTAACGTTTACATTGCTGAGGCGTTTATAACAGTAGATATCGTTATTCAACGATCGACAATTGAAGTATAAATAAATTTGATTCGAAAACGGAATACGTATACAAGAAATGAAAGGAAGATGTACCATGAAACGACGTGATTTTATGGCCGCCGGCGCTGCCGGAGCGCTCGGAGCGGGACTTACGGGCTGCTCGACAATCCCGGTCAAACGCCAACTGTCCCCCCATGCATTCGATAAAAAAGTTCCGAAACCTGCGGGTACCATGCCGATGGACGAAATCGGCACAACCGGTATCAAAGTATCGAAATTCGGTTTCGGTTCACATATGAGACAAGATATTGTCCCGTTCGAGAAAGAACGTGAGTGGATGATCCGCGAGGCATACGACCTTGGTGTGACTTTGTTCGACGTATACGATCACGAGCAGCAGTGCTATCAGTACGAACCGATGGGCCGTCACCTGAAACCGATGATAAACGACGTGGTCATCTCCATCTCCATTCTACCCTGGGACGGCCGTACACTGGAGCAGGAATTCGAGCGCGATCTCCGTTTGTTCGGCAGAGATTACATCGACATGGTTCGTATCCACAGCTACAGCTCCGACTCGGACAACTGGTACCAATGGGAGCATCTGTTCAAATGGAAAGAGCAGGGCAAAATCCGCGCGGTAGGTATCCCCATTCACTGTATCGAGGATGTGGAGGAGCCGCTTGCCACCTATCCGCTCGACTATGTCATTTTCCCGTTCAATTTCTATCACAACTGGACATGGGCTTCATATGAGATGGAGCAGGGAAAATTCAGAAAGTACGATTCGCTCATTCCGCGGCTTCGTGAAAAAGGTATCGGGGTTATTTCAATGAAACCGATGGCGGGCGACAATCTCGCGCTGCCGTTCAAAAACCTTGCCGCCGAACTCGACGAAACCGGTGAAATTAATATGGCAAAAGCAAGCCTGAGATATGTTATCAATTCGGATATGAATGTCGATACGACCGTGTGCGGTATGTACTATCCGTATCATGTTTATGAGAATATCGACGCGTATTTTAATCCGACATTATCATCCGAAGAAAAATCCCTTATGAAAAAAATGAGGCGGCGTGCGAAAATTGTCGAACGGATGAATCTTCAGCCGCATTACCGGTTCCTTGCGGACTGGGCGCCGGATTCATGGGACGATACTGATCTGGCATAGGGTTCGGTTGTGGCATTTAACCTCACCTCTTTAATCCCCTCTCCTTTCAAGGAAAGGGGGAAAATGTTGGTATCACGGCTCTCCCTCTCCCGCTTGCGGGAGAGGGAGCAGGGAGGGTGAGGGCCGTAGGGGCAGCCCCCGTGGCTTCCCAAATATGTAAAAAACCGTAAATATTATAAATTAAATCAACAAGGAGCTTGACCGCATGAAAAAACTGCTGACGATTGTTGTGTTGATTTGTATCGCCGTAACCTCGCAGGCATTCGCGCTTCAGCACCCCGACAAGGAATTCAAGATTTTCCAGTTCCCACGCGACATGATGCCCCGTATCGACGGCGACACCTCGGACTGGGACATGGTCGGCGACCAGTACGCCTACGGTTCCGATCTTCTGAACGACACTGAGGACGGTCACGGCACCGATATCGATCCGAACGATTTCAGGTGTACGGTGAAAGTCGGCTGGGTGAACGGTATGAACCGTCTCTACTTCCTCTACGAGGCCTATGACGATTTCTGGGATTTCGGGCGGTTCGACGAGCTGACCGGCGGATACAACAACGACATTTTCGAGATTGCGGTCGATGCCGATCTTTCCGGCGGGCCGTTTATCAACAATCCGCAGCTTCAGGACGACCGTGTCAACAATCATTTCCAGTTCAGCGGCTATCACGCTCAGAACTATCACATTTTCACCCCGCCGGTGAACAATCAGTGGTGTTTGCTCTGGGGCGCGCAGCCCTGGGTGTGCCGGTTCCCCTGGGCGAATTACGCCTACGATTACAATTTCAAGCACGGTGAAAGCGGCAAACTCATTCTCGAATGCTGGATAACGCCATTCGACTATGCCCCATACGACGGTCCCTCGCGGGCAGTCATCTCGAATCTCGTCGAGGACACCATCATCGGGCTGTCGTGGTCGATCCTCGAGTTCGACGGCGGCAAACGGGACGGCCACATCAACCTCGCGCACGACGTGCGGATGGTTCATACCGGCGATTATCTCTGCGCGTTCCGTCTGATGCCCCTCGAGGAGCGGTTCCTGCCGAAACTCGAGGCGCGCTGGTCGTTCAACGTGGTCGACATGGACCGCCGGATGGTGTATTTCAAGGACGAATCCATCGGCAATATCACGAAATGGACCTGGCATTTCGGGGACGGCGAAACCTCGAACGAACGCAATCCGGTCCACCAATACAAGGAGCGCGGCGTCTATTATGTGGCGTGGCTCGAGGTCGAGGGCCCGGACGGGAAATCGCGGCATTCGAAGCACTGGGATGTGATGGTGAAGTAGGATTTACCCCTGAAGTCAAAACAAAAACACCTCCGTGCGGCGGGGGTGTTTTTGTTTATGCAGAATCAGGCAGTTCATGCTTGCGGAATCGTATTATTTATTTATATTGTCTGATGTACATGAATTTGGAGAACATATACATAGTATAAAAATATAATTTGTTTATTCGGTTATTCCGTTAGCTCAGCATATTACTATATGATGTATTGTGTAAATTTGAATTCTTTTGGGTAGTATTGCTAAATATGATTTGATACTGGAAATTAAATTTTATATAGGTTTTCGAGCCAATTGCAAAAGTCTCAACTTCGACCGATTTCTAAATATATCCCGCTTAACAAGGAGGATGTCCGAAGGATATGGGGATTATATGAATCAATGACTTACGAAGATACCCCATTATCGAAAGGAGCACGTCAAGGCTCTCTTTCGGACAAAATCCGACTTTTGCAATTGGCTCGGTTTTCAATATTTAAATCTTTGCTATAACTAGTGAGGTGAAATATGAATCATATGTTTGATGAATGGGAGAGGAATTCAACACACTGGAAGACCCAACTTGAGGTTTCACTTACCAACCATGAGGGTGAAGACTTAGTGACATATTATAAAAACGTCGCACTTGCTTTTCCTTCTCGGTCGCCACATCCATCGACATTTGAATATCCCATGATTGATGAATCCTCATTAAAAACTTGGGCTCATGAACATGGTTGGGAAGTAATTAAGGAACCTGAGTCTGAGCCAGGCGTAGATTCTTCGAGTCCGCCAATTCGCTTCAAGAGAGTTTAGTCAAACAGCATATTTTGTTTAGGCTCTAGACTAGTTACTACTCAGTGCAATATATAGTTTGCTATTTGATCTTTGATATGTTATATTATTTGTATGAAAACTCAAGACGCCCGTTCGCTTCCAACTGTTGC
>CAZCDQ010000048.1:0-22302 GCA_964497605.1 uncultured bacterium
GAATTGATCATTGCTGATATTCCGGCTACAGACGGAACATATTCGTGGTCTGTACCGGAATTTCAATCTTCTCAATGCCTTATACGCATATCTAATTATTATAATTTATCGGAAAATGATATTAGTAACACGAATTTTACAATACATAATCAACAGAATATTCAAGAGTTAATCCTCACCTCTCCCAACGGCGGCGAATCCCTCGAAGCAGGAACCATGCAGGCAGTCACCTGGACTCACTCGAATATGAGCAGGATCATGCTCCAGTTTTCTCCTTATGGCGGTGAAAACTGGATTATTGTCGCTGAAAACATCGATGCCGATGCCGGAGAGTATATGTGGACAGTGCCCGATATCAACTCGACCGATTGCCTGTTAAAGATATCCGACGATTTCGATACGGATGTGGTTGATGTGAGCGACGGACCGTTTGCGATAGATAGTTATTCGCCACCGGAAATGATCGCGATTGACGGTGTCAGCACAACTGTCGGGTATGCCGAGGGATATGACTCGGAAAAGCCGGTTCATGTTGTGCAATTAAGCGATTATTCGATCAGCGCTACAGAAATTACGCAGGTTCAATACGAGTCAGTCATGGGTTCAAATCCGTCTCAGTTCACCGGGGACGGGAATCATCCGGTGGAAAATGTAAGCTGGTATGACGCGGTTTTGTTCTGCAACCGGCTGAGCGAAGAAGAGGGGTTTGAACCGTGTTATGACGAAACGACCTGGAAATGCGATTTCACGAAAAACGGATACCGTCTCTCCACCGAGGCGGAATGGGAATACGCCTGCCGTGCCGGTACGACGTCGCTGTTCCATTCCGGCAGCACCGAAAGCGCATTGAACAGCGTGGCATGGTATTACGGCAACAGCGGCGCGGAAACACATGGTGCCGCTGAAAAAAACCCGAATGCATGGGGATTGTATGATATGCACGGCAATGTGTGGGAATGGGTGAATGACTGGTATGACGGCGGATATTACAGTGTGAGTCCCGAACAGAATCCTACAGGGCCGGACAGCGGCACCGAACGTTCCATTCGCGGGGGCGCGTTTGACGGCGTTTTCGATCATTACCGGTACAGTTTTCGCAGTTTCGCGTCACCGGGTGCACACGCGAAAAATACCGGATTCAGGGTCGCTCGAGGAGCTTTTTCGGTTGAGGAAACATCTGTAACGGTGACCTCCCCTGACGGCGGTGAATCCTGGTCTGCCGGAACAACGCAGGCCATCACCTGGACGCATCTGAATTTAAGCAAAGTTATGATTCAGTTCTCCTCGGACGGCGGCGCAAATTGGATTATTATCGCTGAAAACATCGATGCGGACGCCGGAGAGTATATGTGGATGGTGCCGAATATAATATCAACCGATTGCCTGATAAGGATATCCGACATATTTGATACTGAAATTGCGGATATATGCGATGAAAAATTTACTATTCCGGGAACATCCTGGCCCGGTATAACTCTCAAAGGCAAACTCCATCATCAACAAACACCGATGGGTGAATTGTCTTCGTACAATGCTTTTTTCAACATATGGGACAATTCAACCGAGTCGGGATATCGCTCATATTCTTCCTTGTATGATGATTTGACCGGGAATTATCATATCGAGAATTTACCCTCCAATGAGGTAGAGATATCAATAAAGTTCGTCCAAAACGAGGGCGACATCCCCATGCCCGGCGGATATGCGGTCTGGCATACGGTCAACCCGGCTGACGTTCCGCTTGCAGAACGAACGAATTATGACATAGAACTGCAGGAACTCATGCGCCTGTATGAACCGCATGACAATGCGCAGATAACAATTTCCGGCGAGGACTATCCAGAAAGCGGGACTGAGGTTACATTTACATGGGGCAAAGTTCAGGGCGCGGAGAGCTATTATTTTGATATTAATAAGGTTGGTGACCATAACAATCCCGATGTGACTGATTTAATCGAACAAGTTCTCGAAGTAATGGATTATACGGATACAACGTATACAGCGACATTAGATGTATCAGAACCGTTCGAACATTACGAACTATGGCTCGAGGCGGACGAGGCGGACGGCAACCAGATCGGCCAGTGCATTATACCGTTCACGGACGGATACGGATTCGAGTATAAATTTAAAGTAGCGGATGCTTCTCCGAGAATTACTCTCATCACACCCAACCACGCCGAAAAATGGCCGTCCGGCAGCACACAGACTATCGAATGGTCGAAATCGAACATCGATTATGTCAATATCGAATTCTCCGCAGACGGCGGCTCGTCATGGGAGGCGATTGCGACAAATATCCTTGTCGAAACATACGACTGGCAGGTGCAGGGCAACGCAACAACAGAGGGGAAAATCAGAGTGGTCGATGCCGCCGATTTCAAAGTCTGGGATGAAAGTGACGGCACTTTTGAGATTACCTCGGAAAGCTTTATCAATATCGCCGCTCCCGCACAAAATGATATATGGACAGTGAATTCCGCCAAAGAAATCCTCTGGGGATTCAGCGGCGATATCAGCAATGTGAAAATCGAACTGTCGGTCGACAATGGTTCATCATGGACCGAACTTGCGGGAAGCGTGGAGGCGTTTTCCGGTTCGTATAAGTTCACCGTGCCGAACACGCCCTCGGCGGAATGCCGTGTCCGTATCAGCGATGCCGCCGATGCGGAAACATTCAGGATCAGCGGCCGGTTCGAGATCAGGCGTGCCGAGCTTACGCTGGCGCATACCCCTCACGAACAGGCGGAGGAGCTTGAGGAACTCGCATTCACCGCGGTGATCACCGGGACCTCCGAGATCGAATCGGTCACACTGTATTACCGTACCGCCGGTGCAACCGCATTCGCCGACAGCGTCGATATGCAGCTTGTCGATCCGTTGAATAACGAATACGAGTATACGATGGAAACCGGCTATTTCACCGCGCCGGGCATGGATTATTATATCGCCGCAATCGACACGGACGGTAACGAGGCGCGCTCGCCGGTGGACGAGGGTTTCTATTCAATCGCCGCGAATATTCTTGGCATTAAATCGTCCGACACGACCGCCGGAGGCACAGCACAGAACGCATACCGGTTGATATCGGTGCCGATCATGTTTTCCGCAAAATCCATCGACGAGCAGCTTATGGGGGACCTTCCGCCCGGAAACTACGGCGCCGACTGGCGGCTGTTCAGATACAGCCCCGGAAGCACAACTCCCGATGAATACCCCGATATCGAGGGTTTCTCTCCCGGCAACGCATTCTGGTTCATCACCAAAAACGATTTTCAGCTCAATACCACCGGCGGCATGACAGTATCAACCGACACACCGTTCAACATCACGCTGAAACAGGGATGGAACGATATCGGCAATCCCTGGCTGTTCGATATCTCTTGGGACGATATCGAAAATCCCTCCGGTGCACAACTCAGCGCATTATATTCGTACGACGGCGTCTGGTCCGATCCGACAAACCCGCCGACAACGATAAAGCCCTGGAAAGGGTATGCTCTCTATAGTTACTCCAACGTCAACACGGTTATCAAATTGAAACCGTCATCTGCCGAAAAAATCGCCAAACCGGCCGCGGACAGTATTATCCCCGAATGGACAGTCGCAATCGGCGCTGTCGCGGGTGATGCGTGCGACATGTCGAATTATCTCGGTGTGCATTCCGGCGCCTCCCGTGAATGGGACAGCCATGACCATGTGGAGCCCCCGGTCATCGGCGATTATGTTTCGGTCAGTTTCCCACACGACGACTGGGAGGAGCATCCGCAACGCTATACGGTCGATTTCAGACTGCCGGAACAGACGATTGAATGGGAATTCGAGGTACGGACGAACATGCCCCGTCAAACGGTGGCTGTGCAGCTCACCGGTTTGAAGAATATCCCCGATGAGTATCATGTGCAGTTACTGGATCTCGACTTGAACGAGATTATCGACGGCTCTTACGGCTCGTTCAGTTTTGTCTCCGGCAGCGGAGACCTCTGCGAACGTCGTTTCAGACTTACTGTCTCCGCCGACGAATTCGCTGAACCGGACGAACCGGAATCGGTACCGAGCGACTTCCTCACTGTCTCGACCTATCCGAATCCGTTCAATCCCCAGACCACGATTCAGTATTCGCTTGCCGAGCCTGCGGAGGTCACCATCTCTGTGTTCAACTCGGTCGGGCAGCAGGTTCTCCGCCAGGACGAGGGTATGCAACCTGTAGGGACACATGTATATACTTTCGACGCCTCAAAGCTGACTACAGGCACCTATTTCTACCGTGTCGAGACCGGCCCCTCCACAGTCGCCGGAAAAATGCTGTATATGAAATAGGGATTCCGCATCGCTACGAAATCCCGATAACTGTACTATCTCGGTAATACAATTTTTATGCTTTTTCCGTCTCGAACCGCGGGAGTGAATGATTCTCGATTTCGTCGATTCCCACTGGACGCCCCCCGAGTGTGCCCGATTTATGCGCCATGAGCATGGTTGACACTTTATTGAGCAGATATTCCTCGTCCTCGGGCCATACGCCGGTCTCAAATGTCCTGCCGATGACACGCAGAAACGGCAGCCAGAGATGCTCGTCGTGATCGATATCGCGGGTGCCCTCCCAAAACACACCCTGTTCGACCACTTCATTGTCGAGATGCACTTTGGCCCAGTTGCGATAGGGCTGGTTGTACCATGTCGAGACGACACCGATAACCGGATCGCGGTTGTCCGCGGTTTTCTCGTATTCAAGATGGGTCATCACCGGCGGGATGCTCAGCGGATCGGAATCGGCGCCCCAGGTCATGCCGTGAGTCGAGCACCGTATGACCCTGCCGCAAACCAGTTTCTGCACCATCTCGAGAATATGCGGCATATACGAGCAGAAATTGGCAGTGGAACCGTCCGCATAGTAGCTCTGAACCTTTTCGGGATCGATCCGAGAGGCGGCGACCTGAAACTCATTCATCCACGGTATGCATGAACCGGTCACCAGCGCACAACCGTTCTTTTTAGCGAGGGCGATGATCTCACGGGCTTCGCCGATCGTCCATGCCATCGGGCGGTTGATGAATACCGGCTTCCCCGCCTCGAGGAATGGCCGGGTAAGATTGAGCGCATCCTCGGGATCGGTAATGAAAGCCGCGTCGACAAGATTTAACATATCTTCCGGGTTTTTCACCATATGCTCGACACCGAGGATATTGGTGAACGTGTCCGTGCTCATATAACCCGCGAGGCTATCCGCACGTCTTTTTTTCCATGTGTCGGAACCTTTTAACGAGCTTATATAGCCGTCGCTTTTTCCCCAGACCGCGACAACTTTCATGTTCGTCCGCGGCGGTACGGAGGGTTCATTAATCGCCTGAGTATAGGCCATGGCATGTGAATACGGCCCGAGACCAACTATACCGACCTTGATGAAATCGCGGTTCAGCGTTCGCTGAAGAATCGCCGGTTTTCGCGCATGAGCGGTACATGAGGTCATGCCTTGTACCGCACCTGCTGCTGCCGCGGTTTTTAAAAATTGTCGCCGTTTTATTTTATCCATCGTATGTTCCTTTCAGCTGATGTTCTATCCGGGAATCTCGTCCCACTTATCGATACGCACCGTGGGCAAGCGGTAATCTCCCACCTCGTCGAGACGAACCGGCCGGTTACCCTCGTTTGCCGATTTGTACGCCGCAATCAGTACCTTGAGCTTGTTCAGGATATCCCCGCGGGTTTCAAGGGATTTATTCGTGGCAAAGACCTCCTGCACATTGATCAGAAAATCGCGGAACACAAGTTCGTAGGACGCCCAGTCGGTCACACCCTCTATAAATGTATGATCGTGATAGTACACTTTGTACCATTCCATTTCGTTCTTGTACCCGCCGAGAGTCAGCACGCCCTGAATCGGAGGATGATCGCCGCGCGGCTCGTATTCGAGATGGATACGAGATACGGGGATACCCGTGGGATCGTAACCGTGGGAACCGTCCCAGCCGTGCAGCGCCACTGTCCGTACACCGGGGCCGATAAGCCTGTATAAAGGTTCGAGCCCGTCATTGGCATACGAGGTGAAATAATGATGCGAGGTCGACGCATAAAAAGTGGCGATATTGTCCCGTCTGACTTTTTCATACCGGAGCTGATTCTGGTGCATATCGACAGTGAACGATCCGGAATAAACCGCCGAGCCGTTCGCTTCTGCGAGATCGAGTATGCGCTCGCATTCGGGGACATTTACTGCAACCGGACTGCAAAGAAATATTGGAAGCCTGCGTTTCAGGAACGGTTCTGCGAGGTCATATGCGCGGTCGAAATCCATGATCATAGCGGCATCGACCTCGTCTACCATCTCATGAAAATCCTCGCAGACATTGGGGATGCCGCATTTCTCGGCGACACGCGCGGGTGAATCTGGACCGTTATGCCAGGTATCGATCAGCTTGCTTACAAATTCCGGCGAACCTGCAAAGTTTTTCGAATAATCGTCCCCCCACACATGCGTAACGCGCATATTAAGGAAATTGTAATCTCTGAAAATGTTATTAATCACATGCATATAATGACCGTAAAATGAGAACGGCCCGAGACCAACCCATCCGACACGAATAACCTTTCGAGTCTTGGGAATTTTTCCCTCCGGTGTTATTTCTGGCATGAACAGCCTCCTTCCCAATTAAGGTATTTGAAAAAACTGATTTTCATTGTAATTTAATATAAAACATATTACCGGTGCGACAAGCACTCTCTTGCAGTATGGTTGAAAAAGCTGAGAACAATTTTTGATTATTACAATCATTCATTGGAGGGAACACATCATGACAGCAATCTCGAAAATTGCGAGCTGCCGTATCCTGCAGTTATTCTTTTTTACAATTCTCAGCTCACACATATTGATTTCGTGCGGACAATCGAGTCCGGTAACAGTTACCTCACCGGACGGTAATATCATCATCGAAATCACTACATCCGGTGGTGCGGATGGTTTGTCGCTGACATACAACGTTACCTACGGCGGCACACCGGTGGTAACTGATTCATATCTCGGGATTGTATTGAACGGAAATGTCGATCTCTCAAAACAGCTAAAAATTATCTCGACGGCATACGAGAGCTATGACGGTGTTTATGCGGTCTCGCTCGGAAAATCAAGGGAAGCGATGAATAAATACAATGAGGCAACAATGTCCTTTGTCACACCGAACAAAATGAGATTTGACCTTGTATTCCGGGTGTTTGACGACGGTACGGCATACAGGTACCGGTTTCCCGAACAGAATGCACTGAACGATTTTGAAATTACAGACGAAAAGTCGAGTTTCTGTTTCACCGGCGATCACGAATATTGGGGACTGCATTTGCAAAGCTATACGACAAGCTATGAGGCTCCGTATACTGTTTCACGGCTTTCGACTATCTCGCCGGATTCACTAACCGTGCTTCCCCTGCTGATCAAAGTATCGGATACGGTGTGGGCGGGTATAACCGAGGCGGATCTCACTGATTACGCGGGTATGTATCTTCGCGGCGATGTATCTGAGGATTTCCGGCTCAATGCCTCGCTGTCACCGCTGCCCGACGGTTCGGGCGTCTGCGTAAAGGCCGAGCCGCCGCATGAAAGCCCTTGGCGTGTGCTGATGCTTGGCAGCGATCCGGGCCGTCTCGCCGAATCAAATATCGTACTGAACCTGAACGATCCGTGTGAAACCGATTACATGTGGATCAAGCCCGGCAAATCGGCATGGGACTGGTGGAATGCGCAGAATGTTCAAAACGAGGGATTCGAGGGGGCCATGGATACGCGAACGATGAAGCATTACATCGATTTTGCGGGCGATTACGAGTTGGAGTACATGCTGGTCGATGCGGGATGGTATCCGCGTTACAGGAATGTCGGCGACAGTCAGGCGGACGGCGATATCACCGTATCCATCCCCGAGATCGATATCCCGGAACTGGTTGAATACGGCCGCGAAAGGAATGTGGATATCGTGCTCTGGCTTCACTGGATTCCGGTCGACCGTGATATGGATACAGCGTTTCCGCTGTATGAGCAGTGGGGTGTCAAAGGTGTAAAAATTGATTTCATGGACCGTGACGATCAGGAAATGGTAAATTTCTATCACCGGGTGGTGAAAAAAGCCGCCGAACACCATCTTCTTGTAGATTTTCACGGCGCTTACAAACCCACAGGTATACGGCGTACCTATCCGAATCTCATAACCCGCGAGGGCGTGATGGGGCTTGAATATGTGAAATGGAGCGCTAATATCACCCCTGACCACGACTGCATTCTCCCGTTCACCCGGATGCTTGCAGGCCCCATGGATTATACTCCCGGCGGATTCAACAATACGATCCGTGGAGAGTTCAAAGCAATGAATAAAAATGCTATGACTATGGGAACAAGAGCCCATCAGCTCGCACTCTTTGTTATCTATGAAAGCCCGTTCCAGGTGCTCGCCGATTATCCGGCGAATTACCGTAACAACCCGGAAATGGAATTTCTCCGCGATGTACCCGCAACCTGGGACGAAACACGGGTAATACATGCCGACGTCGGCGATTATACAACATTTGCTCGTAAAAATGGCGACGAATGGTATGTCGGCAGTATCACCGACTGGACACCGCGCGAACTGTCGCTTCCGCTTGATTTTCTCGGTGCCGGTGAATATGTCGCGGAAATCTATGCCGACGGCGCCGATGCGGACGAAAACGCCGAAAGCGTTGCGATTTCTACTGAAACGCTGACTGCCGGCTCGACCCTCAATATTACGCTTGCACCCGGCGGCGGATATGCGGCGCGTTTCTATCCGGTACAATAATAAAGAAGGGATATACGCACCCGATTACCGATATCGTTCAACACACATGAAATCGGACAATATTGTCTTGAACATGGCCGGTTCTTACGTTATATTGTTTGTTCAATGAACGAACGATACCATTTTCATGTAATTATTTTATTAAGAGGACGTTATGCGTTTATCAAACATATTTCTCCATTTCTCGCTTATTCTCACGGCTGCTGTTCTGTTCTCCTGCTCCGGAGATAATACCGAAACCGAACGCACCGGAGTAACCGGCTCGTTTACCGAAAGCGAGGAAACGTTCAGCGGCTGGAATTCGGTAGTTCTGAGAAATGCTTATGTCCGGCTTGACATTGTGCCCGAACTCGGCGGGAAAATCATGGGATACAGCGCGTTCGGGAATCAAATTCTATGGCACAATCCTGTGCTGGCGGGTCAAATCGATCCGTTTTATCAAAATGATCTCGGTGAAGAATTTATCAACTGCGGCGGCGCTAAAGTTTGGCCTGCGCCTCAAGGCGACTGGGGCGGCCCACCCGATAATGTTCTCGACGGTTCCCCCTATGAATATAACCGCGAGGGAAACACCGTGACAGTAACAGGTCCCGAGGACAATGAACCCGGCCGTTCCGGCATTCAATACCAACACAGCTACACGCTTATCCCCCGCAGCACGTATGTCGATTTCGACATTACCATGAGAAACTGCGTCTCAGACCCGATCGAATGGTCGCTTTGGCATCTTTCAACCGTTCCCGCAGACAAAAACATCACGATATATGTACCGGTCGACGAAGGAGACTGGGAGGTGATGCACGGCGACAGGGATAACAACGAACAGTGGCTTGGTGTCGAGAACGGGATATTCCGTGCCCGCCCGAACAATCGTGTCGGGAAAGTCGGCATGATGGCACGTGAAGGATGGGCAGCGATGTTCGATCACGATGCCGGTATCGTATATGCGATTTTTTATCCGCTGGAAGAAATGGATTCGAACGGCGAGTTCCCCCACGGCGGCCATAATTTTGAAATCTGGTCTACAGGTGCAGTCGAAGTTGACGGTGCGATCAATCCCGATATGGCCCATATGGAACTCGAGGTTCTCGCCCCACTGGCCCAGCTTACGCCGGATGAATCGACTTCGCTGCATACCAGATGGGCGGCATGCAAAGCCTCAGCCATTAAAAAAGTGCTGCCCTCGGCGGTTATCTCCGAAGAATTCGCTTTAAATAATGGTTCAGCAACCGGTAAGTTCGGCTCATTCCAGGCGGCAATATTCGCCCAGGAGCTTCTCCGCGCGGACGGTTCTCGGCGAGGATTTAAGCGGATACAAGATGTGAACCCGATGAGCGAAGTTTCATTGAATGTTCGGCCAATTATTCCCGGCGATGCCGCACGGATCAGATATCTATTAATCGACAAAGACGAGAACGTTATACAAGTATTGACTGATATCAAAATTAAGCCCGAAGACATTACAGCCTAAACACGAGCTGCCGTTATAGATGCTCGCCGCGCTTACCTGTTAACAATATCGACAGCGACTGCGTTGTACGGTATCGATACCGATTCTCCGGCCGGACGATTATTTTCAGTCACCAGATAACATGCAGGAATAATTTTTCATGACAGATTCCGATAAAGGACTGCGGCCTGATACTGCTTTATCCGCCAATAAAGAAAATACGGTATATGTGTATGCAATTTTGCTCGTTGCCGCAATGGGCGGACTCTTATTCGGGTTCGATACCGGTGTTATATCAGGCGCGATTCCGTTTGTCACAGAGGCATTCTCGCTAAATGCTCATCAGGAGGGATTTGCAGTAAGCAATCTTCTGATAGGCTGCATCCTCGGCGCAAGTACCGCGGGTATTCTGAGCGATGCGTTTGGACGAAAAAAAATACTTATCGCCTCGGCACTCTTTTTCCTCGCCTCAGCGGCTCTTTCGGCATTTCCGCGGAATTTTATCGAACTTGTTATCGCCCGGTTTATCGGCGGTTACGGTGTCGGCATGGCCTCGATGCTCTCGCCGCTGTATATAGCTGAAATATCGCCGGCGCGTATCAGGGGACGTCTCGTATCGCTGAACCAATTTACAATCGTGGGCGGAATTCTGCTGTCATACCTTACAAACTGGTTTTTGGTCGATATCGGACCCGCAAACTGGCGCTGGATGTTCGGATCGGAAGCGCTGCCG
Organism: uncultured bacterium; assembly: GCA_964497605.1. Classification (GTDB taxonomy): domain Bacteria; phylum Latescibacterota; class Latescibacteria; order Latescibacterales; family Latescibacteraceae; genus Latescibacter. The sequence goes on from CAZCDQ010000048.1 coordinate 10,985, forward strand.
GCATTTTTATTTCTGATTGCGCTGTTTGCGGTTCCGGAAAGCCCCCGGTGGTTAGTGAAACAGGGGATGGTCGACAAGGCGCTTGGTATTCTCACAAGAATCGGCGGCAAAACACATGCTGAAATCGAACTCGTCGATATAAATACAACCATCGCACATGAAAAAGGATCGATCCGGGAATTATTCAAACCGGGACTCATAATGGTGCTTTTAATAGGTGTTATGCTCGCCGTATTTCAGCAGATAACCGGCATTAACACAGTCATCTATTACGCTCCGAAAATATTTATGAGAGCCGGGTATGAAAGCGCATCCTCAGCTCTGCTTGCGCAGGTGATTGTCGGCATTACAAATTTTTTCTGCACAATCATCGCAATTGTTACCATCGACAAATTCGGCCGTAAACCGCTCCTTTTAATCGGACTCGCCGGGATGGGAATATCGTTTTCACTGGCGGGATTTGCATACAGTTACGAATCCATCGGCGCAACATGGATTTTGCTTCCGATCATTTTATATGTCGCTTTTTTTGCCATGAGCCTCGGCCCGGTCGTCTGGGTATTGATAGCGGAAATTTTCCCCACAAAAATCCGCGGGCGCGCAATGTCTATTGCGACAATGGCATTATGGATTTCGTGTTTTCTCGTTTCCCAGACTTTCCCCTGGCTGGTAGATTTTATCGAAGAAAAAACATTTTATTTGTATGGTGCAATATGCATTCTGGCATTTCTGTTCGTTTCCTCTATGGTGACTGAAACGAAAGGAAAAACGCTTGAAGAAATTGAAAAACTTTGGGAACATTGACAGTGTCCCTCAGTCGAAAACAATATAGCTAAAAATATTTACCTTTCCTGAAGAAAAAGAGATTCGATGAAACATATTCTCATTACTGTTTTGGCGTTATGTGCGCTTTGGTGCAAAGAGAATGTACACGCAATTGAGAACGGCACATGGATTCACCATCAACGTCAGGCGCCGACCAGCAATATCCTCAGCATATATTCACTCAACGACAGCACAATTTGGACGGACACGATTGTCGAATCACAGCATAGATTCCATGTGTTCGACGGTGTAAAATGGTCGCTCATTAAAAAAACAACTGCTGAATTCGGCAGTTCAGCCCCGCTTATTAAAGATTCGAACGACCGGTTTTACTTTCTCAAAGAAAAAAATCTTGTCGTTTGGGATTTTACCGCCCCCGACAGCGCACCGCAATCGTTTATTGTGAATGAGACAGGCGCACCCGGGGCAATGGCAGCTGCGCTTACTGAAGATAACATCCTTTATCTCGCGTCGTTTAATTACAATTCAGACATTGGCGGTTTATACCGGTTCGACGGTTCAACGGTGGAAAGAATCAGAACAGGGCCGGTCAAATCGGTCGCGGTCGATACTGACGGCCGTATTTGGATTACAGTGAAAGATTCGTTATCCGCAAGTATGCAATCCGCAAGTATGCAGCTTTTAGTAACCGAAGACGGCAATTGGAGCGGTTGGGAAGATTATACCGACGAAATCGATCCGGCGCTGATCTCCTCTATTCAGATGAAAGTCGCGTCCGCGCCCGACGGCGGTATTTGGGTGACAAATCTCGGGAAATACAGTGTTTATAAAGACGGTGAATGGTCGTACCGAAACGGCGGAACAATCAACGGTACAACGTTTTCGCTGGCATTCGGATATAACGATAGTGTATGGGGATACGACAACACGTGTATCTACAAACTCGACGATGACGGTAACTGGCAGGAATCATACAATAAAGGAGAGAGTTCTCCTTCTGTCAATGGGCCGTCATTTCTTGCGCATGGTACCGGAACGGATATATGGATTTTTTACAACCAGGATATTTACCGTTACATGTGGACAGAACCAACCGATGACGAAAAAGAGCCATGGGAATGGGTGCGAAGCGAATTCGATCTCGGATCGGATATTATAACCTCGATCGCATATACAGGCGATGGTCAACTTGTGTGCGGTCACGGTCTCAGAGGCGCAAATTCGCGCGAATCGAAAGACGAAGGCATCAGCATCCTTATTGATGGTCTTTGGCATAATTTTCAATATAAGGAGAATTTGAGTCTTAGGAACGTCAAGCTATTGCTCGAATTTGACGGCGATGTGATGATATATTCTGATTCGGCATACATTATGTATGACGGCAGGCATTTTGAGCCGATCGATTCATTATATGGCGACGACGGTATTAAGCGTGAACCGAACGATATGATTGCCGACAAACAAGATGAAGTATGGCTTGCGACGGATAACGGTCTTCTTCATCACATATTCGTCGACCGACCGGATTTACACAGTCCACCAATACCGAGTGTGCTTCATAACCTATATAACCTCTATCGTGTCCCGAATGGGGAATATTTCATGCAGGCATCCGACGACAATCAGGACAATCAAATGTATGGAGACGGTCTGATAATGTTATTCGATCCGGACGAATCTTTCGAGAATCAATGGATAAATATGAAGCTCTCCGGCTATACAACCGATACAAGGACTAAAATCAGAGATTTTTTCGCCCAGGTCGACCAGTCACTTCAGATCGGATATCTGTTTTGGGGAATCCAGGGGGATAGGCTTGTTAACAGTTATAATTACAATATCTTTAATACTTACAACAAAGGCAAAGATTCACAGGGCACCGAGATGCTGTTTCCCAATGCGAGCCTTTTGTATTACGACGAGGAAGATGAAAAGATATGGGTATCAGGGTACGACAGAGAATCGGGAGCGGGAAGTACCGGCTACCTTGAGAACGACATATGGCACGGTATTCCTGAACTGCAAGGGTATGCGTCCAGTAAAATCGCATTTTTTGAAGACGGCAATATTGCGCTGAATGCTCTCATTGTAAACCAATTCGGAGATTATCCGACTGAGGATATCGACGACGATATCGACTACTACGGCCTGTTCGAATTTGTACCCGGCGATCCATCAGGTATCGCTGAACAGCGGCCAGCCAATTTTCCCACCGCAGCAAACTATCCGAATCCGTTCAACGCCTCGACGACCATCAGTTTCGACCTGCCAAACAGCGGAGATGTGGAAATATCAGTGTATAATTCACTGGGACAGCATGTAAAAACGCTTTTTGCACGCGGAACGTATCCGGCGGGAACGGTCTCAGTTGTCTGGGATTCGACATCCGATGCGGGAACCGCTGTATCGTCCGGCATATATTTTTATCGTATCGAAACGGAATCGGCGGTATACTCCGGAAAAATGCTGCTGCTTCGCTGATAAACATCGCATTGGTTAGCGCCTGTCGATTCGTCTTATGACAGAGAATATCCGATAAGGAACCTGACAATCTCATAATTTATCGAAGGAGGACTCTCATGCAATACCGGAATATGGGCAAATGGGGTGTGAAACTCAGCACGATAGGCCTTGGAAGCTATCTCACCATCGGTTTTAAGCTGGACAGCAAAACGTCACGCGATACCATTTACAAAGCGTATGACGGCGGGGTGAACTTTTTCGATACCGCCGACGCCTACAATAACGGGGAAGCGGAAAAAGCGCTCGGAAAATATCTCTCCGAATTCAAACGGAGCACAATATTTCTGCTTACGAAATGTTTTGCGCCGATTTCGGATGAGATCAACGACCGCGGACTTTCGGCAAAACATATTTTCGAGTCCTGCCATAAGAGTCTGAAAAGGCTCAAAACCGACTATCTCGATGTGCTTATGTGTCACCGTTTCGATCCCACAACGCCGCTGGAAGAGACTGTCCGCGCCCTCGAGGACCTCTCCCGCCAGGGTAAAATCCTCTATTGGGGAGTCAGCGAATGGCCCGCGCATCAGATCGTCCGCGCCAACGCCGTAGCCCGCGAGATCGGCGCTCGGCCTATCGGGGTGAGCGAACCGCGTTATAACCTTTATTACCGTTATCCCGAGCGGAACCTGTTTCCAACAACGAATGCCGAGGGTATTGGGAATGTTGTTTTCTCCGCGCTCGCTCACGGCATGCTGACCGGTAAATACAAACCCGGTGAACAGCCTCCCGCAGGGACACGCGCCGCGGATGATGATACCAATACGGTTATGAAAAAGCTTTACTGGACCGAGGAAAAGATTCAAAAATCGCAGGAATTTGTCAAAATCGCACAGGAAACTGGTTTCACGCCGGCGCAACTTGCTATCGCGTGGTGCCTGAGAAATCCCGCGGTCACCAGTGTCATCTCGGCGGCGACAAAAGTATCGCAGGTCGAGGATAATCTCGCGGCGGCAGATATTGTCATTCCCGATGATGTTGCCGAACGGATCGAAACGCTGTATCCGTCTGCCGAAGCTGTTGAAAGTGAGTATTAAACGGGTTTCGGTTAAAAAGAGATATTCCATAACCGCAGATTCAATCGCACTTGTAGTGGTGAGGATCTGCGGTTTATCGTTTTTTATTGACCATTTCACGGCTGTTTTGTATATTTTCATCTGTCTAGGTTTAGCATTCCCAGACAGAAATGCATGGGCGTTACTATGCCGGGTCAGCCCGGTTATTTTTATGTAATATGACGCACGATCTCATAGAACCGTTATTGAGATAGAGAACCGCTACATAAAAGGGTATTTCAGGAGGAACAATGATCACACTCGAAGGTGCCTACACTGCGATGGTTACACCGTTTGCCGACGGTACAATCAACGAATCGAAGCTCAGGGAAACGGTTGATTTTCAGATCGAAAACGGCATTTCGGGATTAGTACCGTGCGGCACGACCGGTGAGTCGCCAACGCTGACACACGATGAACATCATCGGGTTATCGACATCGTTATCGACGCTGCGGAGGGACGGGTTCCGGTCATTGCGGGAGCCGGCTCTAACAACACCGCCGAGGCGATCAGTCTTACCAGTCACGCTGCGGAAGCCGGAGCCGATGCTGCGCTGCTTATCACACCTTACTATAATAAACCGCGGCAGAACGGCCTTGTCGAACATTACCGCACGGTCGCTCAGAACTGCAATATTCCGCTCATTGTTTACAATTGTCCGAGCAGGACGGGTATCAACACCGATGTGGAAACGATTATCACACTTTCCAAGGAGCCGAATATCGCTGGAATCAAAGAGGCATCGGGAAACATGGATCAGATTTGCGACATTATCCTCGGGACCGACAGCGATTTCACACTTCTTTCAGGGGACGATTCAATGACTTTGCCGATGATTTCGGTCGGCGCGAAAGGCGTTATCAGTGTAACCGCAAATGTTCTTCCCGCGAAAATGTCGGCGATGATAAAGGCTGCGCTTTCGGGCGATTTTGCGGCTGCGTTCGAGATTCACCGCGAACTCTTTTCGCTCATGAGGAATCTGATGAAAGTCGAAACGAATCCCTCCCCTGTTAAGACCGCAATGAATATGCTGGGTATGGGTATGGGCGAACTTCGCTTGCCGATGACTCCACCTGACGATCAGGGCACTGAGGTTCTCAGGAAATCTCTGAATAGACTGGGGCTTTTATAATACGTTCGCAGTATGAGAAACGGAGTATGTCATGAAATTAGTCATGAACGGCGCGTTGGGCCGGATGGGACGGCGTATATTGAAACTTGCATTCGAGGATCCGGAGATCGAGGTCGCCGGCGCCGCCGATGTGAATACTGAGTTTCTTTCCCAGGATATCGGTGAAATCCTCGGCATCGGCACAACGAATGTGCTTCTCGCCGGGAAATTGTCCGACGCTATCGGCAATGCCGATATGGTTGTCGATTTCACCTGGCCAGAGAATATACTTAAGACAGCCAAAATCTGCGGAGAGACCGGAATATCACTTGTGATGGGCACGACCGGACTGCCGCCGGAAAAGCTTGACGAATTCGCATCGCTCGTTGAGCCCATTCCCTGTGTCATGGCGCCCAATATGAGTGTCGGCGTCAATCTTCTGTTTAAGCTCGCAGGCATTGCCGCAGAGATTCTCGGAGACGATTACGATATCGAAATTACCGAGACCCATCATCGTTACAAAAAGGACGCACCCTCCGGAACTGCCAATCGTCTCGCCGAAATCGTGGCGGATGCTCTGGACAGGAACCTCCCGGAAGATGCCCGCTACGGCCGTGTCGGTATTACAGGTGAACGCACGTCGAAAGAAATCGGTATTCACGCCCTTCGGATCGGCGATGTTGCCGGCGAACATACGGTGAGTTTCGGAACCATCGGGGAACGGATCGAGCTTACGCACAGACTGCAGTCCCGCGACGCCTTGGCAAAAGGAGCGGTTCATGCCGCAAAATTCCTAAGTACCGCCGCACCGGGGTTCTATGACATGCAGAACGTTCTCGGCATGAAATAGAATTCCGTGCGGTTATGATTCATGGGATATCAGCGTACATTCTACTAATATTGAGGTGATATATGTCTATTATTTCTGACAGAATTGAAGAGCTTGCCGAACGGATTGAAGAGATCAGGAGGCATCTTTGACCTCCCCCGCAGAGAAAACGAATTAAAGACGCTTTATGAGAAGCGCGACGCGCCGGATTTCTGGCACGATCAAAAAACTGCGCAGGCTGTCATCGACAGGATTACAGCTCTTGAAAAGCCTGTCTCCAAACTAAGATCGATTGAATCGTCATTCGAGGATATGACCGTACTGTTCGAACTTGCCGAAGAAGAAAGTGATGAAAGCGCTCTCGATGAAGTATCAACCTCTCTTGAGGCCATTGAAAAGAAATGCGGAGATTTTGAATTTCAGCTCCGTCTCGGAGGCCGCGACGATGGTAAAAATGTTATTATGTCAATCAATGCAGGCGCCGGCGGCACCGAAAGCCAGGACTGGGCGCAGATGCTGCTTCGGATGTATCTGCGTTGGATCGAGCGAAAAGATTTCTCATACGATGAATATGACATTCAACCCGGTCAGGAAGCGGGCATTAAAAGCGCGACGATTCTGGTAAAAGGCGACTATGCGTATGGATACCTGAAATCAGAGAACGGTGTGCACCGTCTTGTCCGTATCAGCCCGTTCGATTCGAACAACAGACGGCATACCTCGTTTGCCTCGGTGACTGTGCTCCCTGAGATCGGCGACACGGGCGAGATCGAGATCGATGAGAAGGATTTGAAGATTGATGTTTACCGAGCCTCCGGAGCCGGCGGGCAGCATGTCAACAAAACCTCCTCGGCAGTAAGAATCACCCATGAACCCACCGGCATCGTCGTACAGTGTCAGAATGAGCGAAGCCAATTCAAAAACAAGTCCTCGGCGATGAAAGTGCTCAAATCGCGCCTCTATCAGCTTCAAAAAGAGGAAGAGGAAAAGAAGCAGGCCGAATACACGAAAGACCAGAAAAAAATTGAATGGGGCAGCCAAATCCGCTCGTATGTTTTCCATCCTTACAACATGGTCAAAGACCTTCGTACCGAGGCTGAAACATCAAACACCACCGCAGTCATGGACGGCGATATCGACCTGTTTATTAATAGCTACCTGAGCCAGTAACAGTTTGTAATACATATCTTTATCTCTGTGATTCGACAAACTGGCGTGTGATGTCAATCATATGATCGATTCGTCCATTATCCGCGGCGCTGCCGAAATGGGCGATCCTAAATGTATGATTTTTACCTGTTTTCTCTTCGCGCCTGACAAATCCGTGACCGACCATGGTATTGTGCATTTCAAAATAATAGGTGCGAACAATATAACTTTCAATATCATTCGGCGTAAGAAAATCGGTCACCACCGGCGAGGCATTTTTAGGATCGGCGGTCGGCATAAACCCGAGCTCTTCGAGTCCCCGTTTCAGTCGCATACCTGCCTCGTTGAACCGAGCCTGACGGGCCTCGATGCCCTCCCTGAGAATACGGTCGACCATCCAGTCCAGCGCATACAGCATTGTCGTCGCACCGGTCACCGGCTGCGGATGGTCCTCGCGCTTATCGACCGCGGCTTTTCTCCAGGCCATAAAATCGAGAATGTATGGTACCCGTCTGTTTTTCATAGAATCCATATATTTCCAAGCCCTTTCACCGACCGCAACCGGCGCCAGTCCCGGCGGCAGTTCAAGGCATTTTTGGCTTGCACCGGCGACAACGTCCGCGCCATTCTCCCCCATATCGACGACCACTCCGCCGACCGAGGATATCGCATCCACAATAAGAAGCGCGTCGAATTCACGTGCAATCGCACCGACGGGGGTAATCGGATTGAGCACGGCGGTGGAACTCTCGTTATGGGTCATGTATATGAACTGATTCCGTTTCTTCCGCATTTCTGCGCGAACCTTATCGGGATCGACCGCTCTTCCCCATTCGCCTTTGACCAGCGAGTATGGTATGCCGAGGGCATTCAGATTCTTCTCCGCATACGAACCGAACAGGCCGTTATCAACAACCAGCACATTGTCCTCCGGCGTGCAAAGGCTCGCAATTGCCATGTTGACAGCAGTTGTACCGCTGCCGTTCGGGATGAAAACAGCTCCCTTTTCGAGTCCGAACACCGGTTTCATTTTCTCGGTCAGCCGGTTGTAAAATGCGGGGAAACCTGTCAGCGGATCGTAATGAGGAAAAACCTGATGGCCTGTCCGTCTCAACACTTCATCCGGGACATCGGTCGGCCCCGGTATCATCAGCAGCGGTTTTTTTATTTCATTCGACATATTTTTTCCTTTAAAAATTTTTGAAAATTAAGGCAATATTTTCCATCCTAATTCAGACAGTCTATTTTCATCATATTTATATTCTTCTTGGTCATTATACCAGAGGTGGATTCAACACTCAAGTGCAATCCGTGATGGAAAGAGATGGTGAGTTGGTGTATACTGTATTTGCACCAACAAATCATCCCCCGACTCAAGGAGAGCACAATGGGAATGTCGTACCGCCAACTCACCGAAGTGTAACGTAATCAAATTTACGTGTTGTTGCAAGAGAATGTTCCCCGGAGCAGAATCGCCGAGCGACTCAAGCGGTCGCCCTCGACGATTGGTAGAGAGATACGCCGGAACCGTGGTCAACGTGGATACCGGCCGAAGCAGGCGCACAGGAAGGCGCAAGACCGCCGTAGAGTACCGCAAAGCTTCAAGATGACACCAGGAGTTATTGGCCACATTGAGGAAAAACTCAGTGAAGAGTATTCGCCCGAACAGATCAGCGGCACCATGCACACCCATGTTGGCGTCAGGGTCAGCCATGAACGGATATATCAGCACATCTGGCGTGACAAACAGCAGGGCGGCAGCTTGTACCGGAACCTTCGTATTGCGGGGGTAAAGAAACGCCGTAAACGCTACGACAAGAAGGACTGGCGGGGGAAAATACCGAACCGCATAGACATTGACCAGCGCCCGGCAATCGTTGAAAAGAAGTCACGCATCGGCGATTGGGAAGCAGACCTCGTGAGCGGGGTTCACCACCGGGGATTACTGGTGACGCTGGTCGAGCGGAAAAGCAAGTTTACGCTGATAGGCTGGGTAAAAAACAAAAGATCCAATGAAGTGAGAAGAGAAATTGAACGCCTGATGATGCCCGCTAAGCATATGGTACACACCATAACCTATGACAACGGCCGGGAATTTTCAGCGCATGACATGGTGAATACGGCTCTCGACTGCACGAGTTATTTTGCCAAGCCGTACCACTCATGGGAACGGGGATTGAACGAGAACACGAACGGACTGATCCGGCAGTACTTCCCAAAAGGGAGTGATCTGAGGGATGTCAGCGACGAGGATTTGACTTTCGTTATGAACCGATTGAACAATAGACCAAGGAAAACGCTTGCGTTCAAAACGCCTCATGTTATATTCGATACAGGAGTTTCAAATACATATGACTGTGTTGCACTTGGGACTTGAAACCAAGTGTACCGAAGTCAAGTGAATAGCCCAATTATATTTATTCCACGATGCAAGCATCGGGAAATTCAAGATTAAAACATGAGGAGAAAAATGAAAAAGTTCACGTTATTAATAATGAAATTATTTATCCTCTTTTTCCTTTTTTCCACTAATGTATTAGTTTCTCAAACGCATGCCCAAGGAAAAATGAGCGGATATATGATGGCTTATTACTTTCATGATTTATCGCCTGATGGACCTGCAACCAATGGACAAAATAACGAAGTAATTATTAAGCGCATTTATCTCCATTATGACTACCAGATCTCTGAACGATTTGAAACGAGGGTGACCCTTGAAATGAATCAAAACAATATTGGTAATTCAAATAACTACGAGCCTTATGTGAAATTCGCATTTCTTCGATGGAAGAACATAATACCTCGCGGCGAGTTGCTTCTCGGCTTAAGTCAGTCCCCTGTCTGGGCAAATGAAGAAAATTTGTGGCACTATTGGTCAGTTGAAAAGACTTTATTTGATATACGCAGTCTTGGTCATCCATGTGACATGGGAATTGCATTAAAAGGAAAATTCGATAGTTCTGAAATTTTTGGTTATCACATCATGATTGGTCAAGGTAATGGACATAAACCTGAAACTGATAAGTATAAAAAATTTTATAGCTCGATATCTTTTGAGCCAAAAAATTATTTATTCTTTGAGATAGTTACAGATTATGAGAAAAAAAATACACTTGCAGAAGCAAAAACGATAAAAGGATTAGCTGCAATCAAAGGGGAAAACTGGTTAATGGGTTTTGAAACAGGTAGGCGTTATGATGGACATTTAAATGATATAATTCGCCAGGGAATATCTCTGTTTGGTAGAGCAGAATTATCTCAACATTTTAATATTCTTGGGAGATATGATAATTTTAATTGGAATAAAGACATTAATGAAACAGGTGATTCTTTATATATTTTTGGAATTGATTATCAACCTCACAAACAGGTGCATGTGATTCCTAATATTTGGATAACATCCTACAAAGACAAGAAGTTATATAATGATATGATAGGAAAAATCAGCTTACACTTCGTTTTTAATTAAAAATATGGGGGTATTCACTTCGTTAAGGTTACCACTACAGATTGTGCTTTAGCGGCTTTCGCCCCCTGATGTTATTAACCATTCTTTTTTAGATATTTTTGGGGTATTCTTCCATGACTGTATGTACTACATATAGTATGTACCTGAGTCAAGTGAATATCCCCATAAAAATATAATGAGTTAGATTAACACCATATTTTATTTCTATAATTTTTACTTCTTGGGAGGTATACTATGCTCGAACGTCTCTTTAAACATTCGTGGTTCCCCGCAGCGTTTCAGATTGTAACGCTTCTCGTTTTTATAGGTCTTATTCTGATCGGCTGGGGAATAACCTCTTCTAACAACACATTTCTTCTAACTTTGCGAAACACCAACCTCGCCAATCTCATTGTCTG
>CAZCDQ010000049.1:0-22042 GCA_964497605.1 uncultured bacterium
ATTAATTATCGTAATTGAGCAAATAATAAAGGAATATCCAGCATTTCAAACAAAAATGCAATGTAAAATTAACATTTAGGCAAAATAATATCCCGAGAAGTTTAATGATAATTTATTGGAATTATCCGTTATAAGCTGAAAGATGTTTTTATGAAAATGGTCGGTATACAAGGGGCAATATTGAAAAACCATTACCGGAAACCGGCGGCAGACCGAAAATGAATTCAACCGAACACGTCCAGCGGATTGCCTTTCATCGTTTCGATGAGAGAATTCGCCTCGCTGCCGGACAGATTGAATTTGTCGATGAGCAGGCTGTCAAAATCGTAGCCGCTCGAACTTTTATCTGAGGCAGGAAGCAACATGTCGACACTCATTTTCGCAACCATATATTTAAGCTGACTGATGCCGGTTATATCTGACTCGCTTGCACCCGAAAAACCAACCTCACTTAATTTTTCGTTTATCTTCGCAATAAGCTCGTCAAAGGAAATAAGACTGTCGCCGTCCGTATCAGTTTCATCGAACTCAACCGACAGCGTTTCGGCCTCGGAGATATCCAACACGGCATCACCGTCCGCATCGCGCTGCCGCATGATCTTAACGGCGGTCTGTTCGGCGTCGACTGTACGGGAGGATGCAAAACCGTACTGCTGCATCAGGCTATCGCCGAGTCCACTCATCGATATTGACATAAATACGCCTTTCCGGTCGGTTGTATCGTCGTGCGTTTTAAGAGGAGCTTCTATCATTTTCATCGGAATATCAGGGGAAAACTTGACCGGTTTTCGGAAAACCGTTGACACTTATCTGATGTTCTGAGAGTCTTTAAGAAAAAGCGCTTGTATGAAAGGTGAAATAATGCAATATTATTATCAACATTATGTATAATATTTTGCATTGGAATTCATATATGAAATTGGAGATAAATAATGCAAATAACTCATATAAATTTGAAAAATTGGCGAAATTTCCAATCTGTCGACGTCGGTTTAAAAAATAGAATGTTTATTATAGGCCCGAATGCTTCTGGGAAATCAAATTTACTTGATGTATTTCGTTTCTTAAGAGATATTGCTAAAAGTCCTGGTGGCGGCTTACAAGAAGCCGTTTCAAAACGAGGAGGGATGCCTAAATTAAGATGTCTTGCCGCAAGAAGCGATCCTGAAGTTGGAATAAAAGTAAAATTGCAAAATGGTGAAAAAAAATTATGGGAATATGAATTAAGTTTTAAAGCTGAGCCTCGAGGCTTTAGAAGATTATTGGTTTCAAAAGAAAAAGTTTTATTAGGGAAAAGAACTATAGTCGACCGACCTAATGAAAATGATAAAAAAGATCCCGAAAGATTAACACAAACTTTCCTTGAACAAATTAATGCAAATGTGGAATTTAGAGAAATATCAAAATATTTCCAATCAACAACATATTTACACATTGTACCACAATTACTAAAATACGGTGACCAAATTGGAGGTTTTACATTAGAAGACGACCCATTTGGCCAAGGATTTTTAGAAACAGTTGCAAAAGTGTCTAAAGGTGTAAGAGATAGTCGCCTAAAAAAAATTGCTAAAGTACTTAATAAAACTGTTCCACAACTCAAAGAGCTTAAATTTATTCAAGATGATACAACAGGTAGACCTCATCTTGAAGCAAGATGTGATAATTGGCGACCTAATGCAGGATGGCAAAGGGAAGAATTGTTTTCTGATGGAACACTTAGAATAATTGGATTACTCTGGGCATTGTTATCAAGTAATTCATTACTATTGTTAGAAGAACCTGAGCTTTCATTACATCAAGAAATTATTAGAAATATTCCACATTTATTGAATCAAATAATTAAAAACAAAAAAATCTACCCTCAAATATTGATTAGTACACATAGTGAAGCACTTCTTTCAGATAAAAGTATTGATGGTCGAACAATTTTAAGATTAATACCTTCTCATGAAGGAACAACCATTATGGGCCCTACAGAAAATGAAATCAAAATGCTAAAATCTGGACTTTCACCTGCAGATGTTTTAATGCCAAGCACAAAACCAAAAGGGCTGAATCAGATGGAATTATTTGTATGAACCATGAGATTAGTATTGTAATTGCAGGCGAAGATACTCTTTGTATTAAAGTCGCAAGAAAACTTCTTGAAAGATTTGGACGTTTCAAAATTGAGAATGAACAGAATTATCATGGTAAGGAAAATCTCAAGAAAAAAATAAAATCTTATCATAATATGGCTTACAAAAACCTTCCTTCATTAGTTATCACCGATCTTGACACTGATGAATGTGCGCCCAAACTAATAAATGATTGGTTGGGTTACAGACCCCATGAAAAGTTTTTATTTAGAATTGCCGTTAAAGAAATTGAGGCTTGGCTTTTAGCTGACCGTGAAGCGATTTCTAAATTTCTTGGAGTGAAAAAAAATAAAATACCCTTTTATCCTGAAAATCTTGATGATCCTAAACAAACACTAATAAACCTTGCTCGTTATGGAAAAAAACAAATAAAAGACGAGCTTGTTCCTCATGAAAATTCTACAGCTACAATTGGCCCGGGATATAATAATAAGTTAAGTGAATATATTCATGTTCTTTGGAATTTGAATAGGGCGGCGAAAAATTCAGATAGCCTTGCTCGTACAATAGAAAGTATAAAAAGTTTAACAGGTTATCAAGTTTAGTAAGCAAAGCCTGTAAAGCATGTATTTGACCTCAAACAGCGTTTTTTGCTATTTGTCTATAAGTTATTATTTTATAATGGATTGCCAAATCATTCATCGCCAATGGCGCAAATGAGAATGAATTAATGCTGAGTTAACTTGATAACCGGAAAAGTTTATAAATAATAATTAGTTGTAATTTTCTATAAAAGGGCTTTTATGAAAACTATTAAAATCACCGTAACGATACTGCTTGTATGCTGCACCACGGTATCGGCGCTCGTGTTCGCACAGGACAAGGACAAGCTCAAACCGCTGCATGCTCCGCTTGTTTTACCCGGTGTCGAGCCGGAAATGCGCACTCCGGAATACTGGATTTCATGCTATGACGGCGCTCATGAGGTTGTTATGACTCCGGATGAAATTGAGGAATTTAACGCAAATGTCCGCACGAAAAACATCGTGTTCAATGACCGGTTTAATAAACGAGACCCGATGCTGGGAAATTACAAGGAAAAACACGACATCGGTCTGTTCATGCATCCAATTCTGCCGCTCGATCTTCCCGAAACGACTTCGTCCGACAGTCTCAAATACTGGCTTGATCAGAATGTTGAATATCTGTACAGCAGAGATTTCTACGACTCCAGAAATGCGACGTACAGCAAACAGATGAAACAGGATCTGGTAGACAATCTGAATATCGAGGCCATTCCCGATGTTATCGACCGTAAATTTGGCGTAATTGTCAAACGCGCCGATATGCGGCTCTATCCGACCTCTGCCGCGGGATTCAGCGAAACGCTCTGGGAGCTGGATTATTTCCAGACCACCGCGGTGTATGCGGCCAATCCCGTTGCGATCCTTCTCGTCTCACGGGACGGTGCATATTATTATGTTCAGACGCCAATCGCGCGGGGCTGGATGTCGGTGGAAAACATTGCGCTGGCCTCCAAACGGAAAGTCCGCTCGATTGTAGAGGACGACAATTTCCTCATGTCCTCCGAAGACAGAATTCCGGTATTTACAGACCCGTCATTTGAGACGTTTATTCAGCATTTCTATTTTTCGGAAAAATTTCCGCTTATAAAACAAACCGATAACGCGAATATCATCGACCTGCCGTACCGTAAACTGGACGGCACGCTTGGGATGACGAATGGATATATTAAACCCGACGCGGACGTTCATGTTGGATATTATCCGTTCACAAAAGCAAATGTGGTCCGTCAACTTTTCAAATTGATCGACACACCCTACGGCTGGGCGGATCAGTTCAACAAACGGGACTGCTCCGGCACACACCGCGTCGTGCACCGCTGTTTCGGCATCACAACCGGACGCTGGCCGAACTTTGTTCTGCTGGCCTCCGACCACCTGTTCTATCTCGATCAGCGTCTCCCCGAGGAGGAAAAGATCGAGCTTGTCTCGAAACTCGAGGGCGGAATTACTTGGACCGGTTCAAACGGCCATCTTGTGTTTCTGCTCGGCACGGCCAAGAACGGCAAACTCTATTTCATGCATCAGGGCGGCTGGGGCTACGACGAGGGCGATCAGCATTATTATGTGAACCGTCTCGCCATCAACGAGGCGCATCACAGTTTCTACACAATTAACCGTCCAACAATTTTTTCCACGTTCAGGAAATAGAACGCACGAAATTGATGAGAAAAAAGCACTCTGGATTCCGGGGCGCTTTTTTTTATTAACATAAAACGGTTGAAACAAAACGACATTCACATAAAAAAATCTTGCACGAAACCTCCCGAGTGATAATATTTAATGAGACCCGCTGTCGGAACAGCATACCGAATGCGGATCATTCTTATGTTGCGACACTTTCATTTTCCATACACACTTCACATTATTCCGAATCACAAGGGAGGAATTCATGAAAAAGGCGACGGTTCAACTCATTCTCTCCGCAACAGTCATCCTCACGGTCTGTCTGGCGGTTTCGTCACACGCACAGGGCGTCACCACCGGCAGGCTTCAGAAGCTCGCGGTCGTACCCGGTGCGGGCATGATCGACGGTCCGGCGTGGGTGCCTGAAGAAAACATGCTGTATTTTGTCGAGATGGAGGATGGCTGGGTATCGAAAGTAGATATCAACGGCAATAATCTCGAGCGCGTCTACAATCTCGGCGCCATGGGAGGCAAAGTCGGCGCGAAAGCCATGCGGTGGGACCGTGTCGGTAAACGGCTTCTAATCTGCCACCGAACCTACGGTATCCTGGCGCTCGATCCGAAAACTAATGAATGTGTCACTCTCATCGACACTTACCAGGAAGAACGGTTCAACGGCCCCGACGATATCACTATGGACCTCGAGGGCAACATCTATTTCTCCGATCCGTGGGGAACAAGCATCACCAACCAGACCGGCGGCGTTTACCGCAGGGTCGGCGGTAATACCATAATGCAGAAAATTATCCCGATCATGCAGAACATGCATTTTCCGGACGGTATTCTTATCTCGCCCGATGAATCGTGGATATATATCAGCGAACTCAGCACAAACCGTGTCATCCGCGCGTTTCTCATCGACGGCGGCCGCGACACCATGTTTCCGCATGTGTTTTCATCCTACGATTACGCGGGAGGGCCGGACGGTATGGCGATGGATGTCGAGGGCAATCTTTATGTCGCCCATTGGGGATCGGGCACGGTCTATGTGCACGAGCCGGTGAAAGGGCAGGTCATCGAGAAAATCGAAATTCCCGAGGAAGGCGCTCTTTTCACCACAAATGTCGGCATCGGCGGCCCGAACAATAAAACACTTTTCATTACCGAAGCGGCTAAACGAACGATATGGAAAGTCGATATCAGGAACGAAGGCAGACTCATGCCACCGGTGAAGTAAGGTACAAAGTTATTAAAGAGAGTCATGAAGCATGACGCAGGGGGAATCCCCTGTGGTTCCCTCTGCACCCCCCCTGCTCTCGCACGCGGGAGAGGGAGAGCCGTAATGCTTACATCTTCCCCCCTCTCCTTTTAAGAAGAGGGGATTAAAGGGTTAAGTCCCCTTTCATGTGGATTTAGCAGGGGGCTTTTTTCAAATATCACCATTACCAATGGAGAATCGTTATGTTCATTACCCGTCCGGCGGCCGGAATTACCGTGCCCGTCCTAATACTATCGCTTGTAATTCTTTCGGTTTTCGCGTCCGCGCAGGACTCCGGAAAAACCTATACGGAGGAGCAATATAAGCGCGCGCTGAACATGCTTGACGGCCGGCCGTTTGATCCCGAACGCGATCCCGACCTCGATATGTATATCAACAGCTGGACAAACGCCATGCCCTACAACACTCACGGCATGCTGGTCGAGCGAATGATTATGACACGGTGCCACGATCCGCTTAATCCGCCGCGGAAAGGCGCGGCACTGAAATGGACTAACCGTCTGTCGCGGGCACTGCTCGATACGGGGTGCATTACCTCCCCGGTCACTCTGGACGGCGAGCAGGAGATATTCTATTTTGTCGAGGGTACAGGCGAGCTTTCCGGCGGCGGCGAGACGTTCGCTGTCCGCGACGGTATCCTCGCGCTTGTGCCCGAGGGACTTGAATTCACGCTGAAAAACACCGGCACAGAACCGCTTATCATGTACCTTATCAGCGAAATTGTCCCCGAGGATTTCAGGCCGAACGACCGTATCCTTGTCCGCGACGAATACACAACACCCTACCGGAACAACGACTCGTACCTGTCCGCGCACTGGATTCATAACGGCAAAGGGATTTTCACCATCGCGGACGGCCTTAGTTCGCTCACCGCAGTTAACATCGGCACCATGAACGCCATGACCATAGGCCATGCACATTCCCACGGCGAGGGAGTCGAGGAGGTCTGGACACTTGTCAAAGGCAACAATCTCGAGCAGCTCGGCCGCGAAATAAGATGGATCGAGCCGGGTACAGCGTTTATGATACCGCCGACCGGGGAAACGCCGCATTCACATATCAATCCGACAAAGGAGCCGGTGAAATTCCTGCTGTTCGCGCGCTGGGGAGATCGACCGAGACGGCCGTAGAAAAATGTTGTTTCCGGATAAAAAAATCAAACAGTATTTTTACAAGAATAATTACCATTTTTCCTGACGCTGATCGACATCGAAAATGCGGACATAGGACTCGTCGTATTCGGTAACAAGCTCCAGAATGCCGTCGTCATCCAAATCGATGAGATAGAGGCGGCTTCCAAATGCAATATTACTCTGCCATTCGAGGTCTTTGAACTGGCTGCTCAAAATCTCTCCCGTATTGAGTATGATTTCCGGTTCAGGATCGTTGTCTACATTGCCGATAATCATATCGGTTGCCGAGTATTTTTCCTGCGAAGTCCATTCCTCGAACTGAGAAATCGCATCGAACTGTATTAGATTACCGACCGGCTGACCGTCCTGCGAGTCCTCCTCGCCGGGTTTCACCGCGATGAATAAAAGCTCTTTTTCGGGACTCGAGTCCATATTCGCAATCAGCATACAATTGATACTGATATAGGTTCTGTCCTGTGTGCGGTATTTGAGATCGTGGCTTTCGAATCCGTATATGAAAAAATTGCCGTCCGCGGTATACGCTATTATCTCAGCCTCGCCGTCATTCTCGAGATCGTCGAGGAATACGCCCCGCACGGGAGCGTTGAGAGAGGGACTTTTCCAAACCTCACGGAAATTGCCCTCATAATCGGCGCTGAGCACGTGAATATAACCCAACTCCTCGCCGTATATCATATACCTCAGATTGTACTGTTCGTCGATTATAAATTTCATGGTGCGGGTATTTCCGGTTGGAACATTGTATACGGAAAGTTCCTCCATAATTTCGAGTTCGCCTGGAGGTGGAAGCGTCTGCTGCTGAGACGGGGGCTGTGACGGTGCGGTGGACTGTTCCTGTTGTGTCTGAGCGGCGTCTGCGGCTCTTTTTGCTTCACGGGCGGCTTCGAGATTTCTGGGATCGGGCGCTGGTTCACGGTCCGGTTTTTCTGGAATAACCTCGGTTCCGATTGTCAAACCCTTGTCAATCTTTTTTTCGGTCGAGACCGCGCTTATTGGATCTGGCGGCGGCGGTAATACCGGGGGCGCTTCAACTTCCGGCTTCTCTGAATTCTGGGCGAACACAAGGGCGGGAATCAGAAGCATAATCACAATACACAGCTTTTTCAACATAACAAAGTAACCCGCTCTTTTATGTGAAACTCGTTTTATTCACCCGTTCGTAAACACTGAGGAGCGGTATCCCCCTTTCTTTCGCGATAGCCGCACAGTCCTCGTATTCCGGCGTAATCCGATCGATTCCGTTCACCGACACAATTTTTACACGAACCGTTCCAAATTCGGTTTCAACCGTTCGCGCCTCGCGTTTCAGTTTACGCCGCCTGACCTCGCTGATACGTACACCAATGGTCGTCGTCTCGCTTAAAAGAACATCGATCACCGCGTTTTTGCTCGCTTCGTCGGTCAATACACTGAGCAGCGTCCCCGGCCGTCCCTTTTTCATGAATATCGGGATCATATACACATCTTTTGCGCCTGCGGCGAAAAGTTGTTCGGACACATAGCCGTAGAATTCCGGATTCATATCATCGATATTTGTTTCGATAATAACCGAAAGGTCCTCCTCGTCTGGCAGCTTTATCGTTCCAACCGTTATCCGCACCACATTCGGCGCTTCCTCGCGTATTTTTTTCCCCGCGCCGTATCCCGACGTCTCCTGTACGAATCCGTAGAGTCGTTCATACGAGGATGCAAGCGTGGTCACGATCGATGCCCCGGTCGGTGTGGTCATTTCACCGTCATATGACGTCCTGACCACCGGAACATTCTTTGTAAGTTCTACTACCGCTGGTACCGGTACGGGCATGACACCGTGTGCGCAGGTCACCGTCCCGGTCCCGAGATGGAGTGGTGTCGAAACAATTTCATCCACACCGAGGTGTTCGAATCCGATGCACGCACCCACAACATCGACAATAGCATCAAGCGCCCCGACCTCGTGAAAATGAACCTTTTCAGGCGTCGTACCGTGCACAGCCGCCTCCGCCTCGGCAAGACGGGTGAAGATATCGATTGCGCGTGATTTAATTCTTACCGACAGCGTGCTCGATTCGATAATATCTTTTATATGGGAGAGGTGACGGTGCTCGTGTTCGTGACGGGTGACGACATCGACATGAACAGCATTGATACCGTGACGGTTGACCGTTTCCTCGCTGAGTTCAAATCCCTCGACATTCAGTTTTTTCAGATCCCCGGTCAACGTGTCGAGCGGCACACCGCATGCAACAAGCGCTCCTAAAAGCATATCGCCGGAAACTCCGAACATGCAATCGATATAAGCTGTTTTCATTCTTCCTCCATGTATCGCCGCAAGACACTTTTAAATGAGTTCAAGCTCTGTATCCGTTGACATTTTTCCGGTTCTGTTGATGAGACTTGCGGCGTATCCCGCGCCGAATCCGTTATCGATATTGACCACGGTCACACCTGAGGCGCACGAATTGAGCATCCCAAGCAACGCTGCGATCCCGCTGAACGACGCTCCATATCCCACGCTTGTCGGACAGGCGATAACCGGCACATGCACCAGTCCGCCGACAACGCTCGGCAGCGCACCCTCCATCCCCGCGACAACAATGATGCAAGTCGCGGATTTGAGCATATACCTCCGTGCAAGCAACCGGTGTATCCCGGATACGCCGACATCATGCAGAGTCTCGACCGGATTGCTCATTGCCCGCGCGGTGACAATAGCCTCCTCGGCGACCGGCAGATCGGATGTCCCGGCGGAAATCACCAGGATCGAGCCAGCGGTGTTTTCAACATCCGGCTCGGGCATCCCAATCACAAATGTACGGGCGCTGTCGTTCCTGTCGCCTTCCGGGAAACGCGCTGAAAGTGCATCGAGCGCATCCGCAGAAAGCCGCGTTGCAAGAACGGTGTGTTCGTATTCTAAAATGGTTTCCGCAATTTTAACGATCTGTTCGGTCGTTTTGCTTTGTCCGTATATAACCTCAGGGAATCCCTGACGTTTACTTCTGTGATGATCAACATTGGCGAATCCAAGATCGCTGAAATAATGGTTCTCGACAAGTTTTTCAGCATCGTCAATACTCAATTCACCTGAGTTTAACTGCTCGAGAATTTCACGTATGCGTTTATCCGTCATATACTCACCATGTATGAATGTGTTCGGTAACTTGTTGTTTTTGCGTTTCTTCTCTGAATGATTCGATGGTCATTTTCACCTGTTCAATTGTTTCGTCTTTGAAAATCCGCTGACGGAATGCAGCACCGCCGACCGCGCCTTTTGAATACCACCCGAAAAATTTTCGCATTTTGAAAACCGCATACTTTTCGGAAGTCGTTCCGGCAAGCTGTTCGAGATGCCGGAGCGGCAGTTCGAGCCGTTCACCGAACAACGGCAGCGGCGTAATCGGTTTCCCGGCCAGATGTTCTTTAATCTGACGGAATATCCAGGGATTCCCCATCGCGCTCCGGCCGACCATGACATATTCAATACCGGTCTCCTGTTTCATCTTCTGCGCATCTTCATAGGCGACAATATCGCCTGATCCGATCACCGGCACTGTGACCGCCTCGCTAACCGTGCGGATCAACGCCCAGTCCGAATGACCGCTGAACATCTCGCTCCTCGTCCGGGGATGAACAATCACCGCCTGCGCGCCGGCGTCGACACACCTTCGGGCAACCTCAACCGCATTTATACTCGAATGATCCCAGCCCGCACGGATTTTTACCGTGACCGGTACGCTTGAAACCGCCGCAACCTTACCGACAATCTTTGCGAGAAGCTGCGGATTGCGCATGAGCGCCGCGCCGCTTCCTTTCGAGATGACTTTTTTCACCGGGCATCCGGCATTAATATCGATAAAATCCGGCTTCATATCATGCGCTTTTTCAGTGGCTGCGGCCATGACCTCGGGATTCGCACCGAAAAACTGAAAACCGATCGGCCGCTCATCCTCGGTGAACTGCAGAAGACCGGCGGATTTATTCGCCTCGCTCAATCGGATAAATCCCTCAGAGGAAACCATCTCAGTCATGACCGGAGTCGCCCCGAATCCGGCGCAGATTTGCCTGAATAGAGAATCTGTCACTCCGGCAAGCGGCGCCAGCGCCGCACGGTTGGGTTTGAAAATGTTCTCAATCGTTTCTGCCATCAAATATCCCGTCTCTCAGCCGGACGCTCCGCCGTTTGGGCCAACAATTTCACCACTGAGGTCGTATGTGTCCGCGCCGGCAACACGAACCCTGCGAAACACATCTCCCTTTTCAACGCCGCACCCGACCGAAATGTTTCCGTCAATATCCGGCGCATCCATATATGTCCGGCCTACCGCGCCGCCTGTGAAGGGATCGTACTCGTCCACAATCATATCGAATTCCCGGCCGATGAGCGAGGCATGAAATTCCGCCGAAACCTCGCGCTGAATTCCCATCATCTTTTCGTAACGTTCGCGGGCAATCTCCGGCAATACTGTTTCCTCAAACAATGCCGCACGAGTGCCTATCTCTGCGGAATATTCGAACGCGCCGAGCCGTTCGAACCTGAAATCGCGGATAAAACCGGAAAGTTCACTGAAATCTTTTTCAGTTTCGCCGGGAAATCCAACAATGACCGCCGTCCGGAACGCCAATCCCTCGATACGGTCTCTGAGCGTATCGAGGAGCCGTTTTAGCGAATCAGCGGAATCGCCCCGTCCCATTCGTTTCAGCACATTCGGCGAAATATGCTGAATCGGGATGTCGATATACGGAATGACTTTCGGCAGCGATATATAAGCCTCGATCAATTTTTCGGTGAAATGACCCGGATGAGCATACATTATACGTATCCACTCGATATCCTCTATATCGTTCAGCTGTTCGAGCAGACCTGCAAGGTTTGTCGTGCCGACATCATTCCCGTAGTATGTCGTGTCCTGGCCAATGAGAATCAGCTCTTTTATCCCGAGCGATGCAAGCTCATGGGCATCCTCGAGCACACTCTCTTCGGGAACACTCCTGAATTTCCCCCGTATCATTGGAATAGCGCAGTAGGAGCACCGGTGATCGCATCCCTCGGATATCCTCAGATACGCCATGTGGGGATAGCCAATCAACGCCCGTGAATACAGCTTGTTTTCCGGCATCGTATAACCGAGGAGTTTACCGCACACCTCCGGTATCTGCGCCGCATCGGCAAGCCCGATTACTACGTCCGCCTCGGGAAGTTCCCGCACCAGCTCGTCTCGATACCGCTCGGCAAGGCATCCCGCAGCAATAACTGCTTTCAGATTACCGTGCTTTTTTAATTCCGCGACTGAAAGGATCGCATCGATCGACTCCTCCCGCGCGCTTTCGATGAAACCGCAGGTGTTCACCACGATAACATCGGCTTCCTCTTCGGAAACGATCTCGAATCCATTTTCAATGAATCCGCTAATCATGCGCTCGGAATCGACCTGATTCATCGGGCATCCGAGACTTACCAGCGCGGCTTTCGGCGGAGCTGTGTCGGTTGTTTTCTCCATCGGCATCCGTTCTGTTATTTTTTTGTTACACCGAGCACATTGCCGATTTTTTTTAACGCGCAAAATTCTCCGCACATGGTGCAGAGTTCCTCGTTCTTCGGTCGATTCTCAGTCCGTACGCGCCGTGAATGATCGGGATCGATACTGAGACGGTACATCGCCTCCCAGTCGAGATTTTTCCTTGCCTCGCTCATCTTGTCGTCCCATTCGCGGGCTCCGGGGAATCCGCGGGCAATATCGCCGGCATGGGCCGCGATCCTGGAGGCGATCACGCCGGTTTTCACATCCACTTTAGCGGGAAGGCACAAATGCTCGGCAGGGGTAACATAGCAGAGGAAATCGGCTCCGCACATACCCGCAATCGCACCGCCGATCGCCGCGGTGATATGATCGTACCCCGGGGCAACGTCGGTCACTAACGGCCCGAGGACGTAAAACGGCGCATTCCTGCAGAGCGATTTCATAATCTTGATGTTTGTCTCGATCTCATCGATCGGCACATGACCCGGGCCCTCGACCATGCTTTGTACACCGGCCGCCCGCGCTCTGTCGACCAGTTCCCCGAGCACGATAAGCTCGCTGATCTGCGCACGGTCGGTGGCGTCGGCAAGGCAACCCGGACGGAGCCCGTCCCCGAGCGACAGCACAGCGTCGTATTTTTTGGCGATATCGAGTAGACGGTCGTACTGCTCATAAAGCGGATTCTCAGCTTCATTGTACAGCATCCATTCGACAATAAACGCCCCACCGCGAGATACGATATCGGTCAGCCGTCCCTGCTTGCGGACATGTTCGACCACCGTGCGGGTCACACCGCAATGCACAGTAATGAAATCGACACCCTGCGCAAGTTGATCCTCGATCACTGCAAATAGATCGTCGGCCTTCATCCTGACAAGCCCTTTTCTCTCATTCGCCGCCCTCACACCGGCTTCGTAGATCGGCACAGTACCGACAGGTACGTTTACTGTCTCGAGCACCCGCTGACGGGTTTCGGCAATTTTCGGTCCGGTCGAAAGGTCCATGATCGTATCGGCGCCGCACTCAACAGCAGAGAGCGCCTTTTCAACTTCTTTCTCGATGGATGATGCATCGGACGATGTTCCGATGTTCGCGTTCACTTTAATTCTGAGACCGCTACCTATCGCGGCCGGTTCTATCTGCCGGACGGCGCTGTTGCAAAGCGTTATCTCGCCGTGCGCAACGCCCTTGCAGACAGTTGTTTCGGTTGTATGTTCCACTGCGGCGATTTTTGTGAAATCCTCGACAATCTCACCGTTTTTCGCCCGCTCTATTCGTGTCATGTGAATCATTCCACCTTTCTTGTATTAATATTATTATGTTAGATTCGTAATTTACTACAAATACCCCGTTTTATCAATAAAAAACAATTTCAGAGAGGCTGTCGGTCCGTGACAGACCGACCGAGTGCATTTTGATTTTTCTTCGGAAAGTAATTTTAGCGGCTTCACTTTACATATGCGGAATGAGCCCTGCCGCTACATATCACCGAGTCAAAGCCGACTTTATTTTTCCATAATCTAGTGTAATTGATCAATCTACATACATTCTGCGGCTATTACGTGTGGGTATTGAGAGAGGAAAGAAGTTTTTAAATATTTAATGAATAAACGTTTATTCAATAAATAGCGCTGCTTATACCATTCGTGCCGCCAGCCTCTCAAACGTTAATTTTTACATGACAGTCAGGCTGCGATATGATTTCTGAGTTTCAAAACACAAGTTTTGGGATAAGACGGAGCAGCGAGGGATTTTTAATAAACGAGGCTCTGAGTATCCTGGCAGGTGTTTGTTTTTCAGGGGAAAGACGTGCAATTTCATGAGCGATTTCGTTCATTTTACTATCCGGCATGCTGTAAATCCCTTCTTTGAAACGGTAAAATATACGGTTCATTTTGATAATACGGGTTTCACACATTTTCGAATAGGATTTAAGCGCGGATGCTGCAGTATCCCCTTTTTTGAGCGCTTCATAAGCGGTCTCGGCGGCAAGTTTCCCCGATATCATAGCATTGACAATCCCCGCGCCGGTAATCGGATTTGCGAAATGTGCCGCATCCCCCGCGACCATAAGACCATCCGCAACGAGTTTCTTTATCCCGCCGGTACAGGAAATACCTCCAGCGGTTCTCTCAATAATCGACGCTTCTGGGTAATGGAATTCAAGAAATGCATCGAGGAGTTGCACAGGGTATTTTTCACGGGAGTATTCACCAGAAATCCCGAGACCAATGTTTGCGCTATCCTGACCTTTCGGGAACAACCATGCATATCCGCCGGGAGCGAACTCTCTCGTAAAAAACATTTTAAATTTATGGGGATCAACTGCGATTCCGTCGGCAAGAACCTGCGCACAGGTATCCATGTTCTTAAGCGATGTTGCTGTCTTCAGCCCCGCCCATCGGGCCGTGCTCGATTCGACACCGTCCGCCGCAACAACGATCTTTGCAGGGATTTGTTTGGAAAGGCCTTTACCGGTTAACTCGACCGTGCGGACACCGTTTTCATAATCCGATATGCCTACGGCTTCGGTTTCGGTCATGATTACTGCGCCGTTCGATGCCGCGCGTTCGGCGATCATACGGTCGAACACAGCCCTATCGAGAATATAGCCCTTGTCGTGAACGTGCACATCGATTTCGGTTCCGTCCGGGGCAACAAGAATATATCCAGTTATCACGCTCGAAATCCATGCAGGATCGGGTGTGAAAAACTCAGCCAGCCCTTTATGATCGGCACCCTCGGCGCATCGTACCGGGCTGCCGACTGCCTTGTCACGTTCGACAAGCAGCGCCGACAAGCCCGATTCCGCCGCTTTCAAGGCTGCCATGGAACCGGCGGGGCCGCCGCCGATGATTACGATATCGTATGTTTCGGGTTTTTTCATGTGTCATCACTGATTGCGAGGGCTCTCACAGGACAGATCGCAACGCATGCGCCGCAATCGATGCATTTCTCCGAATCGAATATTAAATCATTCCCCCTGATATGCAACGCCTCTACCGGACAGACACCGACACAGGTTCCGCATACGTCGCATAATTGTCCGTCGATGTGAATCATTTATTATACCGTAATGAAAATGCATCGATCAAATGGGAATTCGGCGTAGCGTTTTCAAGGCAGCCTTTTTTCGAATCCTTGGCCAGTTTCGTCGGATATTTCTCGGTGAAACAGGCGTCGCAGTAGGAATTCTCCTTGTTAGGTACAGCGCTGTGGAGTCCCTCAACCGACAAATAGCCGAGTGAATCTATTCCGATGAACTGCCTGATCTCCTCGACCGAGCGTTTCGATGCCATCAGTTCCTCGGAGGTAGGGAAATCCATGCCGTAATAACAGGGCGATATCACCGGCGGAGAACTAACCCGGAGATGAATCTCCTTTGCGCCGGCATCGCGTAGAAGTTTCGCGATTTTTTTAAACGTCGTGCCCCGGACAATAGAATCCTCGACTACCACGATCTTTTTGCCGTTCAGTACACCTTTGACTGGATTGAATTTGATGCGTACGCTGTGCTCTCTGGTGACCTGGCTGGGATGGATGAACGTCCGGCCGATATAGTGATTGCGGATCAGGCCTATCTCAAATTTTATCCCCGATTCCTGCGCATATCCCAGCGCGGCAGTATTCGAGGAGTCCGGCACTGAAATAACGATATCGGCGTCAACCGGATACTCCTGCGCCAACGTCTTTCCAATCTTACGGCGCACTTTATCGACACAATGGCCGTAAATATAGCTGTCCGGGCGAGAAAAATAGATGTACTCGAAAATGCAGAACGCTTTTTCCTTTTTCTCAAGCGGCATATATGATGTGACGCCGTTTTCATCGATGGAGACCAGTTCGCCGGGTTCGATGTCGCGTACATATTCGCCGCCCAGAATGTCGATGGCGCATGTTTCTGAGGTCACAACCCACGCATCGTGGACTTTCCCGAGGCAGAGGGGTCTGAATCCGCGGGGGTCGCGGGCAGCCATAACGCCGTCCTTTGTCAGTATAACCAGACAATAGGCGCCTTCCAACCGTTTCAGCGATTCGACAATCCGCTCGCGGAACGTCTCCTTTTTCGACTGCGCGGCAAGATGAATAACGATCTCGCTGTCGAGAGTTGTCTGAAAAATTGCACCGTTATCAATAAGCCCGTCATAAAGTTCCCGGGTATTAGATAGATTCCCGTTATGGGCAATCGCCACCGGCCCGCTGCGGTCTCCCGACATCAGTGGCTGAACATTGGTGAGGTTATTCGATCCGGTCGTGGAATAGCGGTTATGCCCAATAGCGTTTTCGCCTTTGAGATATTTGAAAATTTCATGGTCCGAATATATTTCACTGACAAGCCCCACTCCCCGATGATAATACACATCATTACCGTCCGTCGTTACAATACCGGCGGATTCCTGTCCGCGGTGCTGAAGCGCATACAATCCGAGATATGTCATTTCCGCGGCGTTCGGATGGCCGTAGATCGCAAAAACGCCGCATTCCTCATGCGGTTTATCGTCAAACATGCCGTATTTGAGCTCAGTTTCTCTCAAGCTAATATCCATGATATTTCCTTAGGATTTGTTTGTATTATTTTTCATTTTTTAATCTGATATGGTTTGAGTATATCCATGGTTTCCCTTTGCGGCTGACCTCGACACGGTAGGCGCCCGAAACGGTTCCGAGATATGATAATTGTCCGCCGCTTGCAGCTGCAACAACGTTCCCGTCCCGAAGCAGTGAAATTTCTCCTGCAACCGGCAGTTTTGCAATAAACCTTACATTTTCCTCCTCGACTGTATCGCCGGAGAGCCACATTCTGCCGCCGGTTTCTGCGCTGAACCTAAATCCCTGCGCGTTTCCCCATCGGTGATTCGAAATAAAGCACCGCGCCTGTTTCAGTGCGTCGAGCACAGCTCTTTTCGAAACCGCCACATCCTCCGAAAGTTCGCGGTCGAGAATGATATGCGTTCTGATGCCTTTAAACAACACTTTGTAACGGAAAATATATACGGTGATCGGGCCAAACCTGTACGGATACGCGTGGGCGTCGGTACCGCCAATCCCCGCCATGAACGACATGCGGTTCAACCGGTCCCACCGTTCAAGGGTTTCTGGGGGGGGGCCCTCGAGGTAACTCAGCGGGTGAAGGATTCTCAAATATTTATTCGTATGGGTCAGCCGTTCAAGCCATTCCGAGGAATGATTCCATATCTCGATACCGTCAAATCCCTCGGCGTTCCAGGCAAGCCATGGATACGGCGGGTGATCCGGCAGCGCGGATCGTTTTTCGTCCGGATGGGCAATGAAACCGGTTCCGCCTCGTTCACGTACCGTTTTCACATACTCCTCTGCTGTCAGTGTAGCAGGGAGCTCCTCATCGAGACCGTACGCGAGATAATGATTTTTATTGTCGGCGTCGTTTATCTCGTACCCGATGATCGACAGCACCGGACCATACCATTTCTCCAGCCCTATTTTAAGCGGTTCCAGTGTCATATGATCGGCAAAAAGGAGAAAGTCGAGTCCGCTTTTTTCAGCGATTTTCGCAATCTCCGGGATCGGTCTGAGCCCGTCCGAGTAGTTTGAATGAATATGCAGCGAACCGACATATTCATAGTATTCATCGGTTTTTATCATATCCCCAACCCGGTTCTCTGCGAAAAATGTTGTATCGGTATCCGGTATCCGTTTACCAGAAATAATATACGGAATTTACAGATAAATTACAATATATGCGATAGTTATTTACAATTTGGGTTTCGGATGCTATCGATTTTTCAGACGGTTGATCAGAAAGAAATTCACTTCGCCGCGCTCCTTATCGGCAGAGGCGACAAACACACGTACCCTGTCACCGATTCTGAAACGGTTTCCCGAATTTCGGCCAATCATGGAAACGCCGCTCGAATCCATCATGTAATAATCGTCATCGAGATCTGAAACATCGATTAATCCTTCAACGAAATAGGTGTCAAGTTCAACAAATATTCCTTTCGGGATGATGCCTGAAACCGTCCCGTCGTATTCGTCGCCAAGATGACCGCTCATGAATTCCGCTTTTTTCATCTTGACACTATCGCGTTCGGCGGAATCGATGACGATCTCACGGTTTGTAATATAATCCCCGAGATATTTGTAATACATGAATTTATCCGGCCGCGGCCCTTTCACACGCTTTTGAGCGCGTTCGCCAAGTTTCCGATGCACGATAATATCAGGATATCGACGGATAGGTGAAGTAAAATGAGTATACTGGTCGAGAGCAAGACCGTAATGACCGATGTTTTCCGGGCTGTATTCCGCCTTTTTCATGGACCGGAGGAGCTGCATATTCATCATGCGGGCGATCGGCGAATCGCTGATCGAGACAAGAAAATCACGAATATACCTTTGTTTTGCCGCTTTCTTAATATTGAACGTAAAACCGAGTGAGTTAGCCGTTTCGCCGAACGTCTCGAGCCGTTCGAAATCCGGTTTGTCGTGGATACGATATAAAAAATGCGAATCTCGCCTCGAAAGCATCCGCGCCACGGCCGAGTTAGCAAGAAGCATGGCCTCCTCGATCATTCTGTTCGATTTGTACCGGGGGTATTTTACAATATCGACCGGACTGCCTTTATCGTCGAGTACTACTTTCGCCTCAGGGATATCCATGTCAAGGGAACCGCGTTCATTCCGCCGTTCGATTAATAGTTCTGTCAATTCTGAGAACAGCCTGAGCGCCGCACCAGTTCCCGGCGTTATTTTATCAGCATCGTGTTCATCCCCGCCGTCCAGAAACGACTGCACCTGCGCATATGTCAGCCTCATATCCGAGTGAATGACCGTATTTGCTGCCCGCTCTTTTTTCACCACACCGGTCTCGTCAAGCGTGATAAATATACTTTTTGTCAGCCGGTCTTGCCCGGGGACAAGGCTGCACAGGTCGTTCGAAAGGCGTTCGGGCAGCATGGGGATTACACGGTCGACAAGATAACAGCTCATGGCACGATCCTGAGCCTCAAAATCAAGCGCCGTGCTTTCTTTTACATAATGAGCCACATCCGCGATATGAACGCCGAGTTCGTATCTCCAATCGTCGAGCCGCCTCACCGATATAGCATCGTCGAAATCCTTAGCATCGTCAGGATCGATAGTAAACGTGACAATATCGCGGATATCCATACGGTGTTCGAATTCCTCGGGACCGAGATCGTCCGGTATTTGTTCGCATTCACGAAGCACCTCATCCGGAAATCCGATTGACAGCTCATAGCGTTTGCTATGGCAAGGACATCGACACCGGGAGCGTCGGGATCCCCGAGCACTTCTGTGACCTCGCATACCGGCTGCGAAAAGCCTTTTACCGGTCCGCCGAGTTTACATACAACCAGATCGCCGTCGTCGGCACCGGTACCGCCATTGTTCAGCACCGGCAGATTTCCCGGGAATTCACCTCCGCACGGCATCAGATACGCCGAGCCGCGCTGCTTCTTATAAATGCCCACAATTGGTTTCGAGGATCGTTCGATAACTTTGATAATGACCCCGGACTGCGGGAAATCTCCGCTGGGTTTCCGTTTCGAAATACGCACGAGAACTTTATCGCCATTCATCGCGTCGCCAATATTATCGCGCTTGACAAAGACGGACGGTCGGTCTGAAAAGTCAACATATCCATTACCATTCTTAGTCAGTGAAAATACGCCCGCAACCGCAGCATTCTCCTCCGGGAGCACAAACTTCCGCCCTTTCAGCCTGAGGATCGCGCCTTCTTTCTCAAGCTCAGTCATCGTGGATTTAAAATCCTCGTAGGGTAGGCTTTTAACTTTGATCAAATTATACAACTGGCGGCGTCTCAGCTTTTTGCCGTCGACCGATTTGATCGTATCCAGAATTTTCTTTCTGAGCGTTTCTTCATTATTCATAATGTTCGGATCTTATTCGAGTGCGATGAAGCTGAACAGGCGTAATTCGCTTTTACGCGACGAGGATGCATGAGATTATTCCGTAAAAGCGAGCATGAGTTTCGGGAAAATGTCCGGCTGTTCACCAGACAGATCAACATGTCTATGTACTTCCCTGTTACCGGCTTATTTCGGATAAACGCAACCGAGCCGTTGGGCGGCCCGGCCGGATCATTCATTTGGGACATCTTTAATCCTAAACGACAGCCGTTCAAGAACTTTGTCATTCTCATCGAGAACTTCAACATGCCAGTGGCCGGCCCACTGCGGCAGCATGTTCTTATAACTCCATGTTCGTGTCCGTGAGTATTCGATATCGAGTTCCACCTCACGCATTTTCTTCACCCCATAATACCAGACATGTTTAATCTTCGTCGGTTTGTCTTCGCAGGTGATGCTCATCCACAGATATACTCTGCCGACATCGGCCTGAAAAACCTCGCTTTCACCCTGCGGTTCATGGTTTTTCACCCCGGTGCAAAATGCGAATTCTTCTATTTTCAGCTCGTTTTCGCAGGAACCTGTGTCCTGAGCGGCAGCAGCGCCGCAAATAATGAGTATTGCGGCAAACACTACATGAGTAACATTTCGGACAGTTTCCATCGTTCTCCTCCCCCAGAGTTAAGAGTACGCTGTCATGGACTCATCATTATTATATCACATTCCCGCACAATATTCAAATGCATTTTTAAAAAAACCGATTCCGTCGCCGTCCTCGTCAAGGTTTTCTCGGGTCCATCGCGGGTGATTTGTACGATGAAGAAAGCGTTCGGGATGGGGCATAAGCCCGAAAATCGTTCCTTTTTTATTGCACACGCCGGTAATATGTCCCATCGAGCCGTTCGGATCGTCGGGATATGATGGTTCGGAACCGTCCTGGGCAATATATCTGAGCACAATCTGTCCGTTTTCCTCGAGTTCTTTCATATCGGATTCATTCTTAAGCATGAATTTACCCTCGCCGTGCGCGACCGGCAGCTCGATTCGCGGTTTCATCTTCCTGGTAAATATACAGACAGTATCCGGCTCAACCGCGAGATGGGCCCAACGGTCCTCGAATTTACCAGAATCGTTGTCGGTCAGCGTCGCCCGCATATCGGTTGCGCTTGATGTATGAAACGGTATAAGCCCGGTTTTTATTAAAATCTGAAAACCGTTACAGACACCAAGAATCAGCTTGCCCTGTTCCTCGAACCGCAGAAGCGCATCGCCGAGCCGTCTGTTAAGTTCGAGCGACATAATCTTTCCCGCCGCAACATCGTCGCCATATGAAAATCCCCCCGGTACAAACAGAAACGAATAGCTGTCCAGTTTCATCTCGCCGGACGCGATACGGTTAACATGCACCCGGTCGGCGATAAAACCCGCTTTCTCGGCCGCATACGCGCTTTCAATATCGCAGTTCACCCCGGCGGTGCGCAATATCAGAGCTTTTGGTTGTGCCATGTGTTCCTCCAAAAATATATTTAAAAATATCAAGTATTCTTGTGCATTGTTGCTCGGTTTTTAACTTCTATCCTTAGTGAAATTATCTGCTTATATAATTTCAGGAAAAGTTTTGTTTTCTTTTTTATAACCAGATTTATTAAGAATTTTTTGAAGTGCTATTTTTGATTTCATTTCATCGACACGTGAACCTATAACAACTTTATTAATAGGCATTAATAATCTTTGTCTTTGTTTTCTATCGCAAAAATTAAAGTCAACATAAGGTTTTAATCCATTACCAAATTCAGCCACGTTATCAGATAAGCTGCGGAGTTGAAAAAAACGCCATTCATTTTCACTTTTAAAGCTGGGGTTTTTAAATAAAAAAGGAAGCATATTAATAAAGTACTCAAGTTTCGGAGTTGTTGTAATGAGTTGTCAGTTAAAGGGTTGCGTTTCCA
>CAZCDQ010000050.1:0-21346 GCA_964497605.1 uncultured bacterium
CTCTCGACTGCTGCCTCCCGTAGGAGTCTGGGCCGTATCTCAGTCCCAGTGTGGCCGGTCACCCGCTAAGGCCGGCTACCCATCGTCGTCTTGGTGAGCCGTTACCTCACCAACAAACTAATGGGACGCGGGACCATCTTTCAGCGACAGCTTGTAAACAGAGGCCGCCCTTCATCAAACTGTCATGCGACAGTAAGATATTATTCGGTATTAGCACCTCGTTAGAAGTGTTGTCCCCAACTAAAAGGTAGGTTTCCCACGCGTTACTCACCCGTTTGCCACTCTACTAAATTCCCGAAAGAATCTTTCTCGTTCGACTTGCATGCCTAATCCACGCCGCCAGCGTTCGTTCTGAGCCAGGATCAAACTCTCCATATGATTTTATTAATATAAAGAATTTAATCTTTTTTTAATCAAAATTGAACTCATACGGAGCCGAAACTCCGCTGAATCCGAGAACCTACTGACTGTAGTAATCTACGCACGTTATTCAGTTTTCAAAGAACAGTAAATCTATTATTATCACGGCATTACAACCAAATCTTTACTGCCGCATTTTCGTTCAAGATTTATAATATAACTTATTGAAATTCCCGTGTCAAGCAAAAAACAGAATTATTTTTCAGATTTTTTTACTTTATTTTTCCTGTGGTATAAAATAATCTCAAACGGACTTATATAATACACAAAAAGAGGATATATGTCAAATGGAATTTAACATTTTTGCAACACTTTTTTCATTTTTCCGCGCTGCGGATAAACGACGCCGCACGGCACATACGTGCAACGACACGATCTTTCCCAATCACTGCCAGCATTTCAAACAAGCCCGGACCTCCGGTCGTGCCTGAGACCGCAAGCCGTGTTGGGTGGATGAGTTTTCCGCCGCCGACTGACATTTCGTCGGCAAGACTCCGAACCGCGTCCTCGAGTTCCTCCTCGCCGAATGAATCCATGCCGTCAAATACGTCCGCAAGCGTTTCGATAATCTCTAAGGCGCCCTCTTTCATGAAAATCTTCCTGACACCCTTTTCATCATACGTTTCGGGATCGCGGAAAAAGTAGACGCCCTGCTCTTCAAAATCGGTGATCAGACGGCACCGCACTTTGAGCAGCTCGATCACATTCATAATATAATCGCGCTGTGACTCAAGCTCTTCCTCCGCGACATACCCGCACTCCACATACAGCGGGGCGACATCCTCGAACAGTTCTTCGTTTGACCGTTCACGGAGAAACATGCCGTTGAGCCATTCCAGTTTTTTCAGATCGAATACTCCGCTCTTTTTCGATATGTTCTCGATGGAGAACGCCTCGATAAGCTCGTCTATCGACATTTTCTCGCGGTCGTCGCCGGGATTCCAGCCGAGCAGCGCAAGAAAGTTCACCACCGCCTCGGGGTAGAATCCCATGTTCTTATACTCCATCACCGAAGCTGCGCCGTGACGTTTCGACAGTTTTTTCTTGTCCTCTCCTAGCACTTGCGGAAGATGGGCGAACCGCGGACGCTCATATCCGAGCGCCTCCATGATCATAATCTGTTTCGGCGTATTCGAGACGTGGTCGTCCCCGCGCATCACCAACGTAATCCCCATATCAGCGTCATCCACCGCGACCCCCAGCAGATATACCGGACTGCCGTCCGCACGGGCGATGATGAAATCCCCGATGACACGGTTTTGGAATGTCTTAGTCTCATGCACCATATCCTCGAACGTCGTCTCCCCCTCCGGCACCCGAAACCGCACGGTGAACGGTATTCCCGCGGCATTGTTCTTCGCGATATCATCCGCGGTGAGGTTCTGGCATTTCCCGGAATAGTGGTAATCGAGCTTTTCGATGCGGGCGTTCTCTCGTTCCGCCTCAAGTTCCTCTTTCGTACAGTAGCAGGGGTAAGCCGCGCAGCGCTCGAGCAGTTTCGCAACCGCCGCACGGTACAGGTCGCCGCGCCGGGACTGACGCACCGGTTCCTCGTCCCAGTCTAATCCGAGCCACTGTATGCTGTCCAGGATGGACTGAAGCGCCTCGTCGGTCGAACGTTCGGCATCCGTATCCTCGATACGGAGGAGGAATTGTCCGCCGGTATTACGGGCATACAGCCAGTTAAAGAGGGCCGCCCGCGCGCCGCCGACGTGAAGATCGCCGGTGGGCGAGGGTGCAAAACGAAGCCGTTCGGGTTTTTGCATAATTATCCTTATTATTTTGTTAGCATATTATTGTCTATCATACTTTTTACTTTATCAATTAATTTCTTTTTTTCTTTTTCAAGTTTTTGTTCCTTATCATTTTTTGATAAAGTATAAATATCTTGATATGGAACAAATAATTTCTCGGTATAAATTGGTTGTGAAGATAAAGCGTTTACAAAATTATTAATATCATTTTGATTATAAACAAAAATAGAATATTCCATTCCATCTTTTTCTCCAGATACTTTCCAACCGTGAGAAACTAATTTAAAATTTTTATAATTAATTTCATCTTCATAAAACTTTTGTTCAACCTTTTTCACTTGCTTTTTCTGAATATTCGCCCACGGGTCTCTCAGTGTTACCGTCCGATTGAACACGAGATTGTCAGGCACGGAATCCTTGTCCACACAGAAATATCCCAGCCGCTCGAACTGGCAGAAATAGCCCTCTCCGGCATCGGCAAGCCCCGGCTCGAGCTTGCAGCCGGTGAGCGCCTCGAGTGATTTCGGGTTCAGGTAGTCTTTGAAGTCGCCCTCTTCGCCGAGGGGATTTTCCACTCTGAACAGACGGTCGTAAAGCCTAACCTCGGCATCCACCGCATGTTTGGCGGACACCCAATGCAACGTCGCCTTGACCTTGCGGCCGTCCGGCGCGTTCCCGCCTTTTGTCTCGGGATCGTAAGTACAGCGGAGTTCCATAATCTCGCCGTTTGCGTCTTTCACCACTTCGTTGCATTTCAGGAAATACGCATACCTGAGCCTGACCTCACGTCCGGGAGCGAGCCGGAAAAATTTCCGCGGCGGGTCTTCCATGAAATCGTCGCGCTCGATATAAAGCTCGCGGGTGAACGGCACTTTCCTCGTTCCAGCCGATTCATCCTCGGGATTGTTAATTGCGTCGAGTTCCTCGGATTCTCCTTCGGGATAATTTTCGATGACCACCTTGAGCGGCCGCAGCACTGCCATAACACGGGGGGCGCGCTTATTGAGATCCTCGCGGATGTAGTATTCAAGCAACGCCACATCGACCATGCTGTCACGTTTCGCCACACCGATACGGTCGCAGAATTTTCTGATCGCCTCGGGGGTGAACCCGCGCCGTCGGATACCGCGGATAGTCGGCATCCGGGGATCGTCCCAGCCGCTTACATAACCGTCACGCACAAGCTCCAGCAGTTTTCGTTTGCTCATGACAGTATAGCTGAGATTAAGCCGCGCGAATTCGATCTGACGGGGCCGGAAAATATCGAGCTGATCGAGAAACCAGTCGTAAAGGGGACGGTGCGCCTCGAACTCGAGCGTGCAAATGGAATGAGTGACACCCTCAATGGAATCGCAATAGCCGTGTGTGAAATCATACATGGGATAGATGCACCAGCCATCCCCGGTACGGTGATGGTGCGTCCGGAGAATTCGGTACATGACCGGATCGCGCATATTCAGATTCGGTGAGGCCATGTCGATCTTTGCGCGAAGCACATGGGCGCCGTCCGAGAATTCCCCTGCGCGCATGCGTTTGAGCATGTCTAAGTTTTCCTCGACCGGACGGTCGCGGTAGGGGCTGTTTTTGCCCGGTTCGGTGAGCGTACCACGAAATTCACGGATTTCCTCAGCGCTCAGCGAACAGACATATGCTTTCCCCTTTTTGATCAGATCGACCGCATATTCATACAATGTTTGGAAATAGTCTGAGGCATAAAACTCTCGATCGCCCCAGTCGAATCCGAGCCATTTCACATCCTCGCGGATCGATTCCACATATTCCATCTCCTCTTTCGAGGGATTGGTATCGTCGAACCGGAGATTGCACAGCCCGTTGAAATCTCGGGCGATCCCGAAATTAAGACAGATCGATTTGGCGTGCCCGATATGAAGGTATCCGTTCGGCTCAGGCGGGAACCGTGTATGGACACGCCCATCGTACTTGCCCATTTTTAGATCTTCTGTGATAATCGTGCGGATAAAATTTAAGGAAGCTGCCGATTCGGTCGTATCAGCGCTGTTCGGACTTGCTCCGTTCTTTGCATTGTCGTTGACTTCTTTCATATAAATACGCCTTTATCAATATATCATTTCAATTCAATTTCTCTGCGCACTCTGCGGCCTCTGTGCTGAAATAATTATATAATCACATTTCATCGTAAATATCGTTATATATTTTCGGCGCAATATCTTCCGCTTCAAGCTCGATTCCGCCGAGCAATCCCGCCGCAATATTATAGACCAGCGCACCCAGAAATGAGAAAAACACGCCGATACATCCGTAGAGCAGTGTTGTCATCACCGGTGAAATGATCAGCCACGCGATGCCGAATCCCGACGTGTCCATCGAAAATGCCGCGCCGATTATCGAGGAGAAAAATGCCAGCCCGATGCCCCAGACTGTCCCGACAGCAAACCCCATGACCGCGGAAACAATTCCGCCGATTTTCACCGCCGACAAAAGGCCGATTCGTTTCAGTTTCACTTTTTTTGTCATGTCATATCCTCTGAAAAAATGTGATCCCTAGTTATGAAATATAATATGGATACAGAGTTTTTTCCATTATAAATTTTCTCGGGCGATATTAATCGATACAAATATGCTGTCCGAAGATACAGTTCTTATCAAAATCGCGTTTCATTCTTGACCCGTTCAGTGTTTTTGGGTACATTTCGGTCAAACGATGGAGAATGTACTTATGGCTCATTTATTCAGAACAATGGGACGACTTGCCGGATACGCAGTGCGTACGAAAGCGTTTGACAAAGCGCTTTCCAAAACTGCGGATTTTATGCAGACAGAGATTCGTCTCGCCGATATCAAACTCAAACTCAGTGTGCTTCGGCGGAAACGCCAAAACCATCTGAAACTGCTCGGA
The DNA here is from genome assembly GCA_964497605.1 of uncultured bacterium. GTDB lineage: Bacteria > Latescibacterota > Latescibacteria > Latescibacterales > Latescibacteraceae > Latescibacter. Next base: position 5,053 of record CAZCDQ010000050.1, read on the forward strand.
AAGACCATCTATCATCTCCGCGCCAACGATATCGAACCGTTCGACGATACCCACACACAGACCATATCGCGTGTTCTCCGCGAGATCGACATGGAAATCGAGGAAACCGCGGAACTGCTTGAGACCAAAAAACGGCAGGAACAGGCACGAAAACAATCCTCACAACGGAAACCATGATTCTTTTCCACCCGCATTTAGGATCGCATTTCCGATATTGACGCTTGTAACAGCAATAAACATATAGAATCTATCCTCGTAGCGGAATACCGCGCCGACTAAAGGCGAACAAAGCCGTATTACCATTTGACATTGACCGTCTTAAAGTTGTATTTTCTATATAATATAAAATCAATCTGCCAAATATATTCCGAGGCTGAAATCTCTATGGAAAATAAACGGCTGGTGCTGACCGGCGCCGTTGTGTTTCCGGACGGCGTTCTGAAAGGAGGAGTCGTTGTTGTCGAAAAGACTGCGATAACCGAGCTGGGTCATCCGGAGGATTTCACCCCGCTCGAATCCGACCGTGTCATCGACTGTGGTGACAGTTTTATCTGCCCCGGTTTCATCGACCTTCACAATCAGGGCGGCAGCGGATTTTCGGTCATGGACGGGTCAGAGGAAAGTATTTTCGGGATGTGCCGCGCTCATGTTGCGCACGGAACCACTGGACTTCTGCTGACACCGGTGATCGAACGGGACAGTTACCGATCGCTTTTGCCGAATCTCTCTGAACATACTGGCAAGAACACCGGCGGCGCGGCGATTCTCGGAATTCACGCTGAGGGGCCGTTTACCAATCCGTCCAAAAGCGGATTCATGCCGGAAAGCGGGATAATAGAACCGGACAATGCGTTGCTGGATGACATACTCGAATGCGGCGGCGGAAAGATTGTCGAGATGACCATTGCACCCGAGCTGCCCGGTGCGCTCGAAATGATAAACACTCTCGCCAGAAACAATATTGTTGCTTCGCTCGGACATTCGGATGCATCGCTGAGCGAGGTACTGAACGCGATCGATTACGGCGCGTCGCATGTGACACACTTTTTTAATGCCATGAGCCCGATCCATCATCGTGAACCGGGGCTTGCCGGAACCGCCCTGTATTCGACCGATCTTACGGTGGAAATTATCATGGACGGTTTCCATATCCATCCGTGGATCGCCGGCCTCATAGTTCAAAACAAAGGATCGGCGCTAACATGCCTTGTGACCGATGCAATGCCGGTGACCGGTCTTGAGGATGGCGAATACAATATGCTTGGAAAACGGGTTATTTTGCGCGACGGCCATATTATCAGCGCGGACGATCTTTCGACGCTGGCAGGAAGTGTGCTTACGATGGATGCCGCGGTCGGGAATATGATGAATATGCTGGGTATTTCAATTGTCGATGCGGTGACTATGGCCGCTACAACACCGGCGGCGGTCATCGGTCTCGAAAACAGAAAAGGCCGTATTGCGGCCGGATTCGATGCCGACCTCGTTGTCCTCGGGCGGACGTATGAAACGGAGATGACCATTGTAATGGGCGATATCGTATATAAAAAAACATAATGATAAATAATGAAAGGCAACGGAATGAATATTCAATCGGTTTTGAAAGAGAAGAAATATCTTGTCAGCGACGGCGCATGGGGAACTCAAATCGCGAAATACGGTGTCGATCCGGGAATTTGCCCTGAACTGCTGAATATTGAAAAACCAGACATGATGCGTGAAATCGGCAAAAGCTATGTGAACGCTGGTTCGGATATTATTCTCACCAACACATTCGGCGGGTCGCCCCAGAAGCTGGCGAAATACAGCCTAGAAGACCGGGTCGAAGAACTGAACGAGGCGGGAGTCCGCCGTTCTATCGAGGTCGCGAAAGGAAAGGCTTATGTTTTCGCAACCATCGGTGGATCAGGCGAATTTCTTGCGCCGCTCGGAACAATGACCGAAAGCGACCTGATCGCGTCGTTTGCCCGTCAGGTAAAAGCGTTCACAGCAGGCGGCGCCGATGCGGCGTTGATTGAGACTATGACCGACGTGGGCGAAACCATCTGCGCGCTGAAAGCGATAAAAGACAATTCCGATTTCGAGGTTGTTTGCTCGATGACGTTCGATAAGGGTGTGAAAGGCTATGCAACCATGATGGGCGTCACACCCGACCGCGCAGCTGCTGAACTCGAGGCTGCCGGAGCGGATGCGGTCGGTTCAAACTGCGGCGCAGGTATCGACAATATTATCGAGGTCGCTCGTATCATGCGCCCCGCGACCGGGCTCCCGCTGTGGTTCAAACCGAACGCCGGACTGCCGGAGCTTGCCGGCGGTAAAACGATATACAGGGAAACACCGCAGGAGATGGCGGCGCGAATACCAGAGCTGATCGAGGCGGGGGCATCATTCGTCGGCGGATGCTGCGGAACGACGCCGGAACATATTGCAGCGATAAGAAAAGCTGTCGATACACTTTTGTGAGAGTATATATTACACACATTAGACACTGCATGAACAGGATAAACGGTGAAAACGTATCGTATTGACACATGAAAAATTGAAATATATCTAATCCGAAAGAGAGAGTAATGGCAAAAAAGAAAAAACAGAAACGACCCGAACCAGCGCCGGTCGAGATAAAACAGTCAAAACTCATAAAAAGCACAAAGAAACAAACCCTCCTTTCGACATCGATTTATTTCATTATCGCCTCACTTCTAACATTTCCTCTTATATTTAAAATGCGAACAACGATTTACGGCCCCTACGATCATATCACTACTGACCTTTTTACAACAATCTATCATTATTTCTGGTGGGTAAAAGCCTCGATATTCGATTACGGGGTGTCACCGTTCGAGAATCATTTGCTTGCGGCGCCGTTCGGAATCAGAATGATGTTTCTCAATCTAACCGGATTTGTGCAGCTTCCGATAACCCTTTTCTTCGGCCATATTTTTAGCCGGAATACGGCGATCCTTACCAATCTCGTAGTCTCGGGACTTGGAATGTATCTGTTGGTCCGCCATATCACCAAAAGCGCTTCTGCGGGATTCATCGCCGGACTCATATTCGCGTTCTGCCCGAATATGCTCGTGCGTTCGTATACAACATTCGATTCCACGCAGGTACAGTGGATTCCGTTGTATACGCTGTTTCTTATCAAATTCATCGAGGATTGGTCTTGGAAAAACATTCTACTCGCCGGTCTATTCCTTGTCTGTCATATTCTCTTTTCGTTTCCGTATTATCTCGTCTATTTGCCGGTTCATACGATTATTATGCTTGCGGTAATTTCAATTCTTCGTATTAAGAAACACAACAACAGCTTCGGCGGATTTATCAAAGACATTATCTCTCCGGAGGCGGTGAAAGCGTGGTTGAAAGTAGCCGTTGTATTAGGTGCGGCAATTGTGATTTTCGGTGTATTCTATGTTTCGGTCACCGGGGGTAGCGGTACGATGAGTACGTTCACCAGAACGACCGAACAGCTCGAGGAGTTGTCGCTTACACCGACCGATTACCTTTTCCCTCATCCGAGAAGCACGTTTCTGAAAGGAAATTTCAAAGAAACCTACTGGGATGAATTCCGTCCCGGGAAAAATCCGGACAGTTTTGTCGCCTACATCGGTTATATCGCACTTGGACTCATGATTTACGGACTTTTAAAAGGCGAGGGTTCGATGAAATGGGTGTTTCTTGTTGGAGCGGTTGTTGCTTTCATTTCAACGCTTGGGCCGAAAATATTCGGTATCCCGACACCCTCGGGACTCATATTTACTCTATATGCGCCGTTCGCGAGGCGCATCCTGATCTATAAAGTATTCGTCCAGATGTGTATCGCGGTTCTTTCCGGTATGGGCATTGCGGTTCTTGTAAAACATATTAAAAGCGAAGGGGCGTTTTTATTGCTGATTACGGTTCTATCGATATTTATCATTGCCGAATATTCCATCGCATCCTCGGAACTTTCTGTTAATCTGGAAACCAATCCAGAAATTTACGATCATATTTCCGATCTGCCGGGCGATTCGATCCTGTTCGAGACGCCGGCGCTCAGAAACAACGGCAATGCATATCAGGGATATTACTATTATCAGACGATACACCGGAAACGGTTGTTCAATTCATATCTTGGTGATTCGAACGTACCAGAATACCTTCAGCCGTTTTACAATCAGATGAATGTCCCGCTTGAAGCGTGCGATTACGCAAACCTTGCCGCGCTAAAGTACCTTGGTGTCACTCATCTGTCCTATCACTGGTTTGTCGGTACGACAACGGTCGGATTCGGATCGTTCGGCGCTCCTGCATTATATAATACAGATGTCGAAGGCCTAAATCCGATCTATCAGAGCAGCCGGAGTCCACGCATGGATTCGTTCACAAGTCCGTTCGATTACACGTTTGCCGATCTGTACGAGATTACCGCCGATCCATGCCCTATCGCACTCATTTACGATTACCGCAGCCCCTACGACCAGGTTGCCGGCGCTCTGGAACAGGATTTTCTGTTGACATTCAGTTCGCGGTTCACCGCGGGATGGGCATCGGCAATGATGGATTCGGTCTCGACATTTTATTATCCGCTTCCCGACGGCGAACACCTTGACAGAGTGCTCAAAAAGGATGGTACGATCACCGCGGTGAATATGTCCGAGGAACCGGTCGATTTCACCATTTCATTTGTCGCGGCATCCCCGGATTCCGGGCGTATAATCGAGACAACATGGAACGGACGGGAGGTCATTGGGACATTTGAGATCGGGCCGCGGGAACGGCGTTACACGGTCGAGAACATGCGTCTTGACGGCAATGAGCAGGGAGCGGTGACCATATCGACCGAAAATAATCCCTATCGGTACGAACTTGGCGACGGAGGCATTCCCGCCGGCGCGGTATTCAGGGATTTCAGAGTTACCGTGAAATAGACAGATCACCATAGGAGACTGAAATGGCACATCAGATTGATTACAAACTCGTCGGCGACGATATGCAGGCGGTTGTTATCACACTCGATCCCGGTGAAACGATTCAGGCTGAGGCGGGTTCGATGATGTTTATGGAACACGGCATCGAGATGAACACGGAAATGCAGGGTGGACTTCTCGGAGGTTTCAAACGGAAACTGGGTGGAGAATCGCTGTTCATCACAACATTTACAAATACCGGCTCTGGGAAAAAACACGTCTCCTTTGCAGCGCCGTATCCGGGTAAAATCGTTGCATTCAATCTCGCCGAAACGGGCGCCATGCTCTGTCAGCGCGATGCCTATCTCTGCAGCGCTTTTGGGATAGATGTTTCGATAGCCTTTACTCGCCGTCTCGGCGCAGGATTCTTCGGTGGCGAGGGTTTCATTCTGCAGAAACTTTCGGGAGAGGGTTACACGTTTATTCATGCGGGCGGCACGGTGGTTAAACATGAACTCGGCGCAGGTGTGTCGCTGAAAGTCGACACGGGCTGCGTTGTAGCATTCAAGGAATCGGTCTCCTATGAAATCGAGATGATAAAAGGTATCAAAACGGCGCTGTTCGGCGGCGAGGGACTGTTTCTTGCGAAACTGACAGGTCCGGGAACGATTTACCTCCAAACACTTCCGTTTGCACGGATGGCGAATCGTATCATTAACGCTGTAGGATACGGCGGCACGAAAGGCGAGGTCAGACGAGGCCCAGGAGGTTTTAGCGGCCTTATCGGAGACATTATAAGCGGCGACTGAAAATCGCGGAGAATCAAACCATGGAAAATATATCGGGTCTTTTTAACAATTATATCGGGATGCTGAACAAGTTTCCCGTAATAATGGGCTTTGGTTTGCTCTGCCTGACATTCGTTATATTATCGTTCGCGCTTGGATGGATATGGAAGAATGTGCTGATTCGTTTTGCCGAAAAAACCTCGACCAATCTCGACAGATACCTTTTTTTTCGACACGGTTTCCCGCACAGCTTGTGTTTATTACTGCCGGTATTTCGTTTGCATGGAAACTATATGGTAAGGCAATCACACAGATGTTCGAGAAAATTGAAGCATTCGATACATGTATCCGGACGGCGGATCGGGCGAATATCCGTTAGAGCGAGGTGATGAGTTCCTTTATCGCCATAAGAGCGGTATAGGATATGACGCAGGCAAAAAAGAATGCGGCGATCATCCCGATATTGAGCATGAGGCCAGCACGGTGCTCCCCCATTTCCTCTTTCCTGTTAACCATAAGAAAAATCGAAATAATTACGAGCGGAAGCACAAACACACCGGTTATCTGTGTCGCGATCTGTGCGGCGATGGGATTTGCGCCGAGAATCGGCACTGTAAGCGCAATCAGGCATGCGATACCGGCGAGGATTCTGAACAGCGCCGATTTCGTATCGAGTTTTCCCGCCCTGTAATCGCCGATTAAAAGCGGCGCGACCATCATGATCGGAAATGCAGAGGAGAGTCCGGCGCTGACAGTCCCCACAAGAAAAATCCCGACCGCAAATTTCCCGGCAACCGGTTCAAGGGTATATACCATGTCAAGCACTCTCGTAATCACAATACCGCGGTGAAACAGCGCCCCTGTCGCGCAGACCATGATCGAACTGCTGATAACAAGCATAAACAACGCGGCAGAAAGCGAATCTTGCCGTTGGTCGGCGATATTCTCCGCTGTCCACCCTTTCCCTTTCATCAGCAGCGGGCGAACAACGAATGTAGGCGCGGCCATGGTGGTACCGACAAACGCGGCTATCATAAGTTTCGCTCCCGGCATATCCGGAATTTGCGGCACTAATCCCGAAACAATTTCTACCGGAGGCGGCATGACAATAAACATCGATACGATGAATGATAATCCCATGATTGTCACGAAAAACACGAGAATTTTCTCGAAAAACGAGTATTTCCCGACCAGCAGAAACGCGAATAGTATCGAATTGATACAGACCGCGATCGCGATAATGCCCCAGTAATTTTCGGGATTCAGTCCGGGAACGAATAACCGTACCGCCTCGTATATCCCGTTCGAGGTCAGCCCGATCAGACCGGAGAAATTCCCCCACTGCGCGACAACAACGCCGAACAAAATCAGGATCGCCAACGGTTTCCCAAAACGGTACCGCCGTTTCAGGCCGTGAAGTGCGGTCTCTCCGGTAACAATGGCAAACCGGCCGTACGCCTCCATTAGCACCCATGCGAAAAGACAACTGAGCACAAGAACCCAGAGCAATTTCATACCGAACTGCGAGCCGGCCTTGGCCATGGAGGTAACACTTCCCGTACCGATCGTATACCCGATGCAGAATATGCCCGGTCCGATCGAAAGTAAAAAGGCAACCAGATTCCCGACAATCGATGTTTTTTTCGCTTCCGTGCTCATAAATGAATTCTCCTGTTCTCAGGGGGATTGACCTGAAATGATTATTCAATGTACGGAAAACCGTGTGCGGTTTCAACGATGAATTTTTACGCCGATACGCATGCAGTGATCATGAATCGGACACTGCGAACACAGCGGCGAAATGGGTCGGCATACATTCTGCCCGAACGAAACGAGCAGATCGTTATATTCTATCCAATAATGTTCGGGAAGTTTATCGCGAAGCGCGAATTCTGTTTCAGTGGGATTCTTGGTTGAAACGTAGCCGAGCCTGTTAGAGATTCTGTGGACATGAGTATCGACACAGATTCCCGGCATTCCGTAGCCGAGCGTAACAACAAGATTCGCGGTCTTGCGTCCCACGCCTTTGAGGGTCAGCAGCGTATCAATATCGTCCGGAACAACACTGTCATACCTATCGATAATTGTGCGCGATAAATCGAGAATGGTCTGCGCTTTATTCTTGTAAAATCCCGCGGGATAAATTGTTTTTTCGATGGTTTCCGCACTGAGAGCAAGCATCTTTTCCGGCGTATCGGCAAGCTTGTACAGCCGTTCCGAGGCGCTTCGAGTCACATCGTCCTTTGTCCTGAGGCTTATAATGGTCGAGATAAGCACCTTATACGGGCTGCGGTCGATTTTTGATATTTCGGTGACAATCGGCTCCCGCCATACCGACGAAAATTCCCGCAGCGTTTGAATGATCCTATCGATATCATGGGTCATAGTATATCCTTATATAAGTGACAAACATTGAAAGATTCTTTTCTGTGCGGGCACACATATCTTTATTGCCCGGCCTGAATTGTTTTAATATATTGAAAAATGCACAATATTTCGACATCTATTATTTGTTTATATATTCTTTTTCAATTTCCGTTCACCGCTGTTTCCGACGCCTCGATTTCTCCGAATCTTTTGTTTCTGCGGAATTTCGAGCCGGAAAGCGCGCTGAAAAAAGCGCAGGTATCGGCGGCGAACACAGCGCCGGTTACCGTACGGTTTCAATCGTCACCCAATGCCTCTGATATCGCCGAACTTGAACGTCATGGCCTCACGTTCCGCAGAAATTTCGGCGATATCCTCCACACAACGCATATCTATCTTGCCGACGCCAATCTTGACAGCCTCGAATCGCTTGCCGGTTTTGACAATATTATCCGTATCGAAAGCACATTCAAACCTTCGCTCTCTCCAACGCTCGATATTTCAAATCCGCTTGTCGGAGCATCGCACGTCTTGGCGACATCCTATGACGGGCTGTCTGTGGACGGAACCGGTGTGATTCTCGCAAACATCGATACCGGTGTGGACATCTATCATCCGGCATTTTTCAAACCCGACGGCGGCGAATACGACTGGCTCGATGTAAACGATTCCCGCGCGTTCGAATCCGGCATCGACGCGGTCGATCTGAACAGAAACGGCGCTGCGGATTCCGGCGAAATTCTCCGGTTTTACAATGCGGCGTTTTACGATCCGTATAACTATAACATCATGACAAATCCCGCCGGCAGTTACGAAGCCGATATCGATTGGCTCTACAACGACGAAAACAACAACGGCATTCGCGAGTACGGGCCTGATAACGGATTTCACGAGCTTTCCCCGTCATTCGGGGAACAAATTTTTGTAATTACCGACTCGAACGGCTCCAACACGCTCGATATCGGCGAACAGTTGACTGCGCTCGGAACATCCAAAATCATTGCCATCTTCGATGAAAAGGGGAAACATTACCGCGGCGAAAGTCTTATGAAATCGGCCGGCGACGCCGCCATGCACGGAACATCATCCCTCGGCGTAGCGGGCGGCCAGGTTCCCGGAAGGCGCTTTACCGGAATGGCGCCGGGGATTGAATTTATTTCCATAAAGCATAACGACATCGACCGCAACAATCTGCACGACGGCCTTATCTGGGCGAAAAACAACGGCGCCGACATTTTCATGTACGAATACGGATCGTGGGTACAGGAATTTCTGGACGGTTCCTCGAACACGGAAGTGATGATAAACGATCTCTACAATGACGGCATGCACCAGTTTACCGCTGCGGGGAATCTTGCCGGATACAACAGAAAGAAACATGTTCGGTTTCCGCTCGATTCAGGCACACAGGACACGCTGCATGTGACCGTTCCCGGCTCGTATAATATCACTGAAATCTATTTCAGCTTTCTCTGGCGTAAAAGCGCCTCGTATATGCCCGAGGTCACATTAACGTCCCTCGCAAAAACCGATTCGCTATTAATCGCCGCGGACGCGCAATCCTACACACTCGGCAATACCACGGTTATAGCCGGACTCGACCATTCCGCAAAAGGGACATCGAGACTCGATATCGTGATAACATCCGATATCACCATTTCGGACGAGATGCGGTTTACGTTTCTCAACAAACGGAGGGTCGATTTAGACATCAACGGCTTAGTTTCGGATAATAAAACCTCATGGGTGAACGGCGCTCAATTTCAAAACCATCTGACCGATAACGGCACAATCACGTCTCCGGGAACCGCCGAAAAGGGTATTACCGTCGGCGCATTCTATCCGCGGGACATACCCTATACCTCGGGCGAAATATGCTTCTTCAGTTCACGGGGGCAGACAATCGACGGCCGCCGAGGTGTGGATATTACCGCGCCCGGATTTACCGTTTTTTCACCCTCATCGCAGTCACTGACCGGAAAACCGGTCGGCGGATATCAGAATTTCGGCGGAACAAGCGCCGCACTGCCGCATGTCGCCGGTTCCGCCGCGCTCATCGCGCAGGTTTCGAGCGGCATATCACCGGACGAATTATCGCGGCTGCTTCTCGAAAACACCCGAACCGATTTGTATACCGGCACAGTCCCGAACGACACATGGGGATACGGTAAACTAAACGTATTCGATGCGATGAACTCGGTCATTGCCGAAATAGCCGAGGCCGAGCCGTTCAAAGTCTCCTATCCGTTTCCCAATCCGTATAAAGCATCGACAAGCTTTGAAATCGACGTGCTTATCAAAAATAAACCGCATATTTTCTGCGATATTTATAATATCCTCGGCCAGAACATTCAATCCTCGCGCATCGCAATCGACTCCGACACGCTCCTGTTCACCTGGAACGGCCTCGACCGCTATGATATGACCGTCCCCTCCGGCATATATATTTTCAGGTTTTCCATCGGCGATTATGCCGTCGTCCGTAAATCGCTTTTCCTGCATTAATTCTCTCTGGATTCGCGTTTTCACAGGAATGACATGTGTGTGGTGAATTCCCCATCAAACTGCCCGCGGCGACGTCGCGCAGCGCGGCGAGAGGGAGAGCCTCTCTATTGAGATTTATATCACGTTTAGCATTTTGCCTGAACCGCACCCTCTCCTTTCAAGGAGAGGGAATCAAAGGGTGAGGTTATCGTTTCCGGGTAACCGCAAGGGTTACCCCTACGAAAGAATCGCATAGTTCATTTTCTACATAAAAAAATGGGAGATGCGTGAGCATCTCCCATTTTCATACTGCGTGTAAAGACGACTTACTTGATGAATGTCATCCTCTGGTTCTGGCTGAAGCTTCCGGAAACGATCCGGTAGACGTAGATACCGCTGGAAACCAGCTCACCTGCGTCGTTCCTGCCATCCCATACAACATTGTAGTAACCGGCGTCCTGCGTCTCGTTCACGAGAGTACAGACTTTCTGGCCGTTCATGTTGTAGATAACCAGCTCAACAAGGCCAGCGCCATCGGCAGGAATTGCATACTCGATGGTTGTGGTCGGGTTGAACGGGTTCGGATAGTTAGCGCCGAGTGAAAACTCACCGGGAAGAGACTCAACCGCAACAATATCCTCAGCCGGCGTAACATCGATCGCTTCAAGAGTCGCAGCGTTCAGGACATTACCAACGCCATCGTCACCGCTGTTATCCTGAATCGTACCGCCAACCAGTGCAACTGTCGATATCCAGCCGGGCTCAAGAGCTTTGCTTTCGTCGACTTCGAAGACCATGCGGGTCTTGCCGAACTCTCCGAATGATGTCGGGTACGAAATATTCACGACATTGGTTTTCCACTCTCTCTCCTCGGTTCCGACTAACCAGCTGATAATAATGTCTGACGACAGAGCGTTAAGATAAGAAGCCTTCGTATAGATCGACTCGCTCAGCTTAACTTCCATGGTCGTGGTTGAAGTCATCATGGCTTCAAGTATGGCAACACCTGCGCCGTCGGTAACTTCGTAGTCGGTGACAGTCGGAACATAGTTCGGTGAGTAGTCGCTCACACCGGAACCGCCGGAGTTATTACCCTGCATCGTCAACAGCGGAGTCGCGCGGGTATCCGCAGAAGCGCCCTCGACAATCGAGAGATACAGTGTTTCGTCATCGGCAACATCGTTGACATTATAGACTTCATTGCCTACCATATCCGAAGCTGTTTCGGCTCCGGCATCGCTCTGAGTCTTGTTGATACCGATGACAGTATAACCCTCAACGACCCATCTCGGAACCATACCGGGATTGGGGACAACCACCAACGTATCGGTCTCGGCATCCCAGTTGTTGAGGTTTGCGTCTCTGACTTCCTCGCTGAAGACGAGTTCGATCGTGTCGATATAACCGTCAACATCGACATCCATCGTCGTTGCGGATACGAGAGACGGAATCTCAATATCGGAAATCGGAACCTTGTTGACAACTGCCGCAAGGCCTGTCAGGTCCTCGACCTTTCCGGCAACAACTTTCAGGCTGTCCATGGCAACATGGTCTTCTGTCAGTATATCGTCAGTTTTCAGATTCCAGACATCTGCGGTTGCGCCGGCGGTCACAGACGAGATCGTCGTAACATCCGTCGAGTCGGCATAGTAAATATAGACAAAGTCGCCCACCTCAAGAGGATCCGGGGTGGCGCTTTCGTCGGTTACGCCCTCGGAGAACGTGACCACAATGTTATCGGTATCGGTCTGCGCGATCGCTTTTCCGATAACAGGAGCGGCGCCGTCAGTCGTCGTCATATCTTCAACAGCTACGACAACATTGTCCGCGGCATCCATAATACCGTTACCGGCTGCAATGCTCAGGTCGGGAGTATCATCGGTATCCCAATCCTCAGCACCGGCGTTATTTGTACCGACCAGAGTCAGCACCGCACCCGCCAGTGTAACGTCGGCCGCGGAAAGATCAACCTGGTTCGTTTCTTCAGAAAGTGTCACAGCCGCAAGAACTGCTGCGGTGTCAATTTCTGCAACCGTTTCACCGAACGTAATCTCGACACCGTCGAGTTTACCGTCGTTATCATCGTCAACGGTCGTTGCGGTGGTAATGACAGGAGGAGCACCGTCTTCTTCGGTTATTCCGCCGGACCCAATACTCACAAGCTCGAAACCATTCATATCGACAAGGTTAGAGTCGGCGGCAGCGGTGCCGCTAACAGCGTACAGCAGGTCGGGTTTCTGATCCGTATCCTGAGAACCGCTCTCGGTGATGTAAATAATCATGTTCTGGCTGTCAACGACCTCAACAGTGTCGGCAACATCATAAACAACACCAACGAACGAAAATTCGTCGTTAATACCGTCCGCGTTAGCAGGTACGGCATAAGGATCGTCGAGTTTCGCGATATTCATCGGCTCGGAGAACATGATAGCCATACCATCGATCTGACCATTGTTCGCGGTCTGCCCGCCATAACCCATATCTTTCGTTACCGCGGTGACAAGCATCGGAACAGCATTATCCTCGGCAACTTCGGAGATGTTTCCAAGTTTCGCACCGCTTGCATCTTCGATTGTATCGCCGCTGTAGGTAATTGTCGGCTCAAGACCGGTGTTGTAGGCGTCTTCGACAAGCCCAACAAGAACATCGACACCGGTTACAACCGTCGAATCTTCTTCGATAGTAACACCCGAGATGACAAGGTCTTCGTAGGAGGAGATATCGGTACCCATCGCCTCGCTGAATGTCAGCTTAATTGCATCCAGTTTACCGTTCTGCGCGCCCTGTGCGCTGCCGTCAAGCGTAACCGCCGCGGTAATCTGCGGCGAAATGCCGTCTGCTAGCCATACTGTAACTGGAGATACAACTCCAGACGCGGAAGACACCATTGTGAAACCGCCGGCCTGAACAGCAAGCACATTTGGTGTCGCTGCCGTATCAGTCAATTTCTCAGCAATAGCCGTTTTATTAAATAACAGGCTCGGCTGGACTGCGGTATCGAGAGATCCAACCTCATTTACCTTAAGAACAACAGTGTCGCCAGTAAGTGTATGGCCGGAACCTGCAAAATTATAAGCCGGATTATGAGCAGCTCCAAAATTGAAACCTTCCGCACCGGTATTATCTTCAAGGTCGTCAACCGTAATGCCAGAAATGTTTGCATTAAGCTGAACGTCCTCGCTGAACAGCAATGTAAGCTGATCGAACATACCGTCGCTGTCGGCATCGCCGGTCGTAGCTTTTACAAGCGTCGGGGCCGCGCCGTCAGCCGCAGGAAGCGCAAGATAGTTGAATGATTGAACTTCATTCGAACCATCGGTATGGAGTCCGGTCGTAGACGTGTAGGTATAAGCCGGAACAGCGCCGGTATTATATCCGTCTTCGGTTACCGTAAGATTCAGTCGCATGTTTGCTCCGTCAAACGGTGCAGCAAGCGCACCGCCAGCTGTTGCGCCGCCAGTAAGCTCTAAACCGGGAAACGTGAAACCGACATGGTCACCGGCAGTCACCGCTTCACTGAAGTCAACTCTAATCTGCTCAATCTTACCGTTACCGTCACTATCAAGCATTGTAACGCCTAACGGAGCCGGCGGAGCTTTATCGAGTGCAGCAGTAGCAGTGAAAGTCGCAAGAGCGTAATCGCCGGTTGAATCAGTAACAAGCGTAGCGCCCTGCGTATATGCAACGGTCGGCTGGTCTTCGGTAATAGAATCGGAATCTTCGTCAATTACGAAGTAGACAACGCTGTTATCAGCCACATCGCTATTGTACGTAGCGGTGAATGTTTGAGTGTGGTCGTGGTTACCACCACCAACTGCAATAACATCCCATTCGGCGTCAACCATCAAATCATCATCAATAGGTGCAGCAGTACCTTCGATATCAAACGTGACTTTGATAGCATCAAGAAAACCGTTCGGGCGGCCGTACGGAGGGCCGGTTACGTCTACGGTTTCAAGAGTAGCCGTAATAGCATCCATCGTCATTGCAACACCGACAAGGTCATCGTCAGATGCAATACCGCCGTCTATAGTTGTTCCGGCAGCGGTAACACTTGCGGTAATGGTCTCATCTTTATCGGCTGTACCCTGACCGTCGATAGTGAGGAGGAAATTAATATTCGCTGTGTTCTTGATGAAGACAGGTGTTGTTAACGAATAATTATTTGGACCGCCCATTGTAACGCCGGTACCACCCAGTGTCAATTCCGCATCGCCAGCGCCAATAGCGCCGTTGTTATCGACATCTACATAAATTCTTGCATTGTCGAAATCAGCGGTTGCTGCTGTTCCTGCCGTCGTAATACGAACGGCATCAAGCACATGCGAAATCGCAGCATCGTCACCTTCAATATTGAAAGCTGCGACAACATGGCCATCTTTTTTGTTCGGGAAATCGCCGGCTGTCAAAGCAACGGTATGAGCAGCTGTTGTAACACTGCCGGCTCCGTCAGCGGTGGTTACGCTCGGAGTATTCGCTGTGTTGTTTGTTTTAAGATCGTTATCACCATTCTGAGAAACCGTAAGGGCCTCAGTGATTGTGAGATCGTCGGTGTTGATGACGATCGTAATCAGGTCGCCTGGTTCGGCAGATGCAAGTTTTTTCGTCACAATAAGCATATTGAGCGAATCGCCTGCAGCAATATCCGTATCGGTTATATCGAGAACCGTTTCATCATCGTCATTATCCGAATTTGCAACATCCGCAACGAGAACGGTATCCCCATCATCCCAGAGGCCGTTGTCATTTGCATCGTCAATAACGGTCAATTCCCAATCATTACCGTTGGTGACATCACCGTTTGTTGACTTAATCTCAGTCAATTCTATACTCGTCGCCTCAGTATTCGTGACACTGAACCGAAGCAGCGGGATACCGGGGATGACATTGTCTGCCGAATCATCAACCGTAATCGTTGAAGTGTCTTGCGCTTTAAGTCCAAGAACAGCATCACCAAATGAAACGCTGCTGAACCCAAAGACCAACCCTACGACAAGTAAGGTCAAAACTGTTAATTTTAATTTCATTCCCAACTCCTTTCAATAAATGTGTGGGAAAAAGATTAAAGAAAAGTAAAACTAAAGAAAAGCAAAACGAAGAAATCAAACTTAAAGAAAAGCTTAATTACGTTCCAACTATGCCATTAAAACCCTCCTATAAAACATGGTTTATTCATTTTCGCGATATTTTTCTACCGTATTTTTTGCTTAAAAAGCTTTCTCAAAAAGGTATAAATCCTCCTTTCCTTACATAATTTATCTATACCAGCTTCCGAGAAATTATTCAAAAAATTATATCATATCATACAATTTGCACATCATAACAAACTGTTTTAAAAAAAGTTATGAACGTTTTGGGATAATCTTTTCAAAACTTTTCCGCAACAGATTGCATCTTATCGTAGTTACTTGACTTGCATAATATTACAAAAACAATGCGCTGTCAAGATTTTTTTTGTTTTTTTTCCATAAAGGCGCACGTTCAAAGTGTTTTATTTTACATCATTTTGCCTGCAATGTCATTAACATACATATATTACAATATGATGTAGGTTGTTTTCGGACATATACCATTTATTGTGTTTTGCATATTAAAACCGGATAATTTTGTTAGCTGGTTATCAAGTTACGTCAGCAACTTCTATTTTTTCACCCTCAAGCCCCTTACCCCCTCTCCCGCCGGCGGGCGAGGGGGAGCTGCAATACTATCAAACTGCCCCTCTCCTTTCAAGGAGAGGGAATGAAAGGGTGAGGTCGTTTAAAA